>CAZRFE010000071.1:0-13625 GCA_964599565.1 uncultured Gammaproteobacteria bacterium
GCTGCGATGATTTCTTCGCGGCGGTCTTTTTCCTGCCGGGAGCACGCTTCTTCTTTGCCGTGGATTTCTTCTTCGCGGCCGGTTTTTTCTTCGCCGCCGGCTTCTTCTTCGATGCCTTCTTCCTTTTCTTCGGCGGCGGCACCTTGTCACCCTCGCGTCGCGCTTCGGACAGCCCGATCGCGATCGCCTGCTTGCGGCTTTTCACCTTCTTGCCCGAACCGCCGCTGCGCAAGGTTCCTTCCTTGCGTTCATGCATGGCCTTTTCGACCTTCTTCGATGCCTTCTTGCCGTACTTCGCCATGGGTTCCTCCGCGCGCTGTCTCGTTCATCCGAGTCATACGCTGCAGGAAAAACCGCTGCAACCGGGCAAGCGCCCGGTATCGTCAGGGCAGCATGCGCCGGATGAGGCCGTCCTTCTTCACGCGCATGTGCCAGATCACCGCGAACACGTGCAGCACCACGAGCGCGATCAGCAGCCAGGACATGAACGCGTGCGCGCTCTCGAACCACTCGTGCTGGTCATGGTTCTTCGCCATCAGATCCGGGAAGCTGAACAGCCAGAACCAGTCCACGCTGCGGCCCGCCGTGGACGTCAGCAGCCAGCCTGACAGCGGCATGAGGAAGATGAGCAGGTAAAGCCCCCAGTGCGTGAGCGCGGCGAGCCATCGCTCGGCCGTGTTCATGTTCGCGGGAAAGGCGGGCGGCACATGCATGAAGCGCCAGAGCACGCGGACAACCGCGAGCATCAGCACGGTCATGCCCACGGAGCGGTGAAGCAGCACAAGCTGGGTCTGCGTATCGCCACGCGGCAACGCCTCGGCGCTCCATATCAATGCAAACTGCGCGACGATCAGCAGTGCGATCAGCCAGTGCAGCAGTTGCGCAACACGCGTGTACTTTTCCGCGTCGTTCAACGAATTCATGGTTTCCTCGCTGTCTTTCGCAATGGGTTCATCCGGCCAGTGACGCGAGCCGGTTATACCATTCAAGGAGTGCCGCGGGCGAGAACGCGGCGTTCGCGGGGCTCGGGTTCGGCGTGACGAACAGCGCGATACCGTCGAGTTCCACGTCCTGCAATCCCCACTCGCCGCGCGGCGAAAGTCCGGCCGAACGGCACAGCGAGTTCAGCGGCGTCTTGCCGTGGAGCCACAGAAGGCGCGGCTGGTATGCATGCAGTTTCTGAAGCAGCACGTTTGCGCCGGCGGCGAATTCCGCGCGCCCGACATCCTTTTCCATCGGCGTTGCGCGCTTGACGATGTCGGTAAAGCCGATGCCGTCGCGTTCGAGCAGCACGTTCATCGCGGCAACGCCGGGTTCGAGCGGCGCATGCACGAGGCGTGATGCATTCAACGCCGGCCAGAAACGGTTGCGCGGATTCGCGAACGGATAGCCGGCGCGCGCGGACGGCAGCGAAGGGTTGATGCCGATGGAAACAATGCGAAGACCCGGCGCAAGCCAGTCGGGCAGCGCGTCCATCAGTCTTCGAGGTAATACTCGATGGTGGAAACGACGCGCACGGTCTTGTCGACCTGCTTTTCTTCCATCATGCCTGCGACGGGATCGCGCGGCAGTATCTGGAACAGTCCCTGGTTCGCGCGTCGAATGCCGCCGAGGCGGCTGCCGGAATCCGCGGCGAACTGCTCGGCGCCGGCGCGCGCGTTCTTCGTCGCCTCGGCGATCATGTCGGGCTTGATGGCGGTGAGTCCCGTGAAGAGATAGCTCGGCACGTTGCTCTGCGGACCGTAGTCGTTCGCAAGCACGATGCCGGCATCGAGCAGCTCGCCCATGCGCTGGCTTGCGGACTTGACGGTCTCGACATCCTGGCTTCTGACAAGCAGCGTCTGCGCGACGATGAAGCGGTTCTGCACCGGACCTTCCCGCCACGCCTGCGCGGCGACGTCGGTGACTTCGATGCCCTGCACTTCCACGGCGTCTTCGGGAATGCCGGCATCGAGGAGGAATTCCTTTATCTGGACAGCCTGCGCGCGCAACTGGTCCTGCACGGCGGACAGTTCGTTGCCGGTCGCGACATAACGCAGCGGCCACAGCGCAAGATCCGCCTGCACTTCGCGTTCGCTGATGCCCTTGACGGTGACAAACCGGTCGTCAAGCCGCGACTTCAGGAATCCGCCGCCGACGAATGCACCCGCTGCCGCAATGCCGACAGCGACAATGAGCGCGACAAGCGCAGCAACACCGGGACGCGTGGTATTCATGATGATCTCCGCAAGGATTCCGCAACGTTCACGGAGTCTAGCATGCGCTTGCAATCCATCGCGGCGGGTCGCAGAGTCATCCACCCCTCACGAAGGAGCACGGCATGTCCGGCAAACAGATTGCCATTGTCACCGGCGCAAACCGCGGCATGGGCCTTGAAGTCGCCCGCCAGCTCGCGCAGCACGGTTACCACGTGATCATGACGGCGCGCGATGCGCGCAAGGGTGCTGCGGCGCTTTCCGAACTGCAGGATGAAGGACTGGATGTCGAACTGCGCAAGGTGGACGTCATCAGCACCGAGGACTGCCAGGCGCTTGCACAGTATGTCGAACGCGAACACAAGGCGTTCGATGTGCTGGTGAACAACGCGGGCATCCTGCCGGAATCCTCGCGCGATGCGACGGGAAAGTATCCCGCCAATCCGCTGCGCGTGCCGCCGAGCACGATCATGGAAGTCGTGAACGCCAACACGCTCGGACCTGTGCGCATGATCCAGGCGCTCGCGACATTGATCCGCGAGAACGGCCGCATCGTGAACGTGTCGTCGTCGATGGGACAGCTGTCGAACATGGGCAATGCGCATCTCGGCTACCGCATGTCGAAGACCGCGCTCAACACCGTGACCACGCTGTTCGCGAACGTGCTTGCGCCGAAGAACATCAAGGTGAATTCCGTCGACCCCGGCTGGGTACGCACATCCATGGGCGACGAGAACGCGCCGCGCAGCATCGAAGAGGGTGCAGCGTCCATCGTCTGGGCGGCGCGGCTGCCGCCGGACGGACCGAGCGGCGGTTTCTTCCGCGACGGCAAGCCGCTGCCGTGGTGAACGCGCGGCTGCTATGCTCGCGCCTTCCTTCTTCCACGGGAGACACGTCGTGCGCATTCATCCGCCCGTCATTGCCGCGGCACTTGTCGCCATGCTTGCCGCCTGCGAACCGTCACCCGCTTCCATGACACCCGAGGAACACGCCGCGTCCATCGCGGCGTGGCAGCAGCAGCGCGCCGACGGATTGCGCGCGGAGAACGGCTGGCTCACGCTCGTCGGTCTTTTCTGGCTTGAGCCGGGCGAAAACACGTTCGGTTCGGACAGCGCAAATGCGCTCGTGCTGGATAACGCCGCACTCGCCGCGCATGCAGGAACATTCATCTACGCCGACGGCAAGGTTTCGTTCCGCGCCGCGCCCGACTCGGGCATCACGCTCGCAGGGTCAGGCGTGGAAACCGTCGCGATGAGCGATGACCAGCATCCCGACATGGCGATGCTCGAATCCGGCAGCCTGCGCTTCTACGTTATCGAGCGCGCGGGGAAGCACGGCGTTCGCGTGCGCGATCTCGAGAACCCCGAACGCCTGCAGTTCACCGGGCTCGATTACTTTCCCGTATCGCTGGACTGGCGCAAGGAAGCGCGCTTCGAACCGTGGCCGGAGCCGCGCGCGATGAAGATCATCAACATTCTCGGCATGGTCGATGAGATGGCGTCGCCCGGCGAGCTCGTGTTCACGCACGATGGCGAGGAATACCGCGTCACCGCGCTCGCGGAGGCGGGCGATGAACAGTGGTTCATCATGATCGCGGATGGCACATCGGGGCGCGAAACCTACGGCGCGGGCCGTTACCTTTACATCGATCCCGCGGTGGATGGCGCAGCACTCCTGGATTTCAACAAGGCATACAACCCGCCGTGTGCGTTCACCGCGCTCGCGACCTGCCCGCTGCCGCCGCCGTCGAACCGTCTTTCGCTGCGTATCACCGCCGGCGAGAAGCAATACACCGGCGGCGAAGGATGGCATCCGGAATGAGGCTCACTCCATGCGCGGCGCGCGGCTCGCCTCGTGCAGGAAGGTCTGGATGGCAAGACAGTCTTCGTCCATGAGATACGCATCCGGCGTGTTCCAGCTCGTGACCATCGCAAGGCTGCTTTCATTCAGCACGAGGTGATTGCCCGCGTCGTTCGGCACGCAATGCCAGCCTGGCACCACGAGCACCGAGCGCACCGGCACGCGATGACCCGCAAGCCGCGTCAACGCGCTGGACAGCAGCGTCATGTTGCGCGCGGCCTCGCCGACCGGCAGCGCCTCGATGTTCCCCGCGAGCAGAAGCTTCCCGTTCTTCAGTTCCACCGCCGGACGGCCTTCCGCATTCTTCGGCAGCGCACGCGCGACGACATTGATCGCGAACACGCCGCGCGTACCCAGCACGACGTGATCGACGACGGTGCCGTCGATGGCAACGTCGTGGAAGATGCGGTTGCCTGCGAGGTTCAGCCGTTTCAGCATGTTCCCCACCGCCGCCTTCGCCGCCCATTGAAAGCGCGCGGATTCCTGCGCGCGCGCCAGGCGGATGATGCGGTAGAAGCCTGTCGCGACGACAATCACGCTCGCCGCGAGAAGCAGTCCCCATCCCCAGCGCGGCAGCATCGCAACGATCGCGCCGCTCATCAGCAACGCCGCGAGCGCGCCGCCGATGGCACCGGCGAGCATCGCTGCGAAAAGCACCGCAAGTTCGCGACCGGCGATGCGGTACTGCCGGCGTTCGCGATCGCCGGGCCCGGCGAGCAGGTCCGCGGCGAACGGTGCGCGTTGCGGAATGCGGTGCGCGATGGCGAGCGACGGCCGCGCAAGCAACCAGAACAGAAGTCCACCGAACGCCGCAGCGCTTGCGCAGGCGGCGATCCATTGCCAGTCGGTCTGTTCCATCCCATTCCTCCTATCCACGAGGCTGACAAGCCTAGTCGCCGCCCCGTGCATCGTCGGAGCAGTGCATCACACTGCGCGATGAATGCGTGCGATCGCTAGAGCGTGCGAATGGTGAACTGCACGCCGTTCTCGCGGCGCGGGTTCAATCCTGGCACGGCGAGGAGATTCCTGCGAAGCTCCGCGGCGCTCGCGGCATGCGGCAGGAAGATGCCGACGGCATTCGCATCGCGCGCGGCGCGCAGCTGGAACCGCGCAGCGAACCGCGCGCCGAGCGCGCGGTCCGTCATGAATCCCGTCTTCGACAGTTCCGCGGGAGAGATGCAGTTCATGGACACCGCGCCATGCCGTGCGGTGCGCGCGGCAAGCGCGCGACACCACGCCGCATCCGCGCAGACGGCGCGCACGGGTTCGCCGTTGCGTTCGCCGAACAGGTCGTCGATGACAAGGTCGTACTGCGCGCGGTCCCGCGCCAGCCACTGGCGCGCATCCGCTTCGACAAGGCGCACGTCTTCGCCTTCCACGCCGAAGAAACGCCGCGCGACATCGAGATGCACGGGATCGAGATCCACGGCCACGATCTTTCGCGGACGCACGAATTCGCGCAGCTGGCGGATCACCGTGCCGCCGCCGACGCCCAGCAGCAGCACGCGGCGGATCGCGCCCGGCGGATAGAAGAACGCCGGCATCATCAGGAGATCCCATACGCCGCCCGTGACGGGATTTGCCGGGTTGTAACTCGAATGGAAGACGCCGTTGGCGTACAGGCGGCGGGTGCGGCCCGCGGACCGCACCTCGTAGCGCGTACCGCCGACATCGCGCGACCACAGGATGGCCATGTTCATTGCTCCATCACGGGAAGCCAGGCCGTCGCGCTACCCGCGGCCATGCGGTCTGTCCTGCACCAGCACCCACGGCGCGACAACCACCGCCCACAGTCCGGCGGCGCGCTCCGACCAGCGTTGCGCGTCGGCATCGGTGGCGACCGCGACCTGCCCCGCCGACATCCAGGCCTCGACCGCGTCCCGGCGGTCCTCGACAAAGCTCGCCGCGACCTCGACAAGATCCAGCGCCGCATCCACGCGCACTACCGCGCCGCGCGCAAAGTGCGGCGCGAGTTCCGCGAACGCGATACGCGCGGTCTCGGCGTTCAGCCGCGCCCGAAGCTCGGCGGAAGAATCCTGGCTCATCATGACCTCCGGTGCCGGGGAGCGCGCACGTTAGCACAGCGCCGCTGCGGATCCCGCGCCGCCGTATCGACCACCCCGGGCGGAACATGAAGGAATCACCGACTTGCGTTTTCCCCGCGGATCGCTATATTAGTCCGAGATCGTACTATTTCTGGTCCGAATTCTTTCCGGAGCGTGCGAATGCTGCGCAATTCCACCAGCCAGTGGGGCTGGCTTCACATCACGTTTCACTGGCTGACCGCCGTGACCGTGATCGGCCTGTTCGCGCTCGGCCTGTGGATGGTCGAACTGACCTATTACGACCCCTGGTACAACCGCGCGCCCAGCATCCACAAGAGCATCGGCATCCTGCTGTTCGGGCTCGTCGCGCTGCGGCTCCTGTGGCGGCTCACCAACCCGCTGCCCGCGGACGAACCCGGGCCGCGCTGGGAACACCGCATCGCGCATGCCGCACACTGGCTGATCTACCTGCTGCTGTTCGCGATCATCGCGACGGGCTACCTCATCCCGACCGCGGAAGGCGAAGGCATTTCCGTGTTCGGCTGGTTCACGGTGCCGGCGCTCATCAGTGGACTTGCCGGCCAGGAAGACGTCGCAGGCAGGCTGCACCTGTGGCTCGCATGGACGCTCATCGCGCTCGTCGCACTGCACATCGCCGGCGCACTCAAGCAGCACTTCATCAATCGCAACCGGACGCTGAAGCGCATGCTCGGCATCCGTCGCTGAAACATCACCCTACCGGAGCAATTGCCATGTCACGCAAGACCGCCTTGTTCATTTCACTGCTCGCGCTGTCCTTCGCCGCACCGCTCGGCGCGAAACCCGAAACGCTCAACATCGACAAGAGCCATACCTTCGTCACGTTCAAGGTCAGCCACATCGGCTTTGCGTGGATTCCCGGCGCGTTCACCGATTTCGACGGCACGCTCGTCTATGACGCGGACAAGCCGCAGAACAGCAAGGTGAACTTCACCGTGCAGATCCCGAGCATCGACACCTGGCATGCGGAGCGCGACAAGCACCTGCGCACGGATGACTTCTTCAATGCCGAGAAGCATCCGACCGCGACGTTCGTGAGCACCGCCTACGAGCCCACGGGCGACAAGCACGCCATCCTGCGCGGCGATCTCACCATCAAGGGCATCACGAAGTCCGTGGAATTCAAGGTGAACGAGCTCGCCGCCGCCAACGACCCGTGGGGCAACTTCCGCCGCGCCTTTGAAGCGGAAACCGAACTCGACCTCACCGCGTTCAAGCTGAACGAAACGCTCGGCGGCAACCCGAAGACGGCAACCGTGAAGGTCGCACTCGAAGCCGTCCAGCCGAAGTAAAACGCGACGACGAAAACGAAAGCCCGGCATGCGCCGGGCTTTCTTCATTTCATGGCTCGCGTATCATTCGAGGCTTTCCAGCCGGGGAGAATGCAATGCCGTCCTTCGATGTCGTTTCCGATCTCGATTTCAACGAAGTCACCAATGCCGTCGACCAGGCCAACCGCGAAGTCGGCACGCGCTACGACTTCAAGGGTTCATCGGCGAATGTCGAGAAGCTCGACAAGGCATTGCAGCTTTACGCCGACAGCGAGTTCCAGCTCGAGCAGCTTTCCATCATCGTCTACCAGAAGCTTGCAAAGCGCGGCATCGACGTGCGCGCCGTCGAAGCCGGCAAGATCGAAACCGTCGGCGGCAACAAGGTGAAGCAGGCGCTGACGCTCAAGACCGGCATCGGCAAGGAACTCGCGAAGGAAATCGTCAAGCTCGTCAAGGAAAGCAAGCTCAAGGTGCAGGCCGCCATCCAGGGCGAACAGGTGCGCATCACCGGCAAGAAGCGCGACGACCTGCAGGAAGCGATCGCGCTGCTGCGCGCATCGAAGATCGAACAGCCGCTGCAGTTCGAGAATTTCAGGGACTAAAAGCCAGGCGCAGCGGGCCCGTGCTGCGAATCAATCGCTGACCCGCAATGGACAGCGGAAACGCAACACCATCAACGCCGAATCGTCCGCGAAGCCGGGCTTTTAAAATGGACAGACTTGCCGGCGCAAGCCGGAATGAAAAACCCACTGAATCAATCGTTGACCGGCGCAAGCCGGATTGAGTCGCCAGGCGCAGCGGACCCATGCTGCGAATCAATCTCCTGACCCGCAACACTCAACGAATCGTCCGCGAAGCCGGGCTTTTAAAATGGACAGCCTTGCCGGCGCAAGCCGGAATGAAAAACCCACTGAATCAATCGTTGACCGGCGCAAGCCGAATCCCGATAACCGCGCATCGCGATGTGCGTTTCACAGCCGGTCGTCAGTGACTCGTCGCTGATCGTGCCGCGTCCGCCGCCTGCGCGGGCGTTCGCACCGGTTCGGGTTCCTTCGAGAGCGCATGATCCAGCGCCTGCTCGACGTGTTCCAGCCACACGAACTCAAGCGCGTTGCGTGCGTTCTCGGGAATCTCCTCGAAGTCGCGCTGGTTGCGCGCCGGCAGCATGACGGACTTGATGCCCGCGCGGTGCGCCGCGAGCACCTTCTCCTTGATGCCGCCGACGGGCATGACGAGACCGCGCAGGCTGATCTCGCCCGTCATGCTCACATCGCTTCGCACGGTGCGGTCCGTGAACAGCGAGGCGAGTGCGGTGTACATCGCAACACCGGCGCTCGGTCCGTCCTTCGGAATCGCACCGGCCGGCACATGCACGTGTATGTCGTTCTTCTCGAATTCCTCGAACGCGATGCCGAGCGATTCCGCGCGGTTCTTCAGCAGCGTCAGCGCGGCCTGCGCGGATTCCTTCATCACGTCGCCGAGCTGGCCGGTGAGAATGAGCTTGCCGTTGCCGGGCGAACGGTTCGCCTCGATGAACAGGATGTCGCCGCCGACAGGCGTCCACGCCATGCCTGTCGCCACGCCGGGCACGGAGGTGCGCATCGCGACTTCATCCTCGTAGATCGCAGGACCGAGCACGTCCTTGACGCGCTCTGGATCAACGACAATGCGCGTCGCCTTGCCTTCGGCGATTTCAACGGCGGCGTTGCGGATCACGGCGCCCACCTGGCGTTCGAGATTTCTCACGCCGGCTTCGCGGGTGTAATCGCTGACGAGCGCATCGAGCGCTGCATCGGTGATCTCGCACTGCTCCGCGGTGACGCCGGCCGCTTCGAGCCGCCTGCGCACGAGGTAGCGCTTCGCGATCTCGATCTTCTCCTCGTGCGTGTATCCCGGCAGCTCGATGATCTCCATGCGATCGCGCAGCGGCCCTGGAATGTTCCACAGCACGTTCGCGGTCGCGATGAACATCACCTGGCTGAGATCGAACGGCACGCCGAGGTAATTGTCGCGGAACGTGGAATTCTGCTCCGGGTCCAGCACTTCAAGCAGTGCCGCACTCGGATCGCCATGGAATCCCTGCCCGAGCTTGTCCATCTCATCCAGCATGATCAGCGGATTCTTCGTACCCGCCTTGCGGATGTGCTGGATGATGACGCCGGGCATGGCGCCGACATAGGTGCGGCGATGCCCGCGGATTTCCGCTTCATCATGCAGGCCGCCGAGCGAGGAACGCACGAACTCGCGTCCCGTCGCGCGCGCAATGCTCTGCCCGAGCGATGTCTTGCCGACACCGGGCGGACCGGTGAAGCACAGGATGGGACTCTTGCCTTTCGGGTTGAGCTTTCGTACCGCGAGATATTCGATGATGCGCTTCTTGATCTTTTCCAGGCCGAAGTGATCCTCATCCAGCACGCGGCGCGCGTGCTCGATGTCGATCTCGTCGTTGCTGGTCTTCGACCACGGCAGCTCGGTGAGCCACTCAAGGTAGGTGTGCGTCATCGAGTATTCCGGCGATGCTGCGGGAATGCGTTCAAGCCGGCCGAGTTCGCGGCGCGCATGTTCTTCCGTTTCCGGCGGCATGCCCGCCTTCGTGATGGCGTCGCCGAGTTCGCGCAGTTCATCGGCTTCCTCGCCGCCCTCGCCGAGTTCCTGCTGGATGGATTTCAGCTGTTCGCGCAGCAGCGCCTCGCGCTGGCGCAGCGTGATGGATTCGCGCGTGCGCTGCGAGATGCGATCCTGCAGCTGCAACACTTCGAGGCGATAGTCGAGCAGGTTCTGCACGCGATCCATGCGCGCAAGGAGATCGGACGTCTCGAGGATTTCCTGCTTTTCGACGGGCTTCAGATCGAGATAGAACGCGATCGAATCGGCGAGCAGCGACGGCGATTCGATCTGCTCGAGTCCTGCCTTCAGTTCCTCCGGAACCTGCGGCAGCAGCGCGAGCGCTTCGTGCGCGCTGCGCCGCAGGTTGAGCATGCGCGCATCGATTTCCTTGCCTTCGGTTTCCGTCTCGCGCACGACCTCGAACCGCGCAAGCAGGAAGGGGTGACCTTCGATGTAATCGAGAATGCGGATGCGTCGCTCGCCCTGCGCAATCAGGTGATGCTGCCCGTCACCGGTTGTGACGAAGCGCAGCACGCGGGCGAGCGTTGCAACGCGATGAAGGTCGTCTGAATCCGGGTTCTCCTCGTCGATATTCTTCTGCATCACTATCGCGACGGGACGGTCGGTCTTCACGGCTTCCTGCACGGCGGCGATCGAGCGCTGCCGGCCGACCGACAGCGGCATGACCATGCCGGGATAAAGCACGGTGTTCTTCACCGGCAGGATGATGATCACGTCGTCCGGCAGCTTCGGCTTCGTCACCGCGGACTCCTGGCTGTTGTCTGCTTCGTTCATGGGTTTTCCGTCTTCAGGAAAGCTTCTTGCGCAACTTGATGTAAAGACACCCGTCGGCGAATCGCTGGCCCGCGAGCTCGTACACCCAGGGCGGCAGTTCAAGCCGCCGCCGGAATCGGCCGTGCGGAAGTTCGAGGCGATGGATCGCGCCGCGCTGCGCTTCAAGCGGCAGCGGCCGCACGCCGCTGATGTCGAGCCAGTTGGCACGCAGGCTGACGTCGAGCCCGTCGGGAGGAACGCCGGGAAGTGCGACGACCACCCACACGTGTTCCTCGGTTTCGTAGATGTCCGCGGGCGGCTGCCAGCCGGGAACATTGCGCGCACCGGGCACGAAGAAACCGCGCTGCACGCGCTCCGCGCGGTCCAGCATTTCAAGCGCGCGCGACCACATGCGGTCTTCGAGACTTCGGCTCATTTCAACTCTCGCATCAGGGGATTGCGACAGGCAGGAAGTGGGGGCGGTGTATCGCAGTTGCAATAGCGCTCAGATGCCGCTCGGCCAGGTTTCCGGCAGATCGCCCCGCTGCTCGCGCTGCCGCCACGCATCCGTCGCGTCGAGCGGTTCCAGCGCGGTGGTTTCATCGAGATGAAAGACCGCGTCGAACTGCTGTGCGAGCGAGACGTTGAAGTAATGACTCTGCCGTTCGGTTTCCGGGCGGTAGATCACGCCGATGGCGCGCTCCAGCGCACGCGCAGGCAAGGCGTCTTCGTTGCCGCGCAACGGCAGGAAGAAGCGATCAAGATGCGTGCGCGCAAACAGTTCCTCGACGCTGTCCGGCAGTGCGGGCCGCACCCAGCGATGCTCGGCGGGTTCGTCCCAGTCGCGCGCGGCCGTGACATGCCCGGTGTACGTCGTGAAGCCGACGAGCAGGCAGCGGTCGAGCGCGCGTTCTCGTACAAGCTGGCCGAGATTGAGTTCGCCGTAATCCGAGACCTGCGTGGCACGCGCATCGCCAAGGTGCGAGTTGTGCGCCCACACCACAATGCGCGCGGGACGTCCAAGCGTTGCGGAAAGGTGCCCGTGCAGTTCGAACAGCGTGTCGCACATGTGCGAATCGCGCAGGTTCCAGGTGTTGACGCGCGAGGAGAACATGCCGCGGTAATACCGCTCGGCATTGCGAACGACGCGCGCATTCATCGCGGCATGGAAATGCGCGTCGTCCGTCACGCCTTCTTCGGCGCGCGCACGTTCTTCAAGCAGCTCCGCCAGCTGCGCGATGGCTTCATCCTCGCAGGAGCGCGATACGCCCATGGCGACGGAGTAACCGTACTGCTGCGCATCGCCGCCATGGTCGAGACAGCCGTAACGCTCGCGCGCGCGTTTCGCGCTGTGCGGGTCGGTACGGTCGAGATAGTCGATCACCGCTGCCGCGGAGCGATGCAGGCTGTAAAGATCAAGCCCGTACACGCCGCGCTTGCGTTCCTGCGTTTCATTGAACGTGCGCAGCCACGCAACGAACGCTTCGACATCGCGGTTGCGCCACATCCAGCGCGGAAAGCGCGCAAAGTCGGCGAGTGCGTCGCGCGCGGAACCGTCTTCCGGCGCGCCCTGCACGTAGCGGTTCACGCGCAGCATGTCCGGCCAGTCGCTCTCGACGATCACGGCGTCGAAATCCGTTTCCATCATCAGCCGGCGCGTGATCGCCGCACGCAGCCGGTAGAAATCGTGCGTGCCGTGGCTTGCCTCGCCCAGCAGCACGAATTCCCTGCCGCGCGCCATTTCCATCACGCCGTCGAGATCGCCGGCGCCGCCCGTCAATGGCATCGCGCGGCTGCGCACCGCGGCGATTGCCGTCCTTGCTTCAGTCTTCATCCTGCGTTCTCCGCCGCGCGCCCATGCGCGAACCATGCGTTCATGACGGCTGCAGGAGTTGCACGACCTCTGCGTCCGTCGTCTGCGTGAAATCGCGGTACCAGTGACCGACAGCGAGAAACGGCGTCGGCTGCAGCACCACGACGACACGATCGGCGTCACGAAACGTCGCATCTTCCACGTGCGGCGGCGCGACGGGCACCGCGACGACGACCTCGCGCGGTGCGTACTGGCAAAGCGCCTCCACGGCCGCGCGCATGGTCGCGCCCGTGGCGAACCCGTCATCCACGACAATCACGATGCGATCCGCGAGATCCGGAAACGATCTGCCATTGCGGTACGCGCGCTCGCGGCGTTCCAGTTCCTGCTGCTGGCGTTTCGTCTCCGCGTCGATCTCGGCTTCAGTCACCTGCGCCTGTTCGATCACCTGCGGATTCATGACGCGCGCGCCGCCGCTTGCAATCGCGCCCATCGCAAGTTCCGCGTGTCCCGGCACGCCGAGCTTGCGTACGATCAGCACGTCGAGCGGCGCATCCAGCGCACGCGCGACCTCTGCGGCGACAGGCACGCCGCCGCGCGGCAGGCCGAGCACAATGACATCGTCGCGTCCGGCATAATCGCCAAGCAGTTCGGCGAGCCTGTGCCCCGCATCGATGCGGTCCGCGAAACGCACGCGAATCCTCCGCGGCAGTGATGGCTTACTTGGAAACCTTGGGACAGGCTGTCTGCGCATCAAGGCCGCGCCGCATCGCGCGCAGCATCTGTCAAACAGGAGAAACCATGGGACGCTGGCGACCGGCGGCGCCGAAATCGTCGCCCTACATCACGCGGGCCGGCCACGGGCAGCTGCAGCAGGAACTGAACGCGCTGTGGACCGAGCGGCGCGACGTGGTCGCAGCACTCGCCGCCGCCGCGGCGGAAGGCGATCGCTCGGAGAACGCGGAATACATCTACCGCAAGAAGCAGCTGCGCGAGATGGACCGGCGCATCCGCTACCTGC
>CAZRFE010000072.1:0-13508 GCA_964599565.1 uncultured Gammaproteobacteria bacterium
TCCTAAACAGCGCGCGCCAGCGTCCACACTTCGATCCACGCGGCGCCTGCGCTTCGCAGCAGGCGGGCGATTTCATCCGTGGTGCTTCCCGTGGTGACGACGTCATCGATGATTGCGATGCGCGGCGGCAATGCATTGCCGGTGAGCGCGAACGCGTTGCGGACATTCCTGCGGCGTGCGCGTGCGTTCATTCCCGACTGCACGGCGGTTTCGCGCTGCCGTATGACAAGACCCGCGGCGAGCGGAACCTCGAGTTGCAGTGAAAGCGATTGCGCAAGCAGCAGTGACTGGTTGAATCCACGTTCGCGAAGCCGCTTCGCGTGAAGCGGCACCGGCAGCAGGCAATCCGGCAGCGGGGATGGCGGGGCGAGATGTTCCGCGAACAGTTCGCCCAGCACGCGCCCCGCCGGATGATTGCCGTGAAACTTGAATTGCTGGATCAGCGCGTCGAGCGGGTAGCGATACGTGAAGGCGGAGCGAAGCGCGTCATGCGGCGGCGGCAACCGGAGGCAGCGTCCGCAGGTATTGCCGGACGCGGGAAGCGGCATCGCGCAGCGGCCGCATGCATGACCGTGTATTGGAAGATCGCGCTCGCACGTCGCGCAGAGATCGCGAACGCGGTCTGAACGCACACCGCATAACAGGCAGCTTGCGGGCAGCAGGCGAAAGGAGAGTTCGCGAAGGAACATGCGCATCCCTGCATGAAATTTGCGAGCGTGAATTCCGCCACGACGCATCCGCGCCTGCAATCGGGCCGCGCGAAATTATCCGGATTCGATGAACGATCGCCCGCTACCGCTCTTCGCCCATGACATCATCGTCGTTGTTGCCAACCCAGCCCTTGCTCGCCTCATCCTCGGATACGAAGCCGTCGCGGTCTTCATCCCACGCATCGAAATTCGCCAGGACGTATTCGTCCTCGGCAGCTTCCGTTTCATCGAGCAGTCCGTCGCCGTTTTCGTCGAGCGTCGTGAACTGGCCGGCCGTGCCGGTGTTGTTGCTCGCGCTCACCATCTGCACCGTCGCAGCACCGCCTGCGCCGGGCGTGTTCGCGCCGGACGTTGCGTCCTGCGGCGAGGCGGACGCTTCGTCGCGATCCACGTAGCCGTCGCGGTTGGCGTCCAGCGCATCGAAGGAAGCAGCGATCGCCTGCGCATCGACACCGGTCGCCTCCGAGCGGCTGATGCGATCGTCGTGATCGGTGTCCGCCTGGTCAAAGGCAGCGGTGTCGATGCCGCGCGGCGATGCGCTGTTCTCCGGGCGACGGGTTGCATCATGCTGCATCCTCGATTGCGCCTGTGCGTCGCTGCGATCGATGCTCCCGGCGCCGCCCGTTTCGCGTTCGCCGCTGTCGATCTCGCTCTGGTCGAGGTAGCCGTCCTGGTTGGTATCCCAGATGACGAAGTACGTCACCAGTTCGCCGTCCTTGCGCGCCTCGCTGCGGCTGACACGGCCGTCGCTGTCATCGTCGTACATCACGACCGCGCGCTGCTGGTCTTCGCTGTCGCTGATCGGCGCGTAGTCGGGACGTTCGGCATCCGCACCGGCGGCGTTCACGGAATGGTCGCTGACGTTGCGTTCCTTCATCGACATCGCCGCTTCCGCTTCCGCTTCATCCACGTAGCCGTCGCGGTTGGTGTCCGCGATATCGAACGCGATGCCGGTGTTCGCATCCGTCCATTCGCCATCCGTCAGGTGACCGTCGCCGTTCTCGTCGTAGCGATCGAAATCGATCGCCTCGGCCGCGAGCGTGCTGCCGGCCACAAGCAGCCCGGCGACCACCAATGAGAATATTCGCTGCATGTTGAACCTCCGTTGTGCCTGTTGCTTCTCGCCGGTCGGGTGAATGCATTGCGATGCGCGCTCGCAAAAAGGCCTCGCGCAAGCGAGGCCCTGCATCCGTCCGTCCGGCATGCGTTCAGAATCCGAATTCAAGATTCACGGACGGCACTTCGATCTCCGTGTTCTCGAGTTCGTAGAAGTCGTAGCGCACGGCGAGACCGACGCCTTCGCCGTCACCGAAGTGCGCGCCTACGCCGTAGAACGGATCTTCGCCGTCGACATCGAAGTCGAATTCATCGAGCGGCGCGACACCCGTTCCGGTGGCATCCCACCAGAGCTGGCCGCCGCGTGCGGAAAGCGAGAATGAATCGTTGATGGGAAGATTGAGCACGAGCGCTGCCCCTACGCCGTTCGAATCGAGAAAGCCGCCGTCGCCATCGGCTTCGCCGAAGTCGACATAGGAAGCTTCGAGCCCGATGTAGGACGTGAACTTCGCACCGAGGAATGCCTGCCATGTCATGCGGTCATCGCGCAGTTCATTGTCGTCGGTAAGAAAGTTTTCATCGTCGAACGTGCCGTAGCCGATGCCTACGCCGGCATAGGGACCGATGTCGTCGTCGAACAGCGAGTCAGCGCCGGCGACGGCGGGCGCGACGAGCATTGCCGCGCAGATAGAAAGTATTCCAGGGCGTCGAGTCATGATGTGTACCTCCAGTACGTCGGGGACTTCTGTCGAACCGCGCAACGCGACGCGGTCCTGCTGCATCTTTCATCTGGTCACCGCTCGCGGAATATTCAACGCGTTTTTTCTGCTGCGCCGCCCGCTCCCGCCCGGGCAAAAAGAACCCCGCCGGGGGAGCGGGGTAACGGGGGGGACCTGCCGAGGCAGCCGGTGAAAGACCTCACAAGTCTTTGTTCGTTGACCGCGCGTCGTTTCCTTGAACGAGCCGATCAGGACAGCGTGACGGGCGGACGCCCGTCACGCCGCATGGGATCAGTAGTCTTCACCCATGCCCTGGTCTTCGCTCATGTCCTGGCTCTGGTCGCTCGAAGCGGTCTTCGCTTCGTCCTGGTCCAGGTAGCCGTCGCCATTGGCGTCAAGCGTGCTGAACTGCGCAGCCAGGTTGGAATCCTGTGCAACCTCGGTGCGGCTCAGCTGTGAATCGCCGTCCTGGTCGAGCTGATCGAAGTTGACCTTGTCGCCTTCGTTCGCGACCGCAACGCCCGCTGAGAACAGACCGGCGAGAATGAGCATCAACAGTTTTTTCATGGGATGACCTCCAGTAGTGGTTTGCGCGAACCAGTAAGGTTCAGTGATACAGGTGCAAGATGCGTGCCGCGCCGTGCATGCGCGCCGTTCTGGCCTTTGCGTGCGGAATGCGCCGCATCGTGATGGCGAGGACGTTGCTGCGCGCAGACGCATTCGCGCCGCGTGGCTGAAACGGCTGAATGCACTCGCAATTTTTGTCGCCGATGGCAGACAGGCGGGACGGTTCTGGTCAGGAAGGATGCTTGAACTGCGCGGGGTCGAGGTGAAAGCGCTTGAGCAGCTTGTAGAAATCCGTGCGGTTGCGTTCTGCAAGGCGCGCCGCGCGCGAGACGTTGCCGTGCGTGAGCCGCAGCAGCTGGCAGAGATATTGTCGCGTGAAGGCATCGCGCGCATCCGCAAGCGATGGCAGTGCGTTGCCCTGTTCGTCGAGCAGCCGGCGCACCTGGCCTGCGGAGATGAGTTTCGATGGCGTGAGCGCTGCGCAGCGTTCGACGAAATTGCGCAGTTCGCGCACGTTGCCCGGCCAGTCGCCGCGCAACAGCGTCTCGAGCGCAGCCGGCGCGAACACCTTGCGCGCATGCGGATCGGGCCCGGTGATCTGTTCGAGGAAATGCGTGGCGAGCAGCGGAATGTCCTCGCGCCGTTCGCGCAACGGCGGCAGGCGCAGGTTGACGACGTTCAGCCGGTAGAAAAGATCGTCGCGAAAATCGCCCGACTCGATGCTCTCGCGCAGATCGTGATGCGTGGCGGAGACGACGCGAATGTCGACATCCGTATCGCGCGTGCTGCCGACGCGGCGCACCGTGCCTTCCTGCAGCATGCGCAGCAGCTTCACCTGCGCAGTGGCGGGCATGTCGCCGATCTCATCGAGAAACAGCGTGCCGCCGTCCGCTTCCTGCACGAGTCCCGGGCGCGACTGCACGGCGCCGGTGAATGCGCCTTTCTCGTGACCGAACAGTTCCGATTCCAGCAGCGTTTCAGGAATGGCGCCGCAGTTGACGGCGATGAAGGATTTCCGGCTGCGCTGGCTTGCGCGATGAATGGCGCGCGCGAGCAGTTCCTTGCCGGTGCCGCTTTCGCCGGTGATGAGCACGGAGACATCCGTGCCCGCCGCCATGCGTGCCTGCGCGAGCAGTTCTTCCATGCGTCCGCTGCAGGTCACGATTTCATCGCGCCATGCATCGGATACCGTCGCGCCGGCGGAGCCCGCGTCGATGGCGCGCCCGACCTGTGCGAGCAGTTCGTCCTTGTCGACGGGCTTGGTGAGAAAACCGAACGCGCCGTTCTGCGTGGCGCGCACGGCATCGGGAATGCTGCCGTGCGCGGTGATGAGTATCACGGGAAGTCCCGGCGCATCGCGGCCGAGCGCTTCGAGCAGCGCGAGTCCGTCCATGTGTTCCATGCGCAGGTCCGTGATCACGAGTTCCGGCCGCGCGGCGGCGACTTCCGCGAGCGCGTGCTCGCCGTCGGTCGCGGTGCGCACCTTGTAGCCGCTGCTCTCGAGCCGCAGGCTCAGAAGGCGCAGCAGGCCGGGATCGTCATCGACGAGCAGTATCTGTTGTCCGCCCGGCATCATTGTTTTCCTCTGGTTGATCATTTTCGCTCGGGCGCGGCGGAAGCCGCCGCGTCTGCCGCGTTTCCTGGCTCTTGTCGACGGTCTGCTCGATGCGCGCGAGTGCATCGAGCTTGCGGCGCACTTCGGCGAGGTCCGCGCGCATGTCCGCAAGCTGCGTGCGCGTTTCGATCAGCTCGGCGTGACAGGTCTGCTGGCCGATGGCGGCGGCGCGATACGCATCGTGCATGTCCTGCGATTCGCGCATGCGCTGCAGGCGGTCCATCGCCTGGCCGAGCTGCATGCGCACGAGCGCATCGAGCGCGACGGGCAGCGGATCGGGTGCGCGCAGCAGGCGTTCGAAGTAGTCGATCGCGGCTTCGAGGCTTGCGCGGTCATCGCGATCGACGGAGAGCGCCAGCGCATATTCGATCTCCGCGGCAGTGCCTTCGCGTTCTGCGGCGATGCGCAGCCGTTCGCGGTGCGCGTGCTGTCCGCCGGCCGGCAGCGCAAGGTACTCGCGCAGCGCGAGCAGGTAATGCGCGCTCGCGTCGCGGCCGTCCGTGAATTGCGCAGCGAGTGACGGACGATTGCCCGCGCCGGATGCGCACGCGCACAGCGCGCAGCACAGCAGCAGCATCGCTGCGCGGCCCGGCCACGCGCGTTCAGCGCGCCGGCAGTTCCACAAGGAATGTCGCGCCATGTGTTTCTCCGTCAATGATGGTTGCCTTGCCGCGATGCGCGCGCACGCACTCCTGCACGACCGACAGTCCAAGCCCCGTGCCCTGCACGTGGCTGCTTGCCTGCCGGCGTCCCTGGTAGAAGGCGCGGAAGACGCGCTTTCGTTCGTCGGGCTCGACGCCGGGGCCGTCGTCGCTGACGAGCAGGCGCACGTTGCGCGCGCGCCGTTCGATGCGGATCAGCAGCCGGCCTTCCGGCGGCGAATACTTGATGGCGTTCGAGACGAGGTTCTCGATCATCACTTCAAGTTTCTGCGCATCGCCGGCGACGGTGAGCGCTTCCATTTCCGTCAGCACGCGCAGGCGTCGTGCATGGATCGGCAGCCGATGGCGCGCGAGCACGCGCTCGACGAGTCCGTCGAGCCGCACCGCTTCGCGCAGCAGCGGCGTGCGCAGGTTCTGCCAGGCGTTGAAGTTCAGCAGGTTCTCGATCTGCGCCTGCAGGCGCAGGCTGTTTTCGCGCAGGATGTCCGCGACCTCGCGCTGCTCCGCGGAGAGCACGCCCGTTGCGCCATCGACGAGCAGCTCGCTGCCTTCGCGGATGTTTGCAAGCGGCGATTTCAGTTCGTGCGAGATGTTGCGAAGGAACGCGCTCTTGTCTTCCTCCACCGCCTGCAGGCGGCGGCGCAGCCAGTCGAGCTGTCCGCCGAGATGCTCGAAATCCTCCGGGCCGCGCACGCGTATCTCGCGCTCGAAGCGGCCTTCGCCGAGTCCCGTGATCGCGCCGGCAAGCTGGCGCACCGCGCGCGAGATCATCAGCGCGAAGACGACGGCGAGTGCGAGTGCGAGCACGATGACGCCGGTCGCCTGCCACAGCAGGCGCTGCTGGATGCGCTCGGACTGCATCTTCAGTCCGTTCATGCGCGCCTCGGTGAGCGCGCGAATGCGATTGTTGATGTCGATAGACATGTTCAGCAGCGACTGGAAACCGTTCGGTGCATTCAGCGGCGCCTTGCCGGGCGCGGCGACATCGAGCGCGCGCGAGTTGGCGAGCAGCCGCGCGATGTCCGCATCCAGCGCGGCGTCGGTGAACACCTGCCGCAACTGTTCCGCCGCGGCCTCGAAGCGTTCGCGGCGACGCTCGAACAGTTCGAGCAGCGCGGGTTCGCGCAGGACTTCGTACTGCCGCGCGTGGCGCTCCATCGCGGTGAGTTCCTCGCCGAGGATCCGCCCCTGGCGCGTGCCTTCGATGCCGGTTGCGACGGTTGCCTGGCCGATCAGCGTGAGCCTCTCGAGGTAGAAGTTGCTGAGCAGGATCGCGGCCACCAGCGGCAGGCCGACCACGGCAAAGCCGACAACGACGAGCACGTTGATGGAGCGCCAGCGGAACGCGCGCATGAGTGCCTCGTGAGCGGATGGTGCGGTCACCTCCCCGGTACCGTTCGTGCAGCCAGCGGGCCTTGGTCTTGTGGAATGGGCAATAATTGCTCATCCGTCCACCACATGCTGTCGCTTGGGTAGACAACGGCCTTCGGCTACACTGCCTGCCTTTCGAATCATCGGCCGTAAAGTCCGGCCCGCCCATACGGGAGATGTCCTATGCGCCGCAGTTTTTCCCGCCCGCTGGGCGAAGTCCGCAGCGACTGGAGCCGCGCGGAGGTCGAGGCGCTGTTCGCGCTGCCGTTCAACGACCTTCTCTTCGAGGCGCAGCGCATCCACCGCGAGCACTTCGACCCGAACGAGGTCCAGGTCTCCACGCTGCTCAGCATCAAGACGGGCGCGTGCCCGGAAGACTGCGCCTACTGCCCGCAGTCGGTGCGCTACGACACGGGGCTTGAGCGCGAAGCGCTGATGCAGGTCGACCACGTCCTCGACCAGGCGAAGAACGCGAAGGCCAGCGGTGCGACGCGCTTCTGCATGGGCGCGGCCTACCGCTCGCCGAAGGACCGGCAGCTTGATGTCATCGTCGAGATGGTGAAGGGCGTGAAGGCGCTGGGGATGGAAACCTGCTGCACGCTCGGCATGCTCACCGAGGCGCAGGCCGTGCGCCTCAAGGACGCAGGGCTGGATTACTACAACCACAACATCGACACCTCGCCCGAGTACTACAAGGACATCATCACCACGCGCACCTTCGAGGATCGCCTGAACACGCTCGAGAACGTGCGCAACGCGGGCATGAACGTCTGCTCCGGCGGCATCATCGGCATGGGCGAGGGGCTGACGGATCGCGCCGGCATGCTCACCGTGCTCGCGACGATGAAGAAGCATCCCGAGTCCGTGCCCATCAACCAGCTCGTGAAGGTCGAAGGCACGCCGCTGGATACGCAGGACGACCTCGACCCGATCGAATTCGTGCGCACGGTTGCCGTGGCGCGCATCCTCATGCCGAAGAGCCATGTGCGGCTGTCCGCAGGCCGCACGGCGATGAGCGATGAAATGCAGGCGCTGTGTTTCCTCGCCGGCGCGAACTCCATCTTCTACGGCGAGAAGCTGCTAACCACGCCGAACCCGGAATCCAGCGACGACATGAAGCTGTTCGCCCGTCTCGGCATTCGCGCCGAAGCCCTGGCGCGCGTCGAGGAGCGCCGCGAAGAACACCGCGAACCGACAGCGGCACAGGCGTGAGATGCGCAGGCGGCTTGACGATGCCGCGCTGCGCGAGGCGCTGAACGCGCGCGAACGCGATGCGCTGTATCGCCGGCGCCGTGTCATCGATTCCGCTGCCGGTCCGCGCGTTGTCATCGACGGGCGCGAGATGCTCGCGTTCTGCTCGAACGACTACCTCGGCCTTGCGAACGATCCGCGTCTCATCGAAGCGCAGTGCGCAGCCGCGAAACGCTACGGCGCGGGATCCGGCGCTGCGCATCTCGTCTCCGGGCATCTTCGCGTTCACGAGGAACTGGAAGAACGGCTCGCAGCATTCACCGGCCGCGAACGCGCGCTGCTGTTTTCCACCGGCTACATGGCAAACCTCGGCATTGCATCCGCGCTCGCCGGGCGCGGCGATCACGTGTACGAGGACCGTCTCAACCACGCGTCATTGCTGGACGCCGGCCTGCTGAGCGGCGCGAAGTTCTCGCGCTATGCACACGGCGATGTCGCGATGCTCGCGGCGAAACTTGGCTCGCAGGAGAGTGGTGCCGCGCTGGTGATGACGGACGGCGTCTTTTCCATGGACGGCGACATCGCGCCGCTGCGCGCACTTGCAGGAACCTGCGCGGCGAACGACGCGCTGCTCGTTGTCGATGACGCGCACGGCATCGGTGTGCTCGGCGCAACCGGGCGCGGCGCGCTGGAACATTGCGGTATGACGGCAACGGACGTTCCCGTGCTGATGGGCACGCTCGGCAAGGCATTCGGTTCCTTCGGCGCGTTCGTTGCCGGTTCGCACGCGCTGATCGAAACCCTGATCAACCACGCGCGCACTTATATATATACGACGGCACTGCCGCCGGCCGCGTCGGCCGCCTCGCTCGCCGCGCTCGGCGTCGTCGCATCGGAACCGGAGCGGCGCGAACGCCTGCACGCGCTGATTGCGCGTTTTCGTGACGGTGCTGCGTCGCTTGGCCTTGATCTCGCGGAATCGCCGACACCGATACAACCCGTCGTCGTCGGCGATGCAGCGCGCGCGATGCGCGTGTCCGAAGCATTGCTTGCGCGCGGTGTGCTGGTTACCGCGATTCGCCCGCCGACGGTGCCTGCGGGTACCGCGCGCCTGCGCGTGACGCTGAGCGCGGCGCACGCCGAAAGCGACGTGGATCGCCTGCTCGAAGCACTCGCGGCAGTCATGTAGGAGCGGCTTTGGCCGCGATCATCCGAAGGAATATTGCGTGCTGAACGTCGATGTCATCGGTTCCGGCCCGGATCTCGTGATGCTGCACGGCTGGGCGCTGCATTGCGGCGTGTTCGATGAAATTGCAGCGCCGCTTGCGAAGCGCTTTCGCGTGCATTTCATCGATCTGCCGGGGCACGGCCACAACGCGCACATCGAGCTGCCCGCGGACATCGACGACGCGGCGGCGCTGGTGCTGGATGCCGCACCCGATGACGCGCACTGGCTCGGCTGGTCGCTGGGCGGAACGGTTGCGCTCGCCGCTGCAAGCCGCGCGCCCGGGCGCGTGAAGAAACTCGCGCTCGTTGCGAGCACGCCGCGGTTCGTCGCGAACGGGAGCTGGCCGCACGCGGTCGCGGAGGCGGATCTCGATCGCATGGCCGCGGATCTCGAACGCGACTTCCATGCAACGGTGAATGCCTTTCTCGCGTTGCAGGTGCTGGGCGACGAGCGCGCTGTCGAGTTGCTGCGGGATCTGCGCAGGATGGTGTTTGCGCACGGCGAGCCGCGCGCAACAAGCCTCGCGAACGGCCTGCGCATCCTGCACGATACGGATCTTCGCGCGCGCGCTGCGGCAGTCGAATCGCCGTTGCTTGTCGTCATGGGCGGGCGCGATCGCCTGACACCGCCTGCCGCGGGCGAGGCGCTGGCCGCGCTTGCGCCGCATGCGCGCGCCCTCGTGATGCGCAGGGCCGCGCACATGCCGTTCATTTCGCATCGCGAGGAATTCCTGCGGGAAGTGATGAATTTTCTTGAGGATGACCTCTAGGAGCGGCTTCAGCCGCAAACGGATGTTCGCACGATGCTTTCGCGGCTGAAGCCGCTCCCACATGACGCTTCGGACACAGCCATGAACGACAGGCAATTCGAACTCGACATCGCGCAGGTGCGCCGCGCGTTCGATCGCGCCGCGAAACATTACGACGCAAACGCGCCGCTGCAGCGCGAAGTGCGTGCGCGCCTGCTGGAGAAGCTCGAGCTTGTCACGCTGCAACCGCTTGCCGTGCTTGATGCAGGCTGCGGCCCTGGCGGCGCATTGAAACCGCTCGCGCGGCGTTTCCCGAAGGCAAGGCTCATCGCACTCGATATCGCGCCGCACATGCTCGCACAAGCGCGGCGGAACAAGCCGTGGTTCCGAGCGCTTTCCACGCTTGAAGGCGATCTTGCGGACATGCCGCTCGCGGACGAGAGCGTGGACGTGGTGTTCTCGAACCTTGCGCTTCAATGGGTGAACGAACCGGATGACGCGTTCGTCGAGTTTCGCCGCGTGATGCGCGGCGGCGGGCTGATCGTGTTCTCGACGTTCGGTCCCGACACGCTGAAGGAACTGCGCGCAGCGTGGTCCGAGGTGGATGGCTACACGCACGTGAACCGTTTTCTTGATCTCCATGACATCGGCGATGCGCTGGTGCGAACCGGCTTCACCGAAGTGGTCATGGACGTCGAGCATTTCACGCTCACGTACGACCGCGCCGAAGGGTTGCTGCGCGACCTCAAGGCGATCGGCGCGCACAACGTGAACGCGGGGCGCGCGCACGGGCTCACCGGGCGCAAGCGGTTCGCGGCGTTCGAGCAGGCATACGAGAAGTTTCGCAGCGATGGAAAGCTGCCGGCGACCTATGAAGTGGTGTACGGCACGGCATGGCTGCCGGAACTGCCGAAAGGCGTGCGCTACGTCCGCGATGGCGCGGTGAGCGCGGACGAGTTGCGTCGCTCGCTGAAGGAAAGAAAGAACATGTAGCGCGGCTTTGCCGCGATTCTTCAACTCGCGGCAAAAGCCGCGCCTGGCAGTCGGAATGACAATGACCAACGGGTTCTTCATCACGGGCACGGACACGGAAGTCGGCAAGACGACCGTCGCCTGCGGAATCGTGCACGCGCTCGCGGCGCGAGGCGGAACGGTTGCGGTGATGAAACCTGTCGCGAGCGGCTGCCGCGAAACCGGCGACGGGCTGCGCAACGACGATGCCGAGGCGCTGATCCGCGCGAGCGGCCGCGACTGGGATTACGCCACGGTGAACCCGTACGCCTTCGCGCCCGCGATCGCGCCGCATATCGCCGCCGCGGAGGCAGGCGTTGCGCTCTCTCTTGAACACCTGGTGGCGGTATTCGAATCGCTGCGCGCCGGCGCGGATCGCATCGTGGTGGAAGGTGCGGGCGGTTTCCGCATTCCGCTTGGTGCGTCGTTCGACAGCGCGGATCTCGCCGCGCGGCTCGGCCTGCCGATCGTGCTGGTGGTGGGCTTGCGGCTCGGCTGCATCAACCACGCGCTGCTGACGGCGGAAGCCATCCGCGCGCGCGGGCTGGAATTCGCGGGCTGGGTGGGCAACGTGTCCGCCACCGGCATGCCCGTCATGGACGCGAACATCGCAACGCTGCGCGATGTGTTGCCCGCGCCGTGTCTTGGCATCGTGCCGCACCTGGCCGTGCCTGGTCCCGCGCGCGTGGCTGCCGCGTTGTCGCCGGCATTCGGCTGAAATGCCGTACACCGCGGGACGTTTTGCGTTTCCACCCGCAGTTCTGGTAACAACCTGCTGTAATCAAAGGAAAAAGTCAGGCCGTGACGACGCCCGCGAAGTTGCGAAGCAGGGGGGCTTGAAGTAGCATACGCGCCTGATTTTGCACCGGTTCGACCGCGGGGCCACGAAGGGAGCTTTCGCCCCCGCATTGCCTGCCGCAACCGGCTCCGCATGGCAAACACGACTCACCATCTTTCGGAAACTGGGAGTGACCATCGCATGTGCTTCACCAAGATGAAGGCTGCGCTGCGTGGACTGGCGGCAGTCGCGCTGTCAGCCGCCTCGACGTCGGCGCTGGCTGATTACGCGCTCAACATGCCGCAAGGCGTCACCGACATCAGCCAGGAAGTCTACGACCTGCACATGATCGTGCTCTGGATCTGCGTGATCATCGGCGTTCTCGTGTTCGGCGCGATGATCGCCTCCATCATCCTGCACCGCAGATCGAAGCATCCCGTTCCCGCGACCTGGCATCACCATACGGGTGTCGAGATCGTCTGGACGACGATCCCCTTCCTGATTCTCATCGGCATGGCGGTTCCCGCCGCGCGCACGCTGATCAAGATGGAAGACTTCCGCGCGTCCGACGTGTCCATCAAGGTCACCGGCCTGCAGTGGAAGTGGAAATACGACTACCTCATCACCGACGAGAACGGCGTCGACCGCGGCTTCGGCTTCTACTCGACGCTGGACGCCGAGTCGAACGCGATCCGCCAGACCGGCTCCGGTCTTGATCCCGCATCGAAGGAAAACTACCTGCTGGACGTGGACAACCGTGTCGTCGTTCCCGTCGGGCAGAAGGTCCGCCTGCTGATCACCTCCGCCGACGTGATCCACGCCTGGTGGGTGCCGGCGTTCGCCGCGAAGAAGGACGCCGTCCCGGGTTTCGTGAATGAAATCTGGTTCCGCGTCAACGAGCCCGGCGTCTACCGCGGCCAGTGCGCGGAGCTGTGCGGCCGCGATCACGGCTTCATGCCGATCGTTGTCGAGGCGATGCCGCAGGCGCAGTACGACGCGTGGGTGGCGGAACGGCAGCAGAAGGCCGGCGTTGCGGCGGTTGCTGCAACTGAAGGTGCGGCCGCCGCGGCGGACAGTGCACCGGCAGCCGAGGCCGCGCCGCAGGAATGGACGATGGAAACCGCGATGCAGCTCGGCGAGAAGGTCTACAACACGAACTGCTCGGCCTGCCACCAGCAGAACGGCGAAGGTCTTGCCGCTGCGGGTTTCCCTGGCCTGAAGGGCAGCGCGCTCATCACGGGTGATGTCGTTGCGCACGCCGATGTCGTCATCAACGGCCGCCCGGGCACCGCGATGGCGGCGTTCGCAGGCATGCTGAACGACGAGGAGATTGCTGCCGTCATGACTTACGAGCGCAACGCCTGGGGCCAGGACAGTGGCGATCTCGTGAAACCTTCCGACATCAAGGCCGCGCGCTGAACCGCGCCCGAGTGGGCGCGCCGGGTGCGCGCTGAAGCAATACGGCGCTGAATACGCGCAGAGGACCAGGACAAATGAGCACGACTTCCGCAGCCATTCACAACCACGATCACCATGATCATGCCTTGACCGGCTGGCGCCGCTGGGTGTTCACGACGAACCACAAGGACATCGGCACGATGTACCTGCTGTTCTCGCTGGCGATGTTCATCGTCGGCGGATCGTTCGCCATGATCATCCGCCTCGAGCTTTTCCAGCCGGGCATGCAGTGGGTCGATCCGATGTTCTTCAACCAGATGACCACCATGCATGCGCTGGCGATGATCTTCGGCGCCGTCATGCCCGCGTGGGTCGGTCTTGCGAACTGGATGATCCCGCTGATGATCGGCGCGCCGGACATGGCGCTGCCGCGCATGAACAACTGGTCGTTCTG
>CAZRFE010000073.1:0-13136 GCA_964599565.1 uncultured Gammaproteobacteria bacterium
ACGGCTACACCATCGATCCCGACATGATCGAGCGCATCGAGATCATCCACGGCGCAACCGCCATCCAGGGCACGGGCGCGACCGGCGGCATCATCAACTTCGTGACAAAGACCGCACAACCCGGGCAGCCGGGCGAGACGCGCGCGGCTGTCGGTTTCGGCACGAACGACGATTTCGACGGCGACAGCTTCTCAAAGCGGCTGCATCTGCAGCACGCGGGCAGCGCGGGCAATCTCGATTTCCTTGTCGCCGCCGGCTGGCAGTCGACGGGGCTTTTCTTCGATGCGGAAGATCGCCCGATCGCGGTGGACTCCACGCAGGGCGACACCATGGACGGCACCGGCATCGACCTGTTCGCGAAGGCCGGTTACTCGTTCGGCGAGCAGCGCCTGCAGTTCAGCGCGAACATGTTCGACTACGGCTCGAACGGCGACTGGGTCGTGCAGCCGGGCGATCGCGCCAACGGCATTCCCGCAACGTCCGTTCCCGGCACCGTGGAAGGCGAGCCGGCGGAAAACGACGTGAAGACGTATTCGCTGGATTACAGCCACGCAGCGCTCGGCATCGGCCGTTTCCATGCGCAGCTCTTCCGCCAGGAGTTCGCCGCGATCTACGGCGGCGGCACGTTCGCCAACTTCCAGGATGAAAGCGGCATGCCGCTGTTCGACCAGTCGCGCAACAAGTCCGAGAAGACCGGCCTGAAGCTCACCTACAACATGCCCGGGCTCATCGCGGACGATGTCGACGTCACTGTCGGCTTCGACTGGCTGACCGACACCACCGAGCAGGATCTCGTGCAGACGGGACGCTACTGGGTGCCGGAAACCTCCTACGTGAACACCGCACCGTTCGTGCAGCTCGACTGGGATCTCGCACCGGTACAGCTGACCGCGGGCGTGCGCCACGAATCCGCCACGCTCGACGTCGACGATTTCACCACGCTGCCTGCCTACGGCAGCACGTTTGTCACCGGCGGCGAGCCCGACTTCAGCGAAACGCTGTTCAACATCGGTGCGAACTGGCGCATCAACCCGAACTGGACGCTGTATGCAACGCGCTCGGAAGGTTTCTCCATGCCCGATGTCGGCCGCGTGCTGCGCGGTATCAACATTCCGGGACAGGACATCGACACCTTCCTCAACCTCGCGCCGATCATCGCGGACAACCGCGAGCTCGGCGTGCAGTTCCGCGCGCAGCGCGGCGAGTTCCGTGTCAGCTACTTCGCCTCGGATTCGGATCTCGGCGCACGCCTGGTCCCGAACGCGGACGGCATCTTCTCCGTCGCGCGCGAACGCACCGAGATCGACGGCATCGAACTGTCCGCCGCGTTCGACGTGAACATGAACAGCACGCTCGGCGTGAACTACGCGCACATCAACGGCGAAGTCGACACCGACAGCGACGGTGCGCTCGATTCCGATCTCGACGGCATCAACGTCGCACCGGACCGCGCGAACATCTGGTGGGAGCGGCGCTGGAGCGATTTCCTCGACACGCGCCTGCAGGTCAATTACCTCTTCGACCGCGATTTCGAAAGCAACGGCATGCCGTCGGCGGAGTTCGACGGCTACTCGACGATCGATCTCGTCGCAAACTGGCTCATCAACGACGACAACCGCCTGCAGTTCGGCATCGAGAACCTGCTCGATGAGCAGTACATCACGTACTACTCGCAGGTCTACGCGCTCGTCGGCGACGACGGCTACTTCGCGGGACGCGGCAGGAACATCTACGTCACCTGGCGCACTTCGTTCGAATGAAGCGGAGCCTCATCTCCTGGCGCTGGCTGACCAGGACGAAAAACCCGCTGCTTCGCGAGATTGATGAAAGTGGCTGAAAACATCGAAACACGATCCCGCCCGTTCACGCTCGCCGCGCTTCGCGCGGCGGGCGTCGTGCTGCATCGCTGGCTCGGCATCACGGTCGGTCTTGTTTTCATGGTCACCGGGCTCACCGGCGCCGTGATCACGTATGCGCCGGAACTCACGGGCATGCTGTTTCCCGCCATCGACGGACCGGCGCCGGCAGGATGGATGCAGCGCCGCGCGGCGATTCTCGACATCACGATGGCGGCGCATGCGCGCGGCGACGTCACGCTGATCCGTTTCCCGACGGAGCAGCAGGGCGCATACGAGATCTATCTTGCCGACGAGTCGCATGAATACCGCGATGCGCTGACGGGAGACGTCGTGCTCGTGCGCACGCCGCTCTCCGACGTGCTGAACTTTTCGCGCGACCTGCACACGCATCTCATGATGGGTCACGACGGCGAGGAGCTGCTCGGCTGGCTGGGCGTTGCGATGCTTGTCCTGGTTGCAACGGGATTGTGGCTATGGTGGCCGCGCTTCGGGCTGTGGCGCACCGCGTTCGCGAAACCGCGCAGCAGCGCACTGTCGCCACAGCTTTTCTGGCTGCACAAGACGATCGGGTTCGTTGCACTGCCCGTGCTGTTCTTCGTCACGCTCACCGGCGTTGGAATGGTTTTCTACTATCCCGCGCAGGCGCTGCTCACCGGCATGCTCGGCGGCGAGGCGCCGGTCATTCCGCAGACGCTGCCGGCGGATGCCGCCGGCGAAGCCACGGACTGGAATGCCGTCATCGCCGCGCTCGATACGACGCTGCCGGACGGCCGCACGGTATTCGTCTCGCCGCAGGAGAAGCCGGACGACGTGCTGATGTTCCGCAAGCAGATGCCGGGCGAACTGCATCCCAACGGCCGCAGCTTCATCGCGATCACACCCGCGGGCGATGTGCTGCACGCAACCGATGCATCACGGCTCGAAGCGGGCATGCGCGCAACGCACGCGATCTATCCGCTGCATTCGGGAAAGACGCCGAGCGAGACATGGCGCTTCCTCGTGTTTCTCGCCGGCATCGCGCCCACGTTCTTCTTCATCACGGGATTCTGGCTGTGGCGTCTGCGCCGCCGTCGCGCACGGCGCGTCTGAATTTTCGTTGATCGCTGCTATGCTCCCGGAAACTTCCCCGGGGACGCTTCGTGCCGCGCTCGCTTTCCTTTCTTCTCGCGCTGTCGTTCATGCCATGCGCCGCCGCCGCTGATCTCGGCGAGTTCCAGCAGCGCGCCGCAGAAATTCTCGAAGCCAACCGCGTCCCGGGCGCCGGCATCGCGCTGGTGCGTAACGGCGAGATCATCTGGGCCGGCGGCATCGGCCGTGCGGATATCGATGAAGACATTCCCGTGCTCGCGAACACGCGCTTTCGCACCGGTTCCATCACCAAGATGTTCACCGCGCTCGCGGTGATGCAGCTCGTCGAGGAAGGAAAGCTTTCGCTCGACGACGCGGTGCATGACATCGCGCCGCACGTCCCGATCGAAAATCCCTGGCGCGAGACCGCGCCGGTGCGCGTTGCACACCTGCTGGAACACACGGCAGGTTTCGATGACATGCATTTCCGCCACATGAACAGCGATCGCGAATTGCCGGATTCATTGTCGGAAACGGTCGCGGATCTCGGGCACGAGTTTCGCGTCCGCTGGCCGCCGGGCGTGATGCACGGTTACTCGAATCCCGGCTACGCGCTCGCCGGATACATCGTCGAGCGCGTATCGGGCCTGCCGTTTCACCGCTACGTGAACGAACGCCTGCTCGCGCCCATGGAACTTCGCGATGCACGCTGGGGCGCCGTCGATGAAATCGCGCAAGGCTATACGACAACGCGCGCAGGATTGCTGCGTGAAGTTCCGCCGCGCGGCCTGCTGCTGTATCCCGCCGGCGAACTGTCGCTGTCATCCGCCGATGCCGCACGCCTGCTGCGTCTCCTGCTTCAACGCGGTGAGCTGGATGAAACGCGAATCGTGAGCAGCGCGTCGATCGCGCGCATGGAAACGCCGCGCGCCGCACGCGCGGCAAGACACGGACTGGACAACGGGTACGGACTCGGCGATTTCGTGATCTTCCGTGAAGGCTTTCGCCTGCACGGGCACGACGGCGGACTCGACGGCTTCATCGCGGAACTCGCGTATTCGCCTGAGCACGGCTTCGGCTACGCGGTGTTCCTGAATCGCGCAGAGCCTGGAACGCTGCGCGTGCTCGGGAATCTCGCGGTGGAATTTCTCGCAACGGATATCGCGCCGCCGTCACCCGGCGCGCTCGATGCGCCGGCAGCGAAACCTTCTGAAGCCGTCGAAGGCTGCTATCGAAAACGCAACGCGCGAAATGAAATCCTGCGCGGCGTGGAGTGGCTGCTGCAGGTGACGTGCGCGCGCGTCGATGAAGGCCGCGTCCTGCTGCGCCACCCGGTGCTGCCGGATCTCGCGACATTCGTGCCCGCGCATGATCAGTCGTTCCGCGCGATCAACGACGCATGGCCGACGCTTGTCTTCATGCAGGACGCAGGCATGCCGGATGCGCTGGAATGGTCCGGCAGCTACTTCGAGCGCAGCACGCGCGCGGCGGTCACGCTGCCGCTCGCGCTCGCCGGTGTTTCGCTGCTGCTGATGCTCTCAGCGCTTGCATATTTCCCGGTGTGGCTGCTGCGCTGGAAATTCGGCCCGCTCACGCGCGGACAGGGACTGTCGATGCGCGCATGGCCACTCGCGGCAAGCGTGCTGTTTCTTGCCACCGTCACGTGGTCGCTGCGGCTTGAACTGTCCCTGCTCGATACCATCAATACCGTCACGCTCGGAATACTCGCAGGCGGTGTGGCATTCGCGCTTGCGAGTTTCATCGCGCTCCACCGCGTGTGGCGGACATGGAACGGCCGCGTTCATCCCGCCGTGAGATGGCATTCGCTGCTGGTCGCACTCGCCTGCGTGTGCGTCGCGTTGTACCTCATGGCGTGGAAACTCGTGCCGTTGCGCCTGTGGGCGTGGTAGGAGCGCTTGCCGAAAAAAAACGCCCGCGCAAGCGGGCGTTTTTTCAGCGGAGAAAGGCATCAGTCCTGTGCGGGAATGAAATGCGCTTCCACGGCCTTCGCCATGAGATCGGGCGGCAGCAGTCCCTGCGCGAGGATGAAGTCGTGGAATGCCTGTTCGTCGAACTTTCCACGCAGCGCGAGTTCCGTCTTCGCGCGCAGCTCCTGCATCTTCATGTGCCCGAAGTAGTACGAGGTCGCCTGGCCGGGCGCGCGGAACGTGTAGCGGTCCGCTTCCTGCGTCGCCATCGGTTCGGAGAGCACGACTTCATCGATCAGGAAATCCTTCACCGTCGCGTAATCGACCTGGCCGAGATTCACCATCGGATCGAGGAACGCGCGCGCCGCACGCAAAAGGCGCATCTGCAGGGACATGAGCTGCCCTTCGAGCGGCAGGTACGGCAGCATCACCGCTTCCGCGTACAGCGCCCAGCCTTCGACGTTCGCGGAGTTGAACGCATACAGCATGCGTGCCTGCGAGACGCCGTTCTCCACCATCTTCGCGAACTGCATCTCGTGTCCCGGCCGCGCTTCGTGCACGGTCAGCGTCCAGGCGACGGCGTCGTTCAGGAAGTCATCCATCTTCGCATCCGATCCGGCATTCGGGTTGTTCAGCGGCAGCACGAACGCACCGCGCTCGCCGGTGTTGCCGATCATGCGCGGCGGCTGCATGTGCGGTGCGGGCTGTGCGGCGGATTCCGCTTCGCTCGCAAGACGGATGATTGCCTCGCGCTCCGGCAGCGTGACGATGTCGTGCTTCTCGACGAGCGCTTCGAGTTCTTCGAGCCGCGCGTGGTACGCGGGCATGATGTTCCCGGAGGTGAACTGCTCCTTCTTCAGCTCGCGGATCACGTCGCGGTAATCGGCCGACTTGAAGCCGCGCTTCGCCGCGATCTGCCGCGCGATCGCCTGCATCTCGACGCGGATGTCCATGAAGCCCGACGTTGCACGGCTGATGAGCGTTTCGGGATCCATCGTCGTGCCGAACATCTCGAGGTTCGCGGCGTAGATTGCCGGCGGCAGCTTCGATTCCTTTCGCGCGCGCGGCAGCAGTTCCTTGCGCAGCCACGCCGCGTAATCGTTCACCTGTTTCTCGAATGCAGCGACGGCGGGTTCCCAGCCCTCGACATCGCTTCCTGCAAACATCTCGCGCACGCCATCGACGAAGCGCGGCATGTTGTCGAGGTCCGTTTCAAGCTCGCGCACGTAGGGCCCGAGCAGCTTGCGGTTCTCGAGATCCTTCGCGGTTTCGCGCTTTGCATGCTCGAACACCGGCGTGAAGCCTTTCGCGAGGCCGGTGTATTTCTCGAGGCGCACGAGTGCGGCAGGGTGGCGCGATGCGTCGACCTGCGGGCCGAGCAGCGCCTGCATGCTGTAGAAGACCGTCTGCGGGATGTTGTAGTAATCGACCATGTTCTTGTCGTAGAGCGCGCGCGTTGCGAGCGAACGCTTCGCATCGGCGATGAGGATTTCGAGATCCTGGCGCACCTGCGGATCCTTCTCCGTGCCAAGCGCCTTTTCGTAATCCGCGAGCACGTTGTGAAGGCCGCGCTCGTAACGCGCATCGAAGCCCGGCGCCAGATCCATGATCTTCTCGTCGTAGCCCTCGAGCCCGCTGCGCGCCGCACTCTCGGGTCCGAACCGTGCATCGAGCGCGAGACGCGCCGCGGTGTATTCGTCGCTCTTCGCAACCCAGTCCGTCGCTGCGTTCGATGTGAACGGCAGCAGCAGCAGGCCGGCCGCGAGCGTCGCAGGAATGATCCGCATGACATTGTCCTCGTTGTCGTGGTTTCGAGAGCTTAGAGGAACGCGATGCGGAAAAGTTGCGGTCAGTAGCGGACGGAAAGCCGGAACGGAATTTCCTCCAGTGCATGCAGCACCTCGTAATGCCGCAGGCGTTCGGGCTTCTCGAGCAGGAAGCCGTCGTCCTGCGGGTAATACACGGCGCGCGAGATGTCGCTGCCGGCGAACGCGTGAATCGCATCGCGCGACTCCCACAGTGTCAGCAGCGTGATCTCGGCGTCGTCATCACGCTCGCGGTCGAGCAGCAGCCAGGTGCCGTGGTGGCCGGCCGTCCTGCCGTAGTGGGGCAGCGCGACGCGTTCGAGGAATTCGACATACGCATCGGTCTTCTCGTGCGGCACGCGGCCGCGCCATTCGCGCAGGATCATGGCTGCTCGCTCCACGCCGCGGCGTTGTCCGGGAAGTCGTCCGATTCAGGGCGCACCAGGCAGAACGGCGTGCCGGAGGGATCTTCCATCACCCACCAGCGCTTGACGCGGTACTTCGCGCGGCCGCCCGCGGCTTCGAGCCGCCGGCGTTCTGCGCGCTGGTCGTCGGTCTCGATATCAAGGTGGTAGCCCGGATCGCGCGCGACGCGCTGCGCTCGCACGAACAGCGGGCCTTCGATCTGCCCGAGCGTGACGTACCGCTGGTTTGCCTGCGGGCGCCGCGGTTGTGCAAGGCCAAGTGCGGCGGACCAGAATGCGAGCGATGATTCGAACTCGGCGTCCAGGCAGTCGATCATCAGCGTGCTGACGCGGCTGTGATGCGTATTCATGCTGTTCTCCCCTGTGTTGTGCGTCACGCGCATTGGGCGGAGTGGTGACGCCAGGCGCGTGAGCGGAAGACGTGGCGGAAATGCGCGGCCAGTGCATGAAGCAGGGGCAGCAGGCCTTTTGGATCGACATCGAATGTGCTCATGGCAGCCTCCAGGATTAACCGGTAAAATTGATATTGACGGTTACAAGCCTAGGCGCTGTCTTGTAACTAGTCAAGCCTGTTATAGTGGTTACATAAACCATGGTGGCCAACATGCGAACACTGGAAGACATGGAGATCGTGGGCGGGCATCCCGCTGTCGATTTCGTCAACACCGTCTCGGACTGGAACAACCTCGACGCCGGCGACTATCTCGATCGCTACGACACGTTCCTGCGCTGGAATGAAAAGCTCGACCTCGTGGGCCCGAACGGGCTGCGCAACCTGCGCGCGACATCGGAAAAGGAGCAGGCGAAGGCGTTCGCGCAAGTGCGAAGCCTGCGCGCGAACCTGCACGAGATTTTCACGGCGCGCGCCGCTGGCAGGCCGCTGCCGCGCGCGGCGCTTGAGCATCTGAATGAAATCATTCGCGCTACCGCCGCCTGGCGACGGCTCGCGGCAGACGAGGAAACGGATTACCGCGATATCTGCTGCCTGTGGGATTTCAGCGGTGCGAGCGCCATCGCCGCGCTCGGTCCCGTCGCATGGAAAGCCGCCGAGCTGCTGGAGCTTGGTGCGCTCGACCGCCTGAAGGAATGTCCCGGGCCGCAGTGCGGCTGGCTGTTTCTCGATACCTCGAAGAACCGTTCGCGCCAGTGGTGCTCCATGAAGACCTGCGGCAATACCGCGAAGGTCCGGCGCTTCCGCGAGCGGCGCGCATGACCGCAAGACCGCGGTCAGCGCGCGCGGAAGAAGGATGTTTCCGATCGCGAAAGTTTCTGCATTGCTGCGCAAAAAATTCGAACTGCATCCATTGCTTCATTCGTTGTTTCTGGTAGATTCCCCCGGCCCTTACTAGGGGGTAGACATTACTTTTTTGAGGAGCAAGGGATGAAGAAGAACATTATCGCCGCAGGCGTTGCGGCGCTGATCCTGCCGGCAGCGGCGCTTGCCGCTGATGAAGGCATCAAGTTCGGTGCCGACAACAGCAACATGAATTACACCTTCGGCGAATTCAGCTACATCGATGCTGATCAGGCCGACGGCTTCGGCATCGAAGGCAGCTACCAGTTCCACGAGAAGATGTTCGGTTTTGCATCGTACGAGTCGCTGGGCGATGACTTCTACGACCAGACCGTGCTGACGTTCGGCGTCGGCAGCTCGATGGCGCTGAACGAGCAGTTCGACCTGTACGGCAAGTTCGCGATCCTGAGCGCGGAAGCTGAAGTCGAGTTCTGCCTGCCGTTCGTGGGTTGCGACAGCGCGTCCGACGACGACACCGGTTTCGGTTTCGAGATCGGCGTGCGTGGTGAAGTGGTCGAGAAGGTCGAAGTGTTCGGCAACCTGCAGTACGCCAGCGTTTTCGACGGCGACACGGGTTACGAGATCGGCGGCCGTTACTGGCTGCAGGACAACCTCGGCCTCTCCCTTGCTCTGTGGGACATGTGGGAAACCGACGGTTTCACGCTGGCTGCCCGCTACGAGTTCTGATCGACCGGAACACGAGCACGACAGACCCCGCCTCGGCGGGGTTTGTTTTTTGTCCCCGGTTTTTCGCGGCTGAAGCCGCTCCTACCGTTCCTCGTCGTTGACGTACAGCGGAAAGCCTTCCGTCCGCTCCTGCTCGAAGATCAGCCGCGTCTCCACGTGCGCGACCTCGGGCCGCTCCGTGAACACATACAGCACCATCTGCCGCAGGTGATCGGTATCGCGCGTTGCGACGTGCACGAGGAAATCGTCCGCGCCGGCGACGTGGTAGATCGCGACTGTCTCCTTCTGCGCGAGCGCGTGCGCGCGGAATGCATCCACGTCCGCGCGCACGTGCCGCACCATGCGCACGCCGATCATTGCCTGGATGCGCACGCCGACCGCGGCGGGATGCAGGTGCGCGTGGTAGCCCGCGATGACGCCGTTGCGTTCCAGCCGGCGAACGCGCATCAGGCAGGTGGAGGGCGCGATGCCCGTGCGCGCTGCAAGCGCCTTGTTGGAAATGCGCGCATTCTTCCGCAGCAGGCCCAGGATCTTCAGGTCCGTTTCGTCAAAATTCATCGAACTCCCCTGATTGCAGAATCTTCTTCGACGCAGCTTGCGATATTGTCACAAAACGCTAGGTTGGACCGCATTGCCTTGAACGGGCAGAAGCGTCAAGGGGGAGGTCGAAGGCCGGCGGCAGAACGCCATCCGGGGAGCTGACTGGATCACGTCGGGGGAGACGCCAGGAGGCCCGCGGATGGATTTCCGTCCGGCGAGACCGGGGAAGCGGCCCAGCGCGTGCGCGGGCCGCTTTTCTTGTTTTCAGGTTTCCGGCTGCATTGCCGTGTTCCGCGGCGCTCTTCCCGCAGCCTTCTGCGATTTCAGTCCGAACAGCGGGCGCAGCACCGCGACGCGCCGGATCACGAACTCGTGCAGCACGAGACAGCCTGCGATCGTGAGGCCGAGCACGAGCACCGGCTCGACAACCGGGCCAAGTTCGAGCTTCGCGAGCTGGTAACCCGCGGTGACCGTGATCGTCTGGTGAAGGATGTACCACGGGTAGACCGCTTCGTTCGCATAGCCAAGCCATGCAGACGGCCGGTTCAGCAGCGCGTGCCCGAAGCCGAGCACCAGCATCAGCCACAACCAGCGGTTGAGATAAAGCACCAGCATGAACAGCACTTCCTGCAGGCGCGATGCGTTCTCGGGCAGGAATTCGCGCAGCGCGAGAAACACCGCGAAACTGCATACCGCGAGCAGCAGCACCGGCACGCGCAGCCGCGCGATTTCCCGCCACAGCCCCGCATCCGTGCCGAGCAGGCAGCCATAGATGAAGAACGTGAAGAACATTGCGTGCCCGTAGCCGTCATCCAGCAGCGCGTGCGTGACGTCGCCGAAGACGGGGTACACGAACAATCCGTACGCAAACAGCGGCACCGCCGGCAGCGCGAGGAGTTTCCAGCCGCGCAGCGCATCGCGAAGCCGGTTCGCGCGGCGCAGCCAGCCGAGCAGCGGGATCGCGGCGAGCGTGTAGATGAGCAGGTACGGCAGGTACCACAGGTGATTCCACGTGATGCCGGGGTCGCTGCCGTCGAACGCGCCCGCCGGCCAGCCCTGGAAGGTGAAATACCGCCAAAGGAACTGCGCGTAACTGCCGTCGAACGCGCCGGTCGTCAGCGCCTGGAAATACGCCTGCGGCGGAACGATCACCGCCATGCCGAACAGCAGCGGTATCAACAGGCGCTTCGTGCGCGACCACGCGAACGCACCGCGCGTCATGCGCCCGAAGAGGAAGTGCACCGCGATGCCGGAAATCATGAACAGGAGCGGCATGCGCCACTGGTTCACGAGAAGCATCGGCAGCTGCAGCCATTCCGAGAGGTACGCGGATTTCACGTGCCAGCCCCAGTCGGCCACGTAGAACATGCCCACGTGGTAGAAGATCAGCAGCCCGAAGGCGAGCACGCGCAGCGCGTCGATGTCATGGCGGCGGGAAGGATTCATCGGGTTCTCCGGTTCAGGTTTCGACGCCAGCATCGCGATCGCGCGCGCACCGGAACAGCCGCAAGTGCCGGATCGACGGGCCGCAGTGACAAGCGGCGGGGGGCGAGGGGTGAGCGGTGAGGCGCGGCTGCTAGAATCGCGGCCTGTGCGCGGCAACGGAGACGGCATGAAGCTCGAGGATTACCTGGCGAAGCGGCGGCGCTACGAGATTCTCGCGTGGGCAGCGCTGCTTGCCGTGCAGATCGTAGCGAACACCTCCGTCACGCTGCTCGACATCGACCGCGCCGGCCGCGATGTCGCGGCCTGGGAAGTCATCACGTGGGAAGTCACCAGCTCGCTCGTGATCGGCGCGCTGCTGCCCGTGATGCTGTTCTTCGACGCGCGCTTTCCGCTGCAGCGCGGGACCTGGCGGCGCAACCTCGCCTGGCATGCGGCGTTCACCGTCGCCTGGTCGCTCATGCACGTGCTCGCGATGACCGCGCTGCGTGAAATCGTGTACGGCGTTGCGGGCAGTGAGTATGCGTTCGCGTCCAGCACGTGGAATTTCTTCGTCGAATTCTTCTACGAGTACCTGAAGGATGTCCGCTCGTACGCGAGCATCCTCGCCGCCATCTATCTCTACCGTTTTATCCTCCGGCGCCTGCGGGGCGAGGCGAGCTTCGTGCCCGAGGGCGAGACGGATGCGCAGCCGCAGACGCCGGACCGCTTCCTCGTCAAGAAGCTCGGCCGCGAATTCCTCGTGAACGTGAACGACATCGACTGGATCGAATCCTCCGGCAACTACGTCACGCTGCACGTCGGCGAGCGTCTCTATCCGCTGCGCGAAACCATGGCAAGCATCGAGACGCGGCTCGATGCGCGCGGCTTTGCACGCGTGCATCGCGGCGCGATTCTCAACCTGGATCGCGTGAAGGAAATCGAGCCGTTCGATACCGGCGATGCGCGCGCGCATCTTGCCAGCGGCGGTTTCGTTCCCGTCAGCCGCCGCTACCGCCAGGAACTGCGCAACCGGCTCGGGTAAAGAACGCCGGCGGGAGCCGGCGGTGGTGGATCCCCGCCTGCGCGGGGATGACATCCCTGGAGTGGTTGCGCGCATGGCGTTCTGGCTTCGATAACTCGAAGCGCTTCCAGCTTCGAAACCGAAATGCGTACCGGTCGTGACGTTCCGAATTTCGCGATCACCCCTGTCGAAGTCATCCCGGAAATGCGCCGCCTTGATGCATGTAAAGATGAAAGTGCCAACCGGCGCATTGTCCGGGATCCACGCTTTCGTGCGCTAAAGTATCTCGGGAAACAGCTCGCGCCAGTCAGGGTTCATCGACTCGATCAACCGGAACTTCCACGGCCTTCGCCAGCGCTTCAACTGCTTCTCCCGTTGTATGGCATCAAGCGGGTTGTCGAAGATCTCGAAGTAGACCAGCGTCTTCACGCCGTACTTTTTCGTGAAGCCATCCGCCACGCCTGCCTCGTGCTGCGCGACGCGTCTTGCAAGGTTGGAGGTGACGCCCACGTACATCACGCCGCGTGGCTTGCTCGCGAGGATGTAGACGCAGTAAATCTTTTCCATGTGCCCTCCCTGGCAATGCGATCAGGTTGAATATCGATCGATCATTCTTCCTGAATACGGGTCACTGAAAGCGTGGATCCCCGCCTGCGCGGGGATGACAACTCTTGCTGCGTCGTGTGCACGACCTTCCCGGCTTCGATGAACGAAACCCCGCGATCGCCCTATCGAAGTCATCCCGGAAATGCGCCGCCTTGATGCATGTAAAGATGAAAGTGCCAACCGGCGCATTGTCCGGGACCCACGCTTTCACGCGCGATGCTCGATACCCAACATCCAAAGCGTGGATCCCCGCCTGCGCGGGGATGACATCCCTGGAGTGGTCGCGCGCCTGGCGTTCTGGCTTCGATGACCTGAACCAGCATCCAACTTCTGTAGTGAAATGTTGTCCAGCTTCGACGTTCTGAACACCACTGTCACACTGACCGAAGTCATCCCGGAAATGCGCCGCCTTGATGCATGTAAAGATGAAAGTGCCAACCGGCGCATTGTCCGGGACCCACGCTTTCACGCGCGATGC
>CAZRFE010000074.1:0-12898 GCA_964599565.1 uncultured Gammaproteobacteria bacterium
CGGTCGAGCGCGAAGATGCCGAACAGCAGCGTGACCATGTACACCGTCAGCATGACGCCGCGAATCTCGCGCGACAGCGCGATCAGCAGCAGCGCAAAACCGAGTCCCGCGAGGATCTGCCAGAGGGTCAGCGACGGATCGCGGAAGCGCAGGTTCGTGCCGCTGCGGATGAACGTGTAGAAGACCGCCTGCATGACGAGGATGGCCGCGGCCGCAACCGCCATCTCCTGGCCCGTGATTTCGATCAGGCCCGCCTGCCAGCTCGCGGCCGCGATCAGGCACCACATGATGTAGGAGAACAACGACATGAAGAACCGGCGAAGCCGCAGGCGCTGCCTGCGCTCCAGGCCTTCCCCTGCCAGCCACCTGACCTGGTTTCGCACGTCCATTCCCCCCGCATCCCTGCTACATAAGATAGTTCATCGCGGCACTCGCGGCCGCGCGCATCTGACGCTCGCGGCATTGCCTGCTATCCTTGTCGACTTCATCCGACCGAGACCGAAAAGACATGAACTCGCCGAATCCCGCCGACGAAGCCCGCATGGACGCCGACAACATCTACCGCGAGGAAACATTCACGGACCGGCAGGTCGGAACCATCCGCGTGCTCGTGCCGGTGCACATCGACGGAACGGACGATGCATCGCGCGCGCGGCTGTTCATCGGCCAGGCCAGCCTCTACACGCCGGCGGGCACGCTGCCGCTCAACTTCGACCTGGAAGCGACGACGCTTGCCGAAGCCGTCGAGAAATTTCCCGCCGCCGCCAATCGCGCCGTGGAAGAAACCATGCAGCAGCTCCAGGAAATGCGCCGCGAAGCGGCGTCCTCGCTCATCGTGCCCGGCAGTGGCGGCGGCCGCGGCCCGGGCGGCCCCGGCATGGGCGGCGGTGGCGGCATCAAGCTGCCGTAATCGCAACAGCCGCTTCCCGCGGCTGCGAAATCCGCGACTGTCATTGGAGCCGTCGTCCGGTGCACGCATCACGACGCGCCGATGAACGGCTGCTGCGCGCGACATTCTGAACTGCAGCATCGCGGACGGGGATTTACGGTCAAGGCCCGAGCGCGGGTGTCATGCGCGGCGGAGCACCCTGTCACTGCCGTTCGTCTCCAGGATCGTCCATGCACGTTTCATTTCGCCATGCCGTGGTCATGCTCGCCGTACTCGCGACAGGCTGCGCGGCGACCGTCGTGCCGCCAGAACATCCGGAAGATCCGCGCGCCGCGTTCATCCTCGACCACGGCCGGCACACCTCGCTTGTCGTCGTCGACAGCGGCGGACGCCCCGTGCGTTACGCGTTCGGCGAACTCGGCAGCGAAAGCGGAGACATCGGCATCCTGCGCGGCATGGGCGCGATGCTCATGCCCGAATCCGGCACGCTCGGCCGCAAGGTGCTGCCTGGCCCGCCGACGCCGGACAGCGTGATGAAGGCGATCGGTGTCGGCGTCGAGACGATGTACTGCATCGCCGTTTCCGGCGAACGTTCCGACCGCCTGCAGCGCATTCTCAATCTCGTCTTCGAGGAAAATCTCGCGAGTGCGAAATACAACGCGGGCTGGAACCTGGAGTTCGTCGAGCACCCCGAGGATTACTGGTTCGGCAGCACCTCGAACCAGGCGGTGGAGAACTGGCTGGTGGAACTGGGTTGCGATGTCAGCGGCGTGACGTCATTCGCGAACTGGAAGGTGGAGCAGCTGCCGGGCGGCGCGCCGGCGGTGTGCATGAGCGAGGGAACGACAGGCAGGAGCGGCTTCAGCCGCGAACCGCTGTCGCGTTGATGCCGCTTGATCGCTAGATGCTGTGCATCCGCTCCTCGATGCTCCGCCTGCGGATGTCATTGAAATCCGGTGCGCGCGTGCCGCCGGCGCCCGGCATCGGCAGTTGCGGCAGCGGCTCAAGCGCGGGCGCGTTGCCGGCGTTGGCGACATCCATGCAGTCGATGAGCGCAAGCGCGATCACGCCGAGATCGCAGACCATCTCCAGCGCGAGCTGCCGCGAGCGTTCCCAGTCCAGGTCGATCTCGAACAGCCAGCGTTCATGCAGGCGTTCGCTCGGCGGGTGCGCGCGGCCCAGCGTGAATTCATAGGAATCGCCTGGCTGTGCGGGCTCCCAGCGCGGTGCGTCCGCGTCCGGCAGCGGCGCGAACACCAGCCAGAGCACGGCCAGCAATGCGCTTCGAATGTCCATTCCAACCCCCTCTTTCTGCTCCGCATCCGGAGCGTCGCGATTATCACCCTGGTCCTGTGCCAGGGGTAGCTGTGCGTTCCTCGTTCCTTCGATGCCGTTTCACAGGCTGCGGTTTGTACCCGGTCTGCTTCATATGATGCAAACCCCGGGCCATCTGCCCGCGCCCGTTGCGGCGCGGTGCGAGAGGCCGCGTCCCACGTCCGCGGACAGGGGCGGACAGCGCCGGACGGCTCAGGAGTCCATCGCCAGGACGAGCTTTCCCGTGGTTGCGCCGCCTTCCAGCGCGCGGTGCGCGGCCGCCACGTCCGCGAACGCGAACGTCTGCACGGGCAGCGGCTGGATGCGCCCCTCGTTCGCCCAGCCGAGCAACTGGTGCATGGCGCGCGCCAGCACGTCATGCCGGTGCGTCATGAACGAGAGGTTGAACGCGAGCACGCTGCGGTTCGACTGCGTCATGTCGAGCGGATTGAAGCGCGGCGTGCGCAGCCAGTCGCGCGCGAGCTTGAGCCACGGTGCGCGCCCGTATCCCTTGCGGAACATCGAATGGAAGCCGTACACCACGACGCGTCCGCCCCGCGCAAGGTGCGCGTAGCTGCCGCCGAGCGTCGCCGCGCCGTTGGCATCCAGGATCACATCGAAACCGTCCGGCGCGTAAAGGCTCGCCGTCGCCCAGAGATCTTCGCTCGACCGGTCGATCACGCAATCCGCGCCGAGCGCCTCGACCGCCGCGGTCTTGTGACGGCCGCCGACCACGCCCGCGACCTTGCAGCCGGCGAGCTTCGCGAGCTGCACCAGCGCCTGCCCCACGCCGCCTGCCGCGGAGTGCACGAGCACCTTCTGATCCATGCGCACGTTTGCCAGTTCGAACAGCGCGTACCACGCGGTAAGAAACGCTGTCGGGAATCCCGCCGCCTGCGCGACGGACCACGGGTACGGCACGCGGAACACCTGCGCGCGCGGCAGCGCAACCTTCGACTGGTAGGCGTTGAACAGCGTCACGCCCATCACCACGGCGCCGGGTTCGAGATCGCGCACGCCCTTTCCGACAGCCGCAACCGTGCCCGCGACTTCGAAGCCCGGCGTCATCGGGTAGCCTTCGAATTCCTTCGCGGACGCATAAAGGCCCATGCGCGTGATGCAGTCGGCGAAATTCACGCCGCAACATGAAACGTCGATGAGCACCTCGCCCGGTTCCGCCACGGGATCGGGCGCGCTTTCGAGCTTCAGCTGCGCGTAGCTGCCGGGAGATGGAATCACGATCCTCTGCATCGCGGCAGTCTACTCTGCCGCGCGCAGAGGATCACTGCGGCGAGTCGTCGGGAAGCACCGTCGCGAATGCGCTGTGATAGATGTCGAACACGATGACCACGACGGCGGCGAGAATCGGCCCGAGCAGGATGCCCGTCGCGCCGAACATCACGATGCCGCCGAGCGTGGAAACGAGAATGAGCAGGTCAGGCAGCTTCGCATCGCGGCCGACCACGATCGGACGCAGGATGTTGTCCACGAGCCCGACGACGACGACGCCCCACACGACCATCGCGATCGCCCAGCCCGTCTCGCCGGTGATGAAAAGATAGATCGCGGCCGGCAGCCAGATGAGCGGCGCGCCGAGCCCCGGTATCGCGGAAAGGATGAGCACGATAGCGCCCCAGAACGCCGCGCCGTGTATGCCCGCCGCCCAGAACGCAAGCCCGACGAGAATGCCCTGCAGGAGACCGATGACGAGTATGCCCTTGAGTGCCGCGCGCGTGACGAGGAAGCCGCGCTCGACGATGAGATCGCGATCGTCGCTGTGAAGCGGCACGTAATGCTTCGCCTTTCGCAGCCACTCCGGACCATCGACGAGAAAGAAGAACATGGCATAGATCATGATGAAGGCATCGAGCAGGATGCCGACGGTCGTCTGCGTGACGTTTGGAATCGTGCCGACGAGAAATTTTCCCGCCGCGCTCACGCCCGCGCCGATCTTCTCGAGGATGGTGCGGCGATAGGGTTCGAGTTCGTCCGCGAACGGCAGCCAGTCCGGCAGGCCGCCGGTGAGCGCGGGGTTGCCCTGCAGCTGCTCCTTGACCCAGGGCATCACCTTCGCGCTGATCTGCACCGCTTCCGCCGTCACCATGCCGAGCATCAGCAGCACGGGCACGCCGACGGCGAGCAGGAACACAAGCTCGACGACAACTGCCGCGAGCCGTTCGCGGCCGCCGAACTTCGCCGCCGTCCAGCGCTGCAGGGGAAAGATGAGCGCGGTGAAGACCGCCGCGAGAAACAGCGCGACGAGAAAACCCTGGATCATGTTCAGGAATACCGCGACCACCGCAAACAGCAGCAGCAGCACGAAAAACTTGCGGAATCTGTCCTCGAAAATGGTGTTCGCGCGGCTCATGTTCCACCTCCCCGGTCGGCAGGCGGATCATAACGTATCGGCACGAACACGTTGCGCGAAGATCAGCGAACGCCTTTCGCCGCCGTACGGTGCCAGCCGGTGCGCGTTGAGGTCTTCTTCAGGTTCGGCATGCGCGGCGCTTCCTGCGCGGAAGACTTCGTCTTCTTCTGCGAAACGCTGCGGCGTGATGCGGCGCCGCCATCGGCGCGCGCGGTGGCTTTCTTGCCGGCTGCGATCGTGCGCGAACGCTTGCCCTGCCGGCGGCTGCGTTCGATCGGCGCTGCACGCGTACGTGCTGCGGCCTTTTTCTTCGGCGTCCCTTTCGTCTTCTTCTTCGCTGCGGTCTTTCCTGCCACCTGCCGTGTCGTACGCTTCTTCGCCGGCGCCTTCTTCGCTGCGGCCTTCTTCGCTGCAGCTTTTCTCGTCGCTGCCTTCTTCGGTGTTGCCTTCTTCGGTGTTGCCTTCTTCGATGTTGCCTTCTTCGCTATGGCTTTCTTCGATGCCGCTTTCTTCGGCGTGGCTTTCTTCGATGCTGCTTTCCGGGTTGCGGCCTTCTTCGCCGGCGCCTTCTTCGCGGACGATTTCCTTGCTGCTGCCTTTTTCGATGTTTTCGCGCTCGCGCGTTTCTTCACGGCGCGCGGCAGCTTTGCCGTCTTTCCGCCGGCCTTCTTCGCAACGGTCTTCTTCGCGCCCGCTTTCTTCGCGGATGCCTTCCTGCCCGTGGCTTTCTTCACGCGCGCCGCGCGGTCCGCGAAATTGTCGCCTTCAAGCACGATGCGCCACTGGTTGCCGTCATCGGATGTCTCAAGCTTGAAACGGTAGCCGCCGGCGAGATTGAAGTCGTACGTCAGGCGCTGCCAGCCGTCGCCGACCCGCGCGGTGAGAACCAGCATGCGATCGGCGAAACCGCCGCGGAAGATGCGCTCCGGTCCGCCGGTGCTGTCGAACCAGTGCAGCTCGTAGGTGTCGCTCGGCATGTCGTAGCGGAACACGCCGTGTCCCGCGAACCGGCCGCCGTCTTCAAGTATCTGCTCGTAATCCTGCACGATCGCGAATCCGTCGAGCGCGACGCGCGCGTCCGTCACCGCTTCGCCCTTCTTCGCTTGGTCATTGAACCAGGAGGGATGCATGAGCTCGGGACCGGCGAAGTGGCCGGCAAGCTTTTCGAGTTCGCGGTGTTCACGAACCGGTTCGGGATTTTCCATGACGCCTCTCCTGTACGTTCGGTCAGGAGGGCAACTAGACCACCGCGGCGCGCGGCAAAAAATACCGGGATTAATCCATGTGACGCTCAGCGCGCCTTGTCGAGATCGGCCTGCATCGCTTCGAGGTTGCGTTCGCAGAGCGCGAACTCCTCGGTGTCCGCCTGCCGTTTCGCATCGCGTTCCATGTCCTTGCGCGGCGCAAGCACGATATGAAAATCATGCTCGACGCCGCCGGAGGCGAATATCGACGCGTGGTGCTGCTTCCATGCATCCAGCGTTTCGCGCGAGCGCGCATCGAAACCCTCGAAGCGGTTCACGCAGGCCTTGTGCAGCATCAGGATGCCGCTGACGCGCTCGCGCTCAACCTCCGGATCGACCGGCGCCTCGAGCCGCGCTTCTTCTTCTGCGGTTTCGGATTCCTGCGGCACATTCGCCGGCGCCGTTTCCACGGCAGCCGTTTCCGTCTCCTGCGCCGTGCGCCATTTGCCGATCAGGTCCGGCAGGAACACAAGCCCGACAACCGCGGCGACGAACAGGACGGCAAGAACGATATCGATCCGGCGCATGCGTCTACTCCTCGACTGGTCACGTTGGACCGCCGCGCGAACGGGAAATTCAATGTTCCGCGAACCTCGCGACCGATTCATGGTCACACGGACATGACTCGAATACGAGAGGGAAAACACGTGGTCAGGAATCTGCTCATTGCCGCAGCGCTCGTGCTCATCGGCGCCTATGCCTGGATGACGAACGACGCCGAAACGACGGTGCCCGCCGCCGCAGGGCCCGCGCCCGCGTCACTGGTCTCAGGCGTGCATCTCGATGCGCTGGACCGCAGCACGCGCGCGCAGGACGACTTCTACCAGTTCGCGAACGGCGGCTGGCTGGATGCAACGGAAATTCCCGAGATCTACAGCGGCTACACGGTCTATCACACCGTGTATGAAGAAGCCGAGGTCGTGCTGCGGGACATCATCGAGGATGCCGCCGCCAACGGCGGCGAGCCGGGCAGCGAACGGCAGAAGGTCGGCGACTTCTTCGCAACATGGATGGATGCAGCCGCCATCGACGCCGCCGGTCTTGCGCCCGTCGCGCCGGAACTCGCGCTCGTGGATGCCATCAGCGACCGCGATTCGCTCGTGCGCGCCGTCGCGGAACTGACGCGGCTCGGCATCGTGACGCCGTACGCCGCCTTCATCTGGCAGGACCTCAAGAACTCGACCGAGTACGCGTTCTATCTCTCGCAGAGCGGCCTCACGCTGCCGAACCGCGACTATTACCTTGAGAAGGACAACGCGCGCTTTGCGAAGGCGCGCGATGCACTGCCTGGATATGTCGCAGACATGCTCGCGGCGGCCGGCTGGGAACGCGACCGCGCGGATGCCGCCGGTGCGAACGTGTACGCACTGGAAGAACGCCTTGCCGGCGCGCAATGGAGCGCGGTGCAGAACCGCGACCCGGAAGCGGGCTACAACCCGTTCGACGTTGCCGCGCTGGGTGAACTCGGCGCGATCGACTGGCAAGGCTCGCTCGACGCGCTCGGCGTGGCCGCGAAGGTGAATCGCGTGATCGTCGAACAGCCGAGCTATTTCACGGCGCTCGCGGCAATGCTGAACGACGTGCCGCTCGAAGACTGGCGCGCGTATCTTGCCTACCACGTGCTGGATGCGCGTGCGATGCATCTCGCCGGAACGTTCGACACGCTGCGCTTCAACTATCGCAACCGCCTCATCGGCGGACAGCAGGAACAGCAGCCGCGCTGGAAGCGTGGCGTCGCGCTCGTCGACGACGTACTCGGCGAGGCCGTCGGCAAGATCTACGTCGAGCGCGCCTTCCCGCCGCAGGCAAAGGCGAAGATGGAAGAACTGGTGCGAAACGTCATCGCGGCGTTCGATTCCAGCATCGAAGAACTCGCATGGATGAGCCCTGCAACGCGCGAGAAGGCGAAGCAGAAGCTCGCGAAGTTCTCGCCGAAGATCGGTTACCCGGATGTGTGGAAGGATTATTCCGATCTCGTCATCGCGCGCGGCGATCACATGGGCAACCTGCGCCGCGCGATTGCATGGAACTGGCAGCAGGAGGTCGACAAGCTCGGCGGCCCGATCGATCGCAACGAATGGGGCATGACGCCGCAGACGGTGAACGCCTACTACTCGCCGACGAAGAACGAGATCGTGTTCCCCGCTGCACGCCTGCAGCCGCCGTTCTTCCAGCTGAACGCGGACGACGCGATCAACTACGGCGCCGTCGGCGGCGTCATCGGGCATGAGATCTCGCACGGCTTCGACGACAGCGGCAGCCAGTACGACGGCGACGGCAACCTCCGGAGCTGGTGGACGGAAGAAGACCGCGCGAAGTTCGAGGAGCGAACGAAGGCGCTCGTCGGACAGTTCAACGCCATCGAATCGCTGCCCGGCATGCACATCAACGGCGAGCTGACGCTTGGCGAGAACATCGGCGATCTCTCCGGTGTCGCGATCGCATACAAGGCGTACATCGCGAGCCTGCACGGCAAGGAACCGCCCGTGATCGACGGCTTCACCGGTCCGCAGCGCTTCTTCATCGGTTATGCGATGTCGCGCAAGGGCAAGTACACCGAGGAGTCCGAGGCCGCGCGCCTTGCATCCGATCCGCACTCGCCGCTGAAGTATCGCGTCAACGGCATCTACCGGAACCTGGATGCCTTCCACGAAGCGTTCGACACAAAGCCGGGCGACGGCATGTATCTCGCGCCGGAAGATCGCGTGAGAATCTGGTGACGAAAAAAAGCCCCGGCACTGCCGGGGCTTTTTTTTGCGAACTTCTCGCGCCTTCACATCCGCCAGATCACGCCGATACGCAAGCCGCCTTCGCGGATCTCGAGCCCGCCCCTGAAGCTGCTGCTGCGGTAATCCGCATCGAGATGGCTCATGCCGTAGTCCACCCGCACGCCGAGATCGTCGAACAGAAGCCATTCTGCGCCCGCGCGCGTGGTGACGATGATCGGCGAGACGCGCTTGAACTTCGCCTCGAACCAGCCGACGTTGAAACTGAAACGCCAACGCGGCGTCGGTGCGTAGCGAAAATCCGCGCCGAACGTCGGTGCGGGAATGTCCTCTGAAACGGTTGCCTCGACGCTGACCTCCGGCGGCTCGCCGCGCTCGCCCAGCAGCATGCGCAGATGCGTGCGGACGCGGTAGTCGACGAGACCGAAACGCATGCCCGCCGCCCAGTGCTCGCTCTGCACGGGCCAGTAGGTGTAATGGAATTCGAACGCTTCCAGCGTGAAGCGGCTTTGCACGGTGGTGGCGAACGGAAAGGTTTCGCCTTCAAGCCGGATGTCGCGCCCGAGCCGCCGCGTTCCCTTCAGCGACTCGTTGAAATAATCGATGCCGAACTCGTGCCGCATGGCCGGCCGCCAGTTCACGGCGAAGCTTTCGATCAGCTTGTTGTCCTCGAGACCAAGCTCGCGATCGAAGTCCACGCTCTCGACGTCGCCATCCGGGTAGACGACGCGAATGTCGGTATCGAAGCGCGCCATCATGCCGGCGACGCGCATGGAGAAGGCATCGAGCGGCGTTGCCGGTGCGGCGTGCGCGGTGGATGCGCACAGCAGCAGCGCGAGCCATCTACAGCTGGTCATCGATGGGCATCAGCGAAAGCAGGTTCGCAAGAAAGCGTTCCCACCAGCCGGTCTCGGGTTCGTTGTCGAGGCACACCGCTTCGCCGTCGATGACGGTCTGCCAGCGGATCTCGCCGTCGTGCAATGCCAGCCGGTAACTGTTCGCCGGTTCCAGCCCTTCGCGGATCGTCGCCGCGATGGTTGCGGCAAGTTCGCGGCTGTGCACGAGCACGCCCATCTCCATGTTGATGACGAGCGAACGCGGATCGTAATTGAACGAACCCACGAACACCGCGCGCCGGTCGTACACCAGCGCCTTGGTGTGCAGCGTGGATTCGGATTCCGATGCGAGCACGCTCAGCTGTTGCTGCTGCGCATGCGCATCGGGACGAAGCTCGTGCAGCTTCACGCCCGCATCGAGCAGCGCTTCGCGGTAATCCATGTAACCGGCGTGCGCGGCGAGCACGTCGTTCGTGGCGAGCGAGTTCGTCAGCACCGTCACATCGACGCCGCGCTCGACGAGACCGCCGAGCCGCGCAACGCCGCGTTCGCCCGGCACGAAATACGCCGTCTCGATCAGCAGCTCGCGGCGAACGCCATCGACGGTATCGAACAGCACATCCGCAACGCCGCGCACCGCCTTGTCCGTGCCGTCGACGCGCGCGGGGCTGTCGAACACCGCTTCACCCTGCCCCCATGAAAGTTTCTCGCGCGCGGTGAACAGGCGAGCGCGCATGGCGTGCGCGTCGTGGTCGAGCGTGAACGGCATCGTCGCAACGCGCATCCAGCGATCGAGCCGTGCGCCGAGTTCCACGGCATCGTGCGCGCTGTGTTCCTCGCCTTCGATGGCGGTGAGCGGGTATGACCACTCGCTGTTCCAGTAAAGATCGAACATCGACGAGAGGTCCTGCACGATGGGGCCGATCGCAAGCAGGTCGAGATCGCGGAAGTTGGAAACCTCGTCGATCGCGAAATAGTGATTGCCGATGTTGCGGCCGCCGGCGATGGCAACCGCGTTGTCCGCGATCATCGCCTTGTTGTGCATGCGGTGATTCAGCCGCGCACCGTCCAGCAGCCAGTCCGCGACGCGCGCGCTGCGCCGGCCGAACGGGTTGAACAAGCGAACCTCGATGTTCGGGTGCGCATCCACCTGCGCGAACGTGACGATCTCGCCGTCCGTGTGAATGTCATCGAGCAGCAGGCGCACGCGCACGCCGCGATCCGCGGCGCGCAGCACATCGCCGAGCATCATGCGCCCGCTCGTGTCGTCCGCCCACAGGTAGTACTGCAGGTCGAGCGTGCGTTCCGCGAGGCCTGCCATCGCCGCACGCAACAGGTAGGCGTTCGCGCCGGCGAGCACCGGCAGGAAACCGGATTCGCCGGGATGTGCGGCAATGTCCTTCGCAAACGCTTCGCCCAGGGAAGTGACGCGCGGATTCGCGAGCGCGAACGACGGTTCGCGTTCAACGTTCGCCGGCAGCATGCTGCACGAACAGCACATCAGCGCCGCGCCGAGCAACGGCAGCCATCGGATCACTGCGTCTCCCCCGATCAAACCCGTCGTCGAGATTACCCGCGGCGGTGGGGAAAACATTTCGGGGATTTGTGGCAGTATTTCGCGTCACATACTGCATGCCACGGAGAAATTCCATGTCACGAATCGCACGGCTTGCGCTCGCGCTCGCGCTGTTGATGCCGCTGTTCGCCGCGCACGCAGCACCCGAGGAGTTCGACAAGTTCTACATGGTCTTCCTGATGCGCGGTGACAATCCGCCGGCGCTGGATGACGATGCGGCAAGCGAACTGCAGGCGGCGCACCTTGCTCACCTCGACCGGATGTGGCGCGACGGCTATGCGCTGATCGCCGGTCCGTTCGGCGGCGGTGCGGACGATCCGATGCGCGGCATCGTTCTCTTCCGCGGCGATCTCGACATCGGGAAGGTGCGCGAACTTGCCGAAGCGGATCCCGCGGTGAAGGCGGGACGCCTGCGTGTCGACGTGCGTTCGTGGTACACGGGCGCGGGTTATCTCGCGTTCCCGAAGCAGCCGGAGTAGGCAATGCCACGCGATCCGCGCGTTGATGCGTACATCGAAAGCGCACCGGATTTCGCGCGCCCGATCCTCGTGCGGATTCGCGCGGCGTGGCACAAGGCGTGCCCGGACGTCCAGGAAACCATCAAGTGGGGCGCTCCGTACTTCGAGTACAACGGCCCGCTCGGCGGCATGGCCGCGTTCAAGGCGCATGTCGGCCTCGGCTTCTGGAAGGCCGGGCCGCTCGGCAATGCGGCGGAAATCCTTGGCGAGGACAGCAGCACATCAATGCGGCGCATCCGTTCGCTGGAAGAACTCCCCGCGGAGAAAACGCTGGTCGCGTACATGCGCAAGGCTGTTGCGCTGAACGGCGAGGACGCCGCGCCGCGCACGCGCAAGCCGGTGAAGGTGCCGCCACTGCCGGCCGATTTCCGGGATGCGCTGCAGCACAGCGCCGCGGCGCGCACAACATTCGAGAACTTTCCGCCCTCGCAGCGGCGTGAATACATCGAATGGGTCACGGAGGCGAAACAGGCGGCAACGCGCGAGCGGCGGATCGCGCAGGCCGTCGAGTGGCTCGCAGAAGGCAAGCCGCGAAACTGGAAATACATGAAGCAGGAGCGGCTTCAGCCGCGAACACCGCGTCACTCATCACGCAAATAGGCGTATCCTTGTCGCCCCCTGCATCCCGCCTTCGAGTCCGCCATGTCCACCGATGTATCCGTCGAAAACCCGTTGCGCTTTACCGACCTTGGCCTGCCGCCCGAACTCCTGAAAGCGCTGGAAGCCGTCGGCTATGAGACGCCCTCGCCCATCCAGGCGCAGACCATTCCGCCGCTGCTCGCCGGTCGCGACGTGCTCGGCCAGGCGCAGACCGGCACGGGCAAGACGGCAGCGTTCGCGCTGCCGCTGCTCGCGAACCTCGATCTCAAGCGCGCCGAACCGCAGATCCTGGTGCTCGCGCCGACGCGCGAGCTTGCCATCCAGGTTGCCGAAGCGTTCCAGCGCTATGCCGCCTTCCTGCCCGGCTTTCATGTCGCGCCCGTTTACGGCGGGCAGGACATGCGCGGGCAACTGAACCTGCTTGCGCGCGGCGTGCATGTTGTCGTCGGCACGCCGGGCCGCGTGATGGATCACATGCGTCGCGGTTCGCTGAATCTCGATGCCCTGCAGGCGCTCGTGCTCGATGAAGCGGATGAAATGCTGCGCATGGGTTTCATCGACGATGTCACCTGGATTCTCGAGCAGACGCCGGCCGAGCGGCAGGTCGCGCTGTTCTCCGCCACCATGCCCGCTGCCATCCAGCGCATCGCCGAGACGCACCTGCACGAGCCGGAACACATCTCCATCAAGCTGAAGACCACGACCGCGGAAACCATCCGCCAGCGCTACTGGTATGTCGCAGGCTTCCACAAGCTCGATGCGCTGACGCGCATTCTCGAAGTCGAGGAATTCGACGGCGTGATCGTGTTCGTGCGCACGAAGACCGC
>CAZRFE010000075.1:0-12886 GCA_964599565.1 uncultured Gammaproteobacteria bacterium
TACACGATCGCCCAGGGCACGTCGGTGACCTTGCCCCACAGCTCGGCGTTGATGAAGTTGCCGAGGCGTCCGGCGCCGAGCCCGATCGGCACGACGGGCGCGATCATGTCGACAAGTTCCCAGAAGCGATGCCCGGTGCGGCGCGCGAACCACAGCACCGCGACAAGCACGCCGATGAGGCCGCCGTGGAACGACATGCCGCCTTCCCAGATGCGCAGCAGCATCAGCGGATCGCCGAGAAAATCGTTGAAGTTGTAGAAGACGATGGAACCGATGCGCCCGCCGATGATCACGCCGAGCGCGACGGCGACGATGAAGTCCGTCAGCTGCGTTTCCGTCCAGCCCGCGTAGCGCCCGCTGCGCACGCGCGCGCGCAGGAGCCACCAGCCGCCGACGATGCCGACGAGATACATGAGGCCGTACCAGTGAATCTTCAGCGGACCGATGCTGACGAGAACGGGATCGATGTCGGGATAGTTGATCATGGCGTCGGATGTTACCCGCTCGTGCGTTGAAGTTCAGTCGTTCGGCATCACGCGCAGCGTGACGGCCTTGAGGTAGCGCGTTTCCGGGATCGCGGGATGCTCGGGATGGTCAACGGCCTGGTGGCCCCATTCAAGCAGCTGCGCGTAACGGTCGACGTGGCGCGCGGCGCGCTGGATGACATTGAGCAACTCCTGCTCCGGCAGGTGATACGAACACGAACATGAGATGAGAATGCCGTCGTTCGCAGTCACCTGGAGCGCCGCCTGGTTGAGACGCTGGTAACCGGCGAGCCCTGCCTTGAAATCCTTGCGCCGCTTGATGAACGCCGGCGGATCGACGATGACGACGTCGAACTTCTCGCCCGCCTCGCGCAGGTCCGAAAGCGCCTTGAACGCATCCGCTTCCAGCGTTTCGACGGAGACGCCGTTGAGCGCAGCATTCGCGCGCGCCATCGCAAGCGCGCTTTTAGAACTGTCCACGCACAGCACCTCGCTTGCGCCCGCCTTCGCCGCCGTGACGCCCCAGCCGCCGGCGTAGCTGAAGATATCCAGCACGCGCCGGTCCTTCACGTAGCGCGCAAGCCGCGCGCGGTTGTCGCGCTGGTCGAAGAACCAGCCGGTCTTCTGTCCCGCTGTGGTGTCGATGGCGAATTTCACGCCGTTCTCGATGACGGTGAGGTGCTCCGGCACCTCGCCGATGATCTCGGCGGCGCCGGTATCCAGGCCTTCCAGTTCGCGCATCGGCAGATTCTTCTGCACGAGAATGCCGCGCGGCGCGATCTCGCTTTTCAGCACGTCGATGATCGCATCGCGCCGCGCTTCCATGCCGGCCGTTGCGATCTGCACAACGAGCACATCGCCGAAGCGGTCCACGACAAGACCCGGCAGCAGGTCGGATTCACCGAAGACCAGCCGGTAGTACGGCGCATCGAACAGCCGTTCGCGCAGCGCGAGCGCAGCACGCACGCGCCGCCGCAGAAGCGCGCTGAAATCCGGCAGCGCCTTGCCGTGCGTAAGAAGGCGCGCCGAGATCAGCGAATGCGGGTTGACATAGGCAAGGCCGAGCGGGCGGCCGCCGGCGGCTTCCACCTGCACGAGCGCGCCGGGCTCGAACGCCGTGAGCGGCGTGCGCGCCACATCCACTTCATTGCTGAATATCCACAGGTGGCCCGCGCGCAGGCGCCGGTCCTCGCCTTTCTTCAGGATCAGCGGCGGCAGTTCGGTAGTCATGGCGCTCCAGTATTCATGCGGGGTGCGGGCCGTGAAGCGCCGCGCGGGACGGGCTTTCCGTTATCATCGGGCGGGAATTCTAGCACCCGGGGACAGCAGGGACATGGGCCGCGAGCAGCAACAGGACGCCGGCGACGCCGTCGCACGCAACCGCCTCGACGCGGAAACGAGCCCCTATCTCCTGCAGCACGCCGACAACCCCGTCGCCTGGCAGCCCTGGGATGACGCCGCACTCGCCGCCGCGCGCGAACTGGACCGCCCCATCCTGCTCTCCGTCGGCTATTCCGCCTGCCACTGGTGCCATGTCATGGCGCATGAATCCTTCGAGGATCCGGCGACCGCGAAGCTCATGAACAAGCTGTTCGTGAACATCAAGATCGACCGCGAGGAGCGGCCGGATCTAGATCGCGTCTACCAGGCCGCGCACCAGGTGCTCGCGCAGCGCGGCGGCGGGTGGCCGCTCACCGTGTTTCTCGCACCCGACGATCTCACACCCTTCTTTGCCGGCACGTATTTTCCGCGCGAACCGCGCTTTGGCATGCCCGGCTTCCAGGATGTCCTGCGGCGCGTGCATACCGCCTACCAGGAGCAGCGCGCGCAGCTCACCGAGCAGAATGCCGCACTGCGCGAGGTTTTCGGCAGGTTCACGCCCGAGCCCGTCTCGCCCGGGATGCCGCTCGACGAATCGCCGCTGCGCGACGCGCGGCGCGTACTCGAGACGGAGTTCGACGCGAACAACGGCGGCTTCGGCAACGCACCGAAATTTCCGCATCCGTACAACATCGAGTTCCTGCTGCGCCACAGCCAGTACGCGGACGACGCGCCAGCAGGACGGATCGCGCTGTTCAGCCTGAAGTGCATGGCGGGCCGCGGGCTCAACGACCAGCTCGGCGGCGGATTCTTCCGCTACTGCGTGGATGCGGCATGGCGCATTCCGCACTTCGAGAAAATGCTCTACGACAACGCGCCGCTGCTCGCGCTGTTCGCGGATGCAGGCAGTCTCACGCGCGATGACATGTTCCTGCGCGTTGCGCAGGTAACCGCGGACTGGACGATCCGCGAGATGCAGGCGCCGGCCGGCGGTTTCTACAGCACGCTGGATGCCGATGCCGCAGGCCGCGAAGGCAGTTTCTATGTATGGACGCTGGATGAGATCGACGCCGCGCTTTACTCGCACCCGCAGTCGCGCGCGCTCGGCCGGCTTGTCGTCGAGCATTACGGGCTGGAAGGCCGGCCGAACTTCGAAGGCGCGTGGCATCTCAACATCCACAAGGACATCGACACGCTGGCGCGCGAGCGCAATGTCACACCCGCCGATGTGCGCGCGCTGCTCGACGCCGCGCACCGCAAGCTCCTTGATGCGCGCGCGAAACGCATTCGCCCGGGACGCGACGAGAAGATTCTCACGAGCTGGAACGCGCTCATGATCGGCGCGCTTGCACGCGCGGCGCGGCGTCTCGACAAGCCGGAATACCTCGCCGCCGCAGAACGCGCCCTCACTTTCCTGCGCACCGAACTGTGGCGCGACGGCAGGCTGCTCGCCGTGCACAAGGATGGCCACAGCCGCTTCAACGCCTACCTCGATGACTACGCCTTCCTGCTCGATGCGCTGCTCGAGCTTCTGCAAAGCCGCTGGCGGCACGAGGACATCGCGTTTGCGCGTGCGCTCGCCGAGGCGCTGACCGCACGCTTCGAGGATCGCGAGAACGGCGGTTTCTTCTTCACCTCGCACGACCACGAGACACTCATTCACCGCCCGAAGCCGTTTGCGGACGAAGCGACGCCCTCGGGCAACGGCATCGCCGCGCGTGCGCTCATCCGCCTTGGTCACCTGCTCGGCGAACAGGCATGGATCGCATCCGCGGAGCGCTGCCTGCGTGCCGGCTGGGACTCGATGCGCCGCACGCCGCACGCGCACTGCACGATGCTTGAGGCATTGCGCCTGTGGCACGACCCGGGCGAGATCGTCATCCTGCGCGGCGAACGCGATGCGATGCGCGAATGGCAGGCGGAACTCGAACGGCAGCCCCGGCTCGACCGCATGACGTTCGCGATCGCCGCCGAGGAGCGCGCGCTGCCGGATGCGCTTGCCATCCGTGCACCGCAGGGCGAGTGCGTGGCGTATGTCTGCCGCGGTTTCAGCTGCTCGCCGCCGGTTACCGCGAAGGAGGCATTGCTCGCGGAACGGGAAGACGGAACGGAATCACAGCCGCCGCGGTGACGGCGATTGCAAGCCGGTCGACGAACCGGCCGAAACAGACAGATCGGGGGAGAACATGCCAAGGGAGCACTGCAAGTTCCATCCGGCGAAGCCGGCGATGTGGCGCTGCGAGCACTGCAAGATGTACGAGTGCGAGGAATGCGTGCCGGGCTCGCGCGAGAACCACGAGAACGCGCTGCCACGCTGCGTGCTCTGCAACACGGAGCTGAAGTTTCTCGGCGGCGCGAATGTCGCCGAACCATTCTGGACGCAGGCGGGAACGTTCTTCGCCTACCCGTTTCGCACCAGCGGACTGGTGACGCTCGGCTTCATCACGCTGGTGAGCGTGCTGTTGCCGTCCAGCCTGCTCGGCATTCTCGGCATGCTGTTCCTTGCCGCGCTGACGGTGCATTACGGACTGCACATCATTGAGCGCGTCAGCGACGGCGATCTCGTGCCGCCGCACCTGTCGGAAATCTTCCGGCTTGACGGCGAACACCTGTTTCTCAAGCAGATCGCCGTCTTCATCCTGCTCGGCGTGTTCATCGTCGCCGCACGGTATCTCGGCGCCTTCGTCGGCGGACTGGTCACCGTTTTCGTGCTGCTCGCGGTTCCGGCATCCACCATGCTCCTCGCGACAACCCGCTCCGTCATGGAGGCCGTGCATCCGCGCAACCTTGCCTTGCTGATGCTGCGCATCGGCCCGACATACCTGCTGCTGTGGTTCTGCCTCATGGTGGTCGCGGCGGGCCCGACGCTCGTGATGCCGATGCTCGTGGAGCTGCTGCCGCAACAGGCGCTTTATCCCGCCTTCATGTTCGTATCCAGCTACTTCACGTTCGTCACCTACGCGATGATGGGCTACATCCTCTACGAGAAGCAGGCGGAACTGGGTTTCGCGAGCAACCAGGACTTCGGCGAACACCTGGAATACAGGACCTTCATGACGCGCCGCTCGCTCGCGAACGCACGCATTCTCGCGTCCGCCGGCCGCCACGAACCCGCGCTCGACACGCTGCGCACCGCCATCAACGTCGATGAAGCGAACCCGGAGCTGCGCGAACTTTATTACCGGATCGTTTCCGCCAGCGGAAACGAGGAAGCGATCCGCCGCAACGCGAACAGCATCTGCGAGTTCTTCATGGCACGGCAGCTGACGGTCAAGGCTGCGCACTTCTGCATGGAAACCCGCAAGCGCTACCCGGACTTCGTGCCGAGCGATTCCGTTGCCTGCCATCGCATCGCGGAGCAGCTTTTCGAGCAGGGAAAGTTCCAGCACGCCGCCGCACTGCTGATGAAACTGCATCAGTCCGCGCCGATGTATCCCGACATGGTGACTGCGCTGATCCTGATGGCGAGAATCTTCTTCGAGGGAATGAACGCGAGGGAGAAGGCCGTGAGCCTGCTGCGGCAGGTGAAGGCGCGGCATCCCGGCCATCCTGAAACACCGCGCATCGACCGCCTGCTGGAAGTGATGACCTACGACGGGCCTGAAACCGCCTGAGCCGTTCCGATCGTCTCGAGGTACTGGCGGTAACGCTGCGCGCGGCGCCGGTCGCTGTTTCTCTCCGCGAACTGGAGCAGCGCCGTCAGCACCTCGTGAAATTCCGCTGACAATCCGCCCACGCGATGCAGCGCATCGAGCAGCTGGTCGGCGTCGCGCACGCTGCCTTCGCGCATGAATCGCCTTGCCATCGCCGCACCGCCCCGCTTGCGCAGGCCAAGCAGGTTCGCATCGCGCTGCTGGTACCTCGCAAGCAGCTCGCGCAGGAAGGCAACGTTCATTGCCTTGTTTCCGGCGTTCGCGAACAGCAGCGACATCGCGTGCGCATACGTCTGCCCGGCGGGAAGACGCTCCGCGATCTCCGCATGGACCTGCCAGTACGCGAACTCCCCGGGCGACTGGCGCACCGACTGCTCCGCGAGGCGAAGCGCGTCGTCGATGCGAAGATCCGTGAGCAGCTGGCGTATCTTCACCAGCGTCTCGCGCCGCTCCGTATCCGCGCGGCGCGTCTTCGCATCGGTATCCAGCAGCGTTGCCGCCTGGCGGTGAAGCAGCACGGCGATCGCCGCACCGCCAAGCAGGCCGCCGGCGTGTGCGGCATATGCAATGGCATCCGCGCCCGCGAACCAGCCGTAGAGTTCCTTGCCGAGCCATAGCGGGAAAACCAGCAGCGCGGGCGCCGTGAATTCGCCGAACCAGAAGCCGAGCGTGTAGAAGAAGCGAACCTTTCGGAAACGGTAGACGCCGAGATACGCGCCCATCAGGCCCGAGATCGCGCCCGACGCGCCGATCATCGGCACAGGGCTTCCCGCGTTCGCAAGCACGAACACGCCGGCGGCGACCAGTCCGGTGAAGACGTACGTCGCGAAGAAAAGCGCAGAGCCAAGCAGACGCTCCAGCAGCAATCCGAACAGCAGCAGGAACACGAGGTTCCCGATGAGATGGCCGGCATCGCCGTGCAGGAACATGTGCGCAAGCCACGCACGCGGCAAAGGTTCTGCGGGCGTGAGCCCGAAGCGATACCCGCTGATTCGCCCGCGCGCCGCCTCGAAACGTTCGCGCGATGCCTGCCATGCCGGGTCAGCATCCGTTGTCTGCCAGTACGCTTCCACGTGCGCATCGAAACCCGGATCCAGCACCGCTTCGGCAATCAGATCGGCGGTCACGTCGTCCACGCCGAGATACGCCGCGAGCAACGGCTCCTCGTGGCGAACGAGATTCTCCTGCGCGTACACCGCAAGCGCTTCGCCGACGCGCGCGTCATCATCCGATTGATAGAGAACGAACACGAGCACGCACACGATCGCAAGGAACAGCGTCGCCAGCGGCAGATGACCGGAATCGATGCGGTAGTCGGCTGGAACGATCAGCACGCGTCTTCCCCTATGGTTTCACGCTGCCGTCACTCGGCGGCGGGCACCGGCTGTTCGAGCTCGCGCCGCTCCCATCCCTTCTTCGTGCGGCGAATCTCGTATGTCGGCCAGTAGCGCTGGTCGGTCTTGAGCGTGATCACCTCGATACGGCCATCCCACATCACGGTCTTGAGACGCACGGGATCGCGATGATCCTTGCCGCGCACGACATTGATGAACGCATCGAGATCGGGCGTGGGCTGGCCGTCGACTTCAATGATGCGCCGGCCGGGGCTGAGCCCGTAACGGCTCGCGGGCGAACCGAAACCGAAATACGCGACGAACACGCCCTCGCGCGAGATGCCGCGCTGCGCGGCGATCGCACGATGCGGGTTCTGCAGCTGCGCGCCTGCCCACAGCAACATGCGGCTCGTGTCGTTGCCGTCGAGCACGATGGTTTCGACGTCGAGCTCCTGCACCTTCGAGTCGCGCAGCAGGGTCAGATGCACGATGGGTTTCTGCGTTGCCCGTTCGACGACGCGGAAATCCGCAACCGGTTCGCCATCGACGGCGAGCAGCAGGTCGCCTTCCTGCAACGCGCCGGCGGCCGGTGCGTCCGCAACGAGACGTTCGACGGCGAGCGCGCGCCGGTCGCGCGGCGAGAGTTTCTCGAGACGCTGCGCCCATTCCTGCGGCAGGCCGAGCTTGCGCGCGGAAGCGAGCGGCATGAAGAAGAATTCGGTTTCCAGCGAGCGCAGTTCGCTCTTGCCGCGCGCAAGCGCAAGGACTTCCTGCACGTAGTCGGCGGAGACGCCGGAATACGTCTGGCTCAGCTGCCTTCCGCTCTGGAACGCGAAGCTCGACCACAGTCCGCGCACGCGGCCCTTCTCGTCGACAAGCACGCCGTCGCCATCCGCGACATCGTCCGCAAGCCGCCACGTTTCCATGTTCGCCTCGCGGAAACGGAACGTGCTGGAGAGCGGCAGGCGCAGCGGTTCGGCGGACTGCATGCGGCTTGCGCGCGACTGCAGCGTCTGGTCGGGCTGGAAGCCGATCACCCAGAGTTCCTCGCCCGGTTTCGGTTCGACGGGGTGAAGCGGCGCGGCCTTGACAGGTGTATCGCCGAGCAGCGCGGGGTCGTACTTGAGCACGACAAGATTGTGCAGCGGATGCACGTAGACGACGCGCGCCGGAACTTCCACGGAACCCGCGAACGTCATGCGCGCATCACCCATCGATACGGGCACGGTGTTGCGATCCGCAACGGCAAGTCCCGCTTCATGGTCCACGATCAGCGCCGTGCCGAAATAATTCGGCATGCTCACGCCATCGATGAGGTACGGCATGTCGAATTCCACGAACGCGACCGAGCGCGCGATGGCATTCGTGCGCGCATTGCCGTAGTCGGGGAAATGCGCAGTCGCCGGCTCGATCGTCGCGCCGTTGTCCTGCGCGGGGATTGCGGTGCAGTCCCAGAAGCCGGTGCCGTCGTTTCGCCTGCAGTGATTCGCGGGGAACCAGCGCCAGTCCATCGTGAGCAGCGCGAGCACCTCGCGCTGTGGCTCCTGGAAATCGAAGAAGCGCAGGCGTGCGCGCTCGCCCTGCTTCAGCGTGGCGAGCCGTTCCTGGAACTGGCGAAGATTCGTGACCGGCTCGCCGTTGAATCCTGTGATGACGGAGCCGCGCGGCACACCGCCGCGATTGAGAATGTAGCCGGAGTTCGCGACGTACACGCCGGTCTGCGCGCGATTGAGGTGCCGCGCCTGCTGGTAGGAAAGGTCATGCACGACTGCACCGCCGAACTCGACGTACTCATCCGGCGTGATGGAATGCAGATCCGTGACGGAAACCTCGAGCGTCAGCGGTTCGCCGCCGCGCTCGACGTCAAGCGCAAGCACCTTGCCGACATTGTCATCGACGATGGCTTCCAATTCCGGAAAGCGCGTCAGCAGCCGGCCATTGATGCGCACCAGGATGTCGCCCGGCTGCAGCAGGTTGTGCGCAGCACCGCCCGGCTGCACCTGCGCGACGACGAGCATGCCGGTTTCGCGTGCGTTCGTTTCGCGCGCGGCGCGCTCGGTTTCCTCGCGCAGGCCGAGGCGGCGCAGTTCATCGAATGGTTCGTGCTGGAATGTCGTCTCCAGCGTGCCGCGCGGCGGCACCTCGCCGCGCTTCACGTAATCAAGCGCGCGCACGATGCGCTCCAGCGGCAGGAAGAAGCTCGATGCCGCATCCATTCTTCCGCCGGCATTCAGCGCGACGGCGTTGCCGTTGATATCGACGACCGGCGAGCCCGATGATCCGCCCGACGTGCTGGACGCCGCCTGGATGTAGAAGGTGTTGAAGTCGTTGTAGTTGCCGCGGCCGTAGACGGGTGCGTCGCGATCAAGCCGCGCGAGCGTGCCGGAGAGAATGGAGAGCTGTTCGCCCGCATCGTTGCCGATGACGCGGATGTCGCGCCCGACCGTCGCGCGATCCGGGCGAAGCGGAATCGTTTCCGGTTCGATGTAGCGCAGCGCCTCCGGGTCGTAGCGGTAGAAGCCGAAGTCATGCACGGGATCGCGGTACACCGGCCGCAGCGTCACTTCCTCGTGGTTGCGGAACACCGCTTCCGCAGTGACGGGGCCGGGCTGCACGACGTGGCGATTGGTGAGAATGATGCCGTTCTTCGCATCGACGATGAAACCGGTCGCCTGCGCGGATGCGTTCCATTCGGTGTCGAATGCGCGCACGGCATCGACATGGATGCTGACGATCGACGGCGCGACGTTCTCGATCGTGCGCGCCCACGGACCGGCTTCTTCGACGACCGCCGTTGACGCGGGCGCCGCCAGCGGCGAAAGCAGGATCAGTGCAGCGGCAAGCCGCGAGATGAAGGAATTCCTGCGGCTTCGATTCATGCGGCCCTCAGCGGAAGTATTCGCCCGAGGCCTCGGGCTGGTACGTGACCGCCACGATGCGCAGCTTGCCGGTGCGCCCGCCGGGCAGCGGCCAGGCGATGCTCTGCCCGACGGCGACGCCGAGCAGCGCGCTGCCGACCGGCGCGAACACCGACACCTTGCCTTCGCCGCGCGCATCGCGCGGGTAGACGAGTTCAAGCTCGTATTCCCGGCCGCTGTCTTCCTCGACGAAGCGCACGCGCGAGTTCATCGTCACCACGCCGTCGGGAATATCCTTCGGATCCACGACAGACGCGCGATCGATCTCCGACTCGATCTGCTCGCGGCCCGGGAAATCGCGGAAAGCCGGCTCTTCCAGCAGTCGTTCGATGCGCTCGACATCGAGGCTGGAAAGCGTGATCGGTGGCAGTTTGTTCATCGTGATTCTCTCCGCAGTCATCACTGAAGATCGTAACCGAAAGCTGTCCGGAATCGCTGCCGGAATTCGTCGGGCGTGAAGGCGTGGTTCTGCGTGCCATTGTGCGCGATCTTGATCGAGCCCATCAGCGCCGCAATCCTCCCCGTCGTCTCCCAGTCGCAGGCGTTCATGATCCCGTACAGCAGCCCCGCGCGGTAGGCGTCGCCGCAGCCGGTCGGATCGCGCAGCTCCACGGCAGGCACGCACGGAATGTCGATGCGCTTGCCGTCCTGCCAGATCACGGAACCCTTCGCGCCGCGCGTGACGATCAGCGCATCGACGCGCTTTGCGATATCCGCCGGCGAAAGCCCGGTGCGGTCGCCGAGCATCTGCGATTCATAGTCGTTCACCGCAACCCAGGTCGAAAGCTCGATGAACTCGCCGAGCTCCTCGCCGTTGAACATCGGCAGTCCCTGGCCGGGATCGAAGATGAACGGGATGTTCGCGTCCGCGAACTGCCGCGCGTGCTCGATCATGCCCTGGCGCCCGTCCGGCGCAACGATGCCGATGCTGATGCCGGCATCCGTCGGCACCGTGTTGAGATGCGCGAAATTCATCGCGCCGGGGTGGAACGCGGTGATCTGGTTGTCGTCCCTGTCCGTCGTGATGTATGCCTGCGCCGTGAACGTTTCCGGCAGCCAGCGGATGTAATCGCGGCTTACGCCGCGGCTGTCCATCCATTCCGCGTACGCATCGAAATCGCGGCCGACCGTGCCCATCGCATGACCCTTGCCGCCAAGCAGCGCAAGGCTGTACGCGATGTTGCCCGCGCAGCCGCCGAACTCGCGGCGCAGCTCGGGAACGAGAAACGACACGTTCAGTATGTGGACCTTGTCCGGCAGGATGCGGTCCTTGAAATGCCCGTCGAAGAGCATGATGTTGTCGTAGGCGAGCGAGCCGCAGATGAGCGCAGTCATGGCTTGTCCTTGATATGCACGATGAGAACGCAACTCCCGGCGGTGCGAAAGCATGCCGGCCCGGCGCGCTTCACCTCGATCCGCACCGCCGGAACGTCAGGAAAACAGAACGAAAAACCACGTCGCCGCGGCATTCACGAGCGCGACGAACACGGCGGCCGAACCAAGATCCTTCGCGCGTCCCGACAGTTCGTGACGTTCGAGCCCGATGCGGTCCACCGTGGCCTCGATGCTGCTGTTCACCAGTTCGACCGCGAGCACGAACAGCAGGCTGCCGATGAGCATCGCACGTTCGATGCCCGTGTCGCCCAGCCAGATGCCGAGCGGCACAAGCACGATGCACGCAAGCAGTTCGAGGCGAAACGCTTCCTCGTTGACGGCCGCCGCGCGCAGTCCCGCAACCGTGACGCGCGTCGCGCGCAGCAACCGCGGCATGCCGCGAAGTCCGTCCGCCATGTGCTGTCCCCTTCTTCGCGGCGCTTGCGTTATTCGGCCGCCGCTTCCTGCCACTTGAGATCAAGCTGGCGCGCGGCACGCACGTCGTCGAGACGGCGTACCGGCAGCGTGTATGGCGCGCCCTTCACCTTCGCGATGTCGGTCTGCGCTTCCTTGCGGATGTCGTACATCGCCTCGACGAAGGCATCCAGCGCCTCGCGCGCTTCGGTTTCCGTCGGCTCGATGAGCAGGCATTCCGGCACGAGCAGCGGGAAGTACGTCGTCGGTGCGTGGAAGCCGTAATCGAGAAGACGCTTCGCGATGTCCATCGCGGTGAGATCCATCTCCTTCGCTTCCTTCTTCAAGGTCACGATGAATTCGTGGCTCGCACGGCGCTTCGGGAACGCGAGTTCGAAGCCCGCCTTCTTCAGCTCCACCATCAGGTAGTTCGCATTCAGCGTCGCGAACTCCGCGACCCGCTTCATGCCTTCACGGCCGAGCATGCGTGCATACACGTACGCGCGCAGCAGCACGCCAGCGTTGCCCATCCAGGCCGAGAGACGTCCGATGGATTGCGGCAGATCCTTTTCCGTCAGCCAGCGATACGTCTCGCCATCCTTTCCGACGATGGGTGTCGGCATGAACGGCTTGAGACGCTCCGACACGCCGATCGCGCCCGAACCCGGCCCGCCGCCGCCGTGCGGCGTCGAGAACGTCTTGTGCAGGTTCATGTGGATGACGTCGAAACCCATGTCGCCCGGACGCACCTTGCCGAGAATCGCGTTCAGGTTCGCGCCGTCGTAATAGAGAAGACCGCCGGCGTCATGCACGATCTTCGAGATTTCCCTGATGCGGCGCTCGAACACGCCGAGCGTGGACGGATTCGTGAGCATGATGCCCGCGGTCTTCGGGCCGACCGCCTGCTTCAGCGCCTCGATGTCGACGTCGCCATCCTTGTTGGTCGGAATCTCGCGCGCGATCATGCCGCACATCGTCGCCGTCGCGGGATTCGTGCCGTGCGCGGCATCCGGCACGATGATCTCGTTGCGCGCGTGATCGCCGCGTGCTTCGTGATACGCGCGGATCATCATCACGCCGGCGAGTTCCCCCTGCGCGCCCGCCATCGGCGTCAGCGAGACGCCGCCCTTCATGCCCGTCACCGCCTTGAGGATTTCCTGCAGCTCGTACATGCACGCAAGGAAACCCTGCCCGGTCGCTTCCGGCGCAAGCGGATGGCGCGAGAGAAACTCCGGCAGCATCGCAAGCGTGTTGCACGCGCGCGGGTTGTATTTCATCGTGCACGAGCCGAGCGGATAGAAATGCGTGTCGATGGAAAAATTCTTCTGCGAGAGGCGCGTGTAATGCCGCACGGCCTGCATCTCGGAAACTTCCGGCAGCAGCGGCTT
>CAZRFE010000076.1:0-1519 GCA_964599565.1 uncultured Gammaproteobacteria bacterium
GCAAGGTCGCGAAGCTGATGGATTTCGGCGCGTTCGTCACCATTCTGCCGGGCCGCGACGGTCTCGTGCACATCTCGCAGATTTCCGACGAGCGCGTCGAGAAGGTCAGCGACAAGCTCAAGGAAGGCGACGTGATCAAGGTGAAGGTTCTTGAAGTCGACAAGCAGGGCCGCATCCGTTTGAGCATGAAGGCGGTCGACGCTGCCTGATCGTTCATCGACAGTCCAGGAAAAAGCCGGCCATCGCGCCGGCTTTTTTTTTCCTGTGCACAGGGAGCCGGGGAATGCGTTGTCTATACTCGGACGCGAAAGGAGGGTGATCATGCGCTGCGCGTCGCGCCTTGTCTTGCTGCTGGCTGTACTGCCGTTGTTCTCCGTCGCCATCGCCGGTGAGGCGCCGGCTGTTGCCCGCGATGCAAAGGTGGGACTTGTCCTTGGCGGCGGCGGTGCGCGCGGTGCCGCGCATATTGGCGTGCTGAAATACCTCGAGGAAAACAGGATTCCGGTCGATTTCATCGCGGGCACGAGCGTCGGCGCGATCATCGGCGGGCTTTATGCCAGCGGCATGAGCGCGGCGGAGATTGAAGCGCTGGTGGTTTCGCTCGACTGGCACCAGATGTTCAGCGACGGCGCGCTCCCCGGCGAACTCGGCATTCGCCGCAAGCTGCAGCGTTACCGTTATCTCGTGGATTTCGATGCCGGCGTGCAGGACGGCGAACTCGTGTTCTCCACGGGATTCATCCAGGGCCAGCGCATGATGCTCATGCTCCGGGAGAACGCGCTGCCGGTGCGTCACATCGAAGACTTCGATGCACTGCCTACGCCGCTCCGCGCCGTTGCGACCGACCTCGAGACCGCGCGAGCGGTCGTGTTCGATCGCGGCGATCTCGTGCGTGCCATTCGCGCATCCATGTCCGTGCCGGGTGTCTACAGCCCCATCGAGCAGGACGGTGCGTGGCTGGTTGACGGCGGGCTGGTGCAGAACCTGCCGGTCCCCGCCGCACTTGCGGCGGACATGGACGTTCTCATCGCGGTGGATGTCGCCACACCCTTGCGCGCGTTCGAGCAGCTCGACTCGCCGTTCGCCGTGACCTCGCAGGTCATCGACGGCGTCATGCTCAACCAGAGCCGGGAAATGCGCGAGCATCTGCGCGCGCAGGACATACTGGTAGCACCCAAGATGGAGGAATTCGGCGCCGCTGCATTTGATGACATTCCCGCCATCATCGCGCGCGGTTATGCGCATGCGGCGGTGAAGGCGGATCAACTGCAAGAATACGCCGTGGGCGAGGCGGAGTACGCGGCGTGGCGACAGGCACGGCAAGTTCGCCGCCGTGCGCTGCCGCGGATCGTGCGTATCGATGTGGACAGCGACGAGCGCGTCGGGAAACTCGTTCGCGCACGGCTTTCGCAGCAGATCGGCGCAACCCTGGATGTGGCCGAGCTGAATGAAAACCTCGCGGAGATATACGGCCTCGGCATCTTCGAAACCGTCACGTACGACGTGCGCGATGCGGATG
>CAZRFE010000076.1:1619-12857 GCA_964599565.1 uncultured Gammaproteobacteria bacterium
GATGGCGATGGCGAAACACTGCATGTGCGCACGGAATCCAAGGGAACGGGTCCTTTGCGATTCGAAACGGGCTTCGAGCTGCAGGAAACATTTTCCGGAAGCACCGCGTTCCAGCTTCGCGCGGCACTGAACCAGGCAGACATCAACCCGCTGGGAGCGGAATGGCGCACGGAACTGGGGCTTGGTACCGCAACCGGAATCAGCACGGAGTTTTACCAGCCGCTGACGTATTCAGGACGGCTGTTCGCGGCCGCCAATTACACGTATGCAATCGGCGAACTTTCGGTTCGCGACGATGCCGGCGTCCTGAACGATTTTCGCTTGCGCGAGAACGTTGCGGGGTTCGACATCGGCGTGAACTTTTCGCACGCCAGCGCGGCACGGCTCGGCGTGCGATACGGCAGGGAAGACATCCTGCTCCGGCAAGGCGATGTCGCCACATTCGATGATCCTGCGTTCGACGTTGGCGACGTCGTCTTCCAGTACCACCATGATTCAATGAACTCGTTCAGCTTTCCATCGGACGGGCTGCGCATCGATCTGCGCTTCGAAGCGGCGAAAGAGGAACTCGGTGCGTCCGACGATGGCGAGTACGCGGGTCTTGACGTACTGGCCGCGTTTGGCGACGGGCAGGACAACTTTCTCGTCGGCGGTACGTTTGAAAGCGTCCTGAGCGGCGAGCGCTTTCTTTCGCAAGGCGTTGCGCTCGGTGGCGTGACGCGGCTTTCCGGGTTCGAGCGCGATGAACTGGTCGGCAAGCACGCGGGACTCCTGCGCGCCGTCTACTTCCGTTATCTCGGCAGCGATCCGGAGAATTTCATCGACGTGCCGCTTTATGCCGGTGTGACTGCGGAAGCCGGCAATGTCTGGGAAAATTCCGGCGACGCATCGTTGGACGATCTCATCTACGGCGCGAGCGCGTTCATCGCGTTCGATACCTTCATCGGACCGATCGGGCTTGCATACGGCACGAACACGGAAGGTCACGATGCGTTCTATCTCAGCATCGGCACCATCAACGGACCGTCATTCAGGCAGTTTCGGCGCTGAGTACACGACGGTGCGCCGCGTTCTGAAGCGGCAGGTGAGCGTGAAGGTGCGCAAGGATGCGTGTCTCCAGCCAGTATTCAGGCCGCCACGGCCAGCGTCCCGCAACGAAACCGACGTGACCGCCACACTCGCTGATCTCCACGTTCACCTGCGGTGACACTTCGTCATCGCGCGGCGCGGTATCCGGTGTCATGAAAGGATCGTCAACGGCATGGATGACAAGCGTCGGGGTGGTGATGTAACGCAGGAACTGTGCGCTGCTTGATCGCGCGTAGTAATCGTCCGCATCCTTGAAACCATGCAATGGTGCGGTAAGCGCGTCGTCGAAATCGCGGAACGTCCGCAGCTTCTCGAACGCTGGTTCATGTCCTGCGGCGCGAATGAGATGCAGCTTGCGACGTGCGGTCTGCAGCATGCGTTTCATCAGGTGCGCCTGGTAGATGCGTGCCACGCCGCGATTGATCGCAGCGGAACATTGTTCGAGACGAAAGGGAACGGAAACGGCGATCGCGGTTTCGAGTACGTGTGTTGCGGAATTCTCACCCAGCCATTTGAGAAGCGCATTGCCGCCAAGCGAGTAACCGATCGCTGCAACGCGCACACCGGGTTCGCGTTCACGCAGCCGATGCACGAAATGGTCGAAGTCCGCCGTATGCCCCGAATGGTATCCGCTCGCCCTTCGGTTCATTTCCCCCGAACAGCCGCGGAAGTGCAGCAGCACGCCGCGGTAGCCGGCATCGTGCAGCCGCTTCAGCATCCATGCCGCGTAGCGTGAGCGCACGGATCCTTCGAGGCCGTGCAGCAGGATGACGATGGGCCCGTCGGTGCGCGCGGTCCAGTCGGCATCAACGAAGTCGCCGTCGGGAAGTTCGATGCGTTCGCGCCGGATTTCCTGCCGCGGCAACGGGCGGAACGTGTTGGGAACGATGGTCTGCAGGTGGCGATTGCGCAGCCACCACGCGGGAGAAAAACGCGATGTCGTGATCACGAGCCTGTATCGGGAAGGTGGAACGGCCCGCGATTATACCTGTCTTCAGCCAGGCCCCGAACCCGCGGAACGATCATTCTCCGACAACGCATCGAGCAGCTGGCGATTCAGCGTCTCGGTGTGACCGTTTCCGTTCTGGCGGCCATAGCGGCGGATCAGCGCGGAAAGCAGATCCGCAGACAGCAGTCCGTCACCGCGGCTTTCGAGTTCGCCGATGACCTGCAGCAACACCTGCGTTGTGATGTCGGATTGCGTCTTGCGTTCGATGACCTGGAACGGAATGCCTTCCTGCACCAGTTGACGGATTTCGCCGAGCGTTATGTAGCGGCTCTCCTCCGTATCGTACAGGCGCCGGTTCGGATACTTCTTGATGATGCGGGATTCGCGCATATGAGATGCTCCGGGGCCCCACTGCTACGCAGGGATGTGAATTCAGACTCCGGATTATTGTGGGAGTTCCGAAGCCCTGACTCAAGCCGGTATCCACCCCTAGTCAATTCCCGGGAATTGACAGCCGATTCAGTCCGTGAATGTGCTCCGGCATCCAGTGTTTCACTGCCCATTCCCATATTTTCGCCACTTCCGCATGTTCAAGACCGGAAGGCGGCGACTGTTGCAGCAGTCGAAGCGCGGTGACGAGCATCGCTGCGGGCGTGCCGGCATCCACCGGCAGGCTGCGCGACTGCTTGGAGAGCTTCGCGCCGCTTTCATCGAGAAGCAGCGGAATGTGCAGATATCCGGGTGTCGGCAGCCGGAGCTGACGCTGCAGCAGGAGCTGTCGCGGTGTCGATGACAGAAGATCGGCGCCGCGAACGACATCCGTCACGCCTTGCCAGTGATCATCCACGATGACCGCGAGCTGGTAAGCCACAGGCCCGTCGGCGCGACGGACGATGAAATCGCCGACGTCTTCCGCAACCTGCTGGCAGACGCGACCCTGCAGGCGATCATCAAAACACACGCGCTCCTGCGGCACGCGGAAACGTATCGCGCGTTCCGGTCTTCCGCGAAGTCCGTTGCGACAGGTTCCCGGGTAAACAGGACCTTCCGGTCCGATGCGCGTGGCAAGACTCGCAACATCCGCACGGCTGCAGGCGCAGGGATAGGCATCCCCGCCACCAACCAGCGTTTCCAGCGCGGCGATGTAGGCGTCGTGCCGCGTGGACTGGTACAGCACCTCGCCGTGCCATTCGAACCCGCAGCGTTCGAGCGTGCGGAGAATGCCGGCCGCGCTCCCGGGAACCTCGCGCGGCGGGTCCAGGTCCTCGATGCGGACCAGCCATTCGCCGTCGCGGGTCTTCGCTTCAAGGTAACTGGCAACGGCGGCGACGAGGCTGCCCATGTGAAGCTCGCCCGTCGGCGAGGGCGCGAAGCGGCCGCGATAGATGGACGGGTTCTCGTCGGTGGATGGAGACATGGATGCGGCGGACTGCGGAAATGAAACGGGGCGCCTCGCGCCCCGTGAAGAAATTCGATCAGCTCATCATCTGCTTTTCGCGGATCTCATCCAGTGTCTTGCAGTCGATGCACTGCGAGGCGGTCGGCCGCGCTTCGAGTCGGCGTACGCCGATTTCCACGCCGCAGGTTTCACAGTAACCGTAATCGTCGGCATCGATGTCGCTGAGCGATTCGTCGATCTTCTTGATCAGCTTGCGCTCGCGATCGCGGGTCCGAAGCTCGAGGCTGAACTCCGATTCCTGCGTTGCGCGGTCGTTCGGGTCGGGGAAATTCGCCGCCTCGTCCTGCATGTGATGCACGGTGCGGTCGACTTCCTCCATGAGCTCGCGTTTCCAGGCCCGCAGGATGTTCCGGAAATGCTGCTTCATCGGCTCGCCCATGTACGCTTCGCCCTTGCCGGGCTGGTACGGGGTGAACCCGAGGTTCTCGGCCGCCGCGCCGTTGCCCACAGCCAGCGCCTTGGGCTTCGCGGCCGGTTTCTTCGCGGCGGTTTTCTGGACCTTCTTCACGGGAGCCGCGGCACGGGCGGGCGTGGTTTTCCGGCTTGCTGCCTTCTTCACAGCCGCCGGCTTCTTCGCCGCGGCCTTCTTGCTCACCGCTTTCTTGGCGGTGCCGGCCTTCGCAGCGGAAGTCTTCGCTGCGGCCTTCTTCTTTGCTGGCATGAGATGCACTCTCCGCTCAACCATCGAGAAAACGGGAGTTTATACGCGAATGACCAGCGACCCGCAAGGCAGGTCAGGACCGTATTGACGGGGCTTCGCCGGGCGGGGAGAGCCGTTCGCACCACAGTGCCGTAGCACCGGCAACGGCCGCGGGCATGACGAGAAAATTCACGAACGGGATCAGCGTGGCGAGCGCTGCTGCAGCGCCGAAACCCATGCTGGCGCCGAGATTCTGGCGCAGCAATTGCCGTTCTGCAGCAAAACGGTACCCCTGGTTGGCGAGATGGAAGTCGGAATACTCGAGCGCCAGCATCCACGCGCCAAAGAGAAACCACAGCAAGGGCACGATCGCGTTCACCACGGGTATGAAGATGAGTGCCACGCTCAAAAGCGCGAGTGCCGCGGCCCGGCCGAGAAAATAGCCCAGCTTGCGGAATTCCTGCGCAATGTCCTCGAGCATCTGCTGCAACCGCGGTTTTGGCGCGGGGTCCGGGTTTTCCACGCCCAGGTGCCGTGCAACGCGTTCCGCAAGAAAGCCGTTGAAAGGCGCGCTGATGAGGTTTGCGAGCAGCGTGAACGTGTAGAAGACGAGCAGGGCGGCAAGAACCGCGAAGAGTATCCATGCGAGCCAGGCAAGCCACGCCAGCCAGTCCGGCAGCTGCGGCGTCAGCGCGTCCATGAGCGCATCGAACCGGTCTCCGGCAAGCCAGACCAGGCCTGAGAAGACAACAAGGTTCACCAGCAGTGGAATGACGACGAACGGGCGGATCGCGGGCTCGCGCAACAGCGTGAAGCCGCGCAGCAACTGCTTCACGCCGCCCGCAACGCCTGTCACTGCAACGGATTCCATTACGGCAGTTCGACCGGCGCCGGCGGCTGCCATCCCGGCTGGCGATGTTCGGCGACCACCGTCGTCCAGATGCCGCCGCGGACGTTGAACCGCCCCGTCAGCCGCATGAACCTGGGCTGCGTCGCAGCAACCAGGTCGTCGAGGATGCGATTCGTGACGTCTTCATGGAAATGGCCTTCATCGCGGAAGCTCCACAGGTAGAGTTTCAGCGCCTTCAGTTCCACGCACAGGCGGTCCGGCACGTATTCCAGCTGGAATTCCGCGAAGTCAGGCTGGCCGGTTTTCGGGCACAGGCAGGTGAACTCGGGAAGCTCCATGCGGATGGTATAATCCCGGCCCTCTCGCGGGTTGGGGAAGTTCTCGAGCTCTTTACTCGGGCGGGTACTCATAATAAAACGTCCTGACTTTTTGCCCGCCAGCAGCGCCCGGCGGGGGGATTCGAAGGGCGAGCATTCTAACATCACACGAAGTCCGCGCAGTCTTGCGACGGGCTCTTGCGTACAGGGCAGTCATGCGTCTCAGAAAGATCAAACTGGCAGGATTCAAGTCCTTCGTCGATCCCACCACCATCAATCTCCCCAGCAATCTCGTCGGCATCGTTGGCCCCAATGGCTGCGGCAAGTCGAACACCATCGACGCCGTGCGCTGGGTGATGGGTGAATCTTCCGCGAAGCACCTGCGCGGCGATTCCATGGCCGACGTCATCTTCAACGGTTCATCCGCGCGAAAGCCGGTCGGCACCGCCGGCATCGAACTCGTGTTCGACAACTCGGATGGCTCGGTAGGCGGGCAGTACGCGAACTACGCGGAGATATCGATCAAGCGCATGGTGTCGCGCGACGGCACTTCGCAGTATTTCCTGAACGGCACGCGCTGCCGGCGCAAGGACATCCAGGACATCTTTCTCGGCACGGGTCTTGGCCCGCGCAGCTACGCGATCATCGAGCAGGGCATGATCTCGCGTCTCATCGAGGCGCGCCCGGAAGACCTGCGCGTGTTCCTTGAAGAAGCCGCCGGCATTTCAAAGTACAAGGAACGCCGCCGCGAGACGGAGAACCGCATTCGCCATACGCGCGAGAACATCGAGCGTCTCGATGACCTGCGCGGTGAAATCGAGAAGCAGCTGAACCACCTGCAGCGCCAGGCGCGCACGGCGGAGCGCTACAAGGAATTCAAGGCCGAAGAGCGCCAGGCGCGTGCCGAACTGATCGCGCTCAGATGGCAGGCCCTGGATGCGGACGTCGGCGTGAAGGATCGCGAGATCGCCGAGAAGCAGAACCTGATGGAGGCCGGCGTCGCCGACCAGCGCAACGTCGAGCTCGACATCGAGAAGTCGCGCGAGCGCCACATTGAAGCGAACGACGCATTCAACGAAGTGCAGGCGCGCTTCTACAGCGTCGGCGCCGACATCGCGCGCATCGAGCAGGCCATCCAGCACGGCAAGGAACTGCGCCAGCGCCAGGAGCGCGAACTTTCGCAGGCGGAACACGCGTGGCAGGAAGTGCAGGGCCACATCGAGCGCGACACCGAACAGCTTGAAGATGTCGCGCGCGCGCTGGCGGAGATGGAGCCTGGACTCGAACGGCTGCGCACGGCGGAGCAGGCGACCGCAAGCGCGATGCAGGAAGCCGAAGAAACGATGCAGTCATGGCAGAGCGCATGGGATGCGTTCAACCGCGATTCCAGCCAGGCATCGCAGTCCGCACAGGTCGACCGCACGCAGATCGAACATCTCGAACGCCAGGTGCAGCAGATCAATGCCCGCATAGCGAAACTGGAAGAAGAAGCGAAGACGCTCGATCCCTCGACGCTGGAAGCGGAACTTGAAAACCTGCGCGCGGCGGAGCAGGCCGCGGGCGAGCAGCGCGAACGGTTGCAGCAGGAACTTGATGAACGCCTGCAGGAAATCACGCGACTGCGCGACGAGGACCGCCAGCTTTCACAGACGCTGCATGACCGCCGTTCGCAGCTCGAAGATGGACGCGGACGCCTGAGCTCGCTCGAAGCGCTGCAGCAGTCGGCACTCGGCAAGAGTCGCGAAGCCGTCAACGAATGGCTCGCCGGCAACCGTCTCGAAAGCCTGCCACGTCTTGCAGAGCGTCTTGAAGTTGCCAACGGCTGGGAGCGCGCGGTTGAAACCGTGCTCGGCCATCATCTTGAAGCCGTGTGCGTCGAGGAAATCGGCGACCTGGATCGCGCGCTGGACGAACTGCGCGACGGCGCGGTAACGCTGCTCGACGGCCACGAACCCGCGAACGGCGTCATGAACGGTCCCGGCGAATCGCTCGCAAGTCATGTGACCGCCGACAAGCCACTTGCCGCCCTGCTGGCCGGTGTCTTTACCGCCAGCGACATTCGTCACGCGCTTGCCATGCGCGCACGCCTGCAGGCCGGCCAGTCCGTCATCACGAAGGATGGCGTGTGGGTCGGCGCGAACTGGCTGCGCGTGAACCGTGAACAGAACGAACACGCCGGCGTTCTTGCGCGCGAGCAGGAAATCAAGGCGCTGAAGGAGCAGCAGAATCGCGTTGCGAATGACGTCACGGAACTGTCGGGCCGGCAGGAAGCCATCCGCGAACGCCTGAAGGATGCCGAGCTTCGCCGCGAGGAACTGCAGGCAGAAGTGAACCGCGCGCATCGCCAGTATGCGGATGCAAAGGCAACGCGCGATTCGCGCCAGGAACGGCAGGAGCAGCTGCGGCGCCGCGGTGCGGAAGTGAATGCGGAACTGGGCGAACTGCACGCGGAGCTCGCGCAGCACGATACCGATGTGCGCGCCGCGCGCGGCCGTCTCGATGAGACGCTTTCAAGCCTGCAGGGTTTCGAGGCCGACCACGGCGCGCTGCTCAAGCGTCGCGATGAACTGCGCGCACAGCTCGACGAGGCGCGCGCACAGGCGCGCGCGGATCGCGAAGCGGCGCACGATCTCGCGCTCAAGGTCGAGTCGCGCCGCTCCATGCGCGAATCGACCCAGCGTAATCTCGAACGCATGCAGCAGCAGCTCGAGCAGCTCGCGCAGCGTCGCGAGGAATTGCGCGGCGCGTTGCAGGAAGCAACGCCGGTCGCCGGCCAGCAGGATGAACTGAACGCGCTGCTCGAGACGCGTGGCAAGGTCGAGGCCGAACTCACCGCCGCGCGCCGGCTGGTGGAAGAGCTCGACGTGCAGATGCGCAACCTCGAGCAGGAACGCATGGCGAAGGAACGGCGCGTGGCGTTGCTGCGCGACGAGCTCAACCAGCTCAAGCTCAATTCGCAGGAAATGCGCGTGCGTCGCCAGACGCTGAAGGAACAGCTCGATGAGCTCGAGCTGGAAGCGGCAGCACTCCTTGAATCCATGGAAGCCGGCGCGGATGTCGATACATGGCAGCAGAAGGTTGATGACATCGCGCGGCGCATCGAGCGTCTCGGTCCCATCAATCTTGCCGCCATCGACGAATACGAGGAACAGTCGGAGCGCAAGCAGTATCTCGATGCGCAGCACGAGGATCTTGTCGCGGCACTGGAAACGCTGGAGAACGCCATCCGCCGGATCGATCGTGAAACGCGCACGCGGTTCAAGGAAACGTTCGATCGCGTCAACACCGGCCTGCAGAAGAACTTCCCGAAACTGTTCGGCGGCGGTCATGCCTATCTTGAGCTGACCGGCGAGGAACTGCTCGATGCCGGCGTTTCCGTGATGGCGCGGCCGCCCGGCAAGCGCAACAGCACGATTCACCTGCTGTCCGGCGGCGAAAAGGCATTGACGGCAGTCGCGCTCGTGTTTTCCATCTTCGAGCTCAATCCCGCGCCATTCTGCATGCTCGACGAAGTGGACGCGCCGCTGGACGACGCAAACGTGGGACGTTTCTGCAATCTCGTGCGCGAGATGTCCGAGCACGTGCAGTTCATCTTCATCACGCACAACAAGGTCACGATGGAAATGGCCAACCAGCTGATGGGCGTGACCATGCACGAACCCGGCGTTTCGCGTCTCGTCACCGTCGATGTCGGGGAAGCCGTGCAGATGGCGGCGATGTAGCAATGGACGGTCTGCGCCTCATTCTGCTTGCGCTTGGCGCACTCGTGGTGCTCGGTGTGTATGCGTATTCCCGGCGCGATGGACGGCGTCGCGGAGATGACGTGGATGTGTTCCCGGAGCGCGCCCGATCCGCGAAGGACGCCGATGACGAGTTCCCCGAGGATCTGCCGCCGCTGCATGCAACGGAAGATGCGGTCGAGACCGGGACCTTCGCGGTGGATGCGGATCCCGAGCGCACTGCGCCGCGCGAGGCTCCGGCGCACGTGGAGGAAAAGTCCGAGGAGAAGATCATCGTTCTCAACATTCTTCCGGCAGAGGCAGGAGAAACATTTCCCGGCGCGGATCTCCTCGACGTGTTCGATCGTGCGGGGCTCGAGTACGGCCAGTACGGCGTGTTCCACCGCATAAGGGAAACCGCGGAAGGCCCGATGAGCGTGTTCAGTGTCGCCAGCGCAACGGAGCCAGGTTCCTTCGACATCACCGGCATGGCGGATGAACGTTTCCGCGGACTGTCCCTGTTCATGCTGCTGCCGGGACCGGTGCGCGGCGTGGACGCATTCGCGGACATGCTCGCAACGTCGCGGCGCATCGCGGAACAGATTCGCGGCGATGTGAAGGATCACAACCGCAGCACGCTCACGCGGCAGACCGCACATCATGTCCGCGAAGAGATCATTGCCTTCGAGCATCGCCTGCAGGTCAAGGGCTGAACGCATGCCGGCCAGCCAGAATGCTGCGCAACGCATCGGAAAACTGCGCGAGCTGCTTCGCCATCACAACTATCGTTACTACGTTCTCGACGATCCCGAAGTCACCGACGCCGAGTACGACCGCCTGATGCAGGAGCTGAGGCAGCTCGAAGCCGAACATCCGAAGCTCGTCTCGCCTGATTCGCCCACGCAACGCGTCGGCGCCGCTCCCTCCGGCACCTTCGCACCGGTCCGGCACGCGGTTCCGATGCTCTCGCTCGACAACGCGTTCTCGGAAGACGATGTGCGCGATTTCGACCGCCGTGCGCGCGAACGTCTCGAAGATGTCGAAATGCTCGATTACACCTGCGAGCCGAAGCTGGACGGTCTTGCAGTTTCGCTGCGCTACGAGGATGGCGTTCTCGTGCGTGCCGCCACGCGCGGCGATGGAACGACAGGTGAAGACGTCACCGCGAATGTTCGCACCATCCAGAGCGTGCCGTTGCGCCTGCACGGCAAGAACTGGCCGAAGGTGCTCGAAGTGCGCGGCGAAGTGCTCATGTCGCATCGCGGCTTCGAGAAGCTGAACAGGGAAGCGGCGGCGCGCGGGGAAAAGACTTTCGTGAATCCGCGCAATGCCGCGGCGGGCGGATTGCGTCAGCTTGATCCGAAGGTCAGCGCACGGCGTCCGCTCGAAATCTGGTTCTACGGCGTGGGAGAAGTGCAGGGCGGCAAGCTCGCCGATCGCCATGGCGCGTCGTTCGAGAAACTGCGCGAGTGGGGATTGCGCACGAATCCGGAAATCGTGACCGTTCGCGGCATCGAGGAATGCCTGCGCTATCACGCGAAACTGCTCGCCAGGCGTCCGTCACTGGGTTATGACATCGACGGCGTCGTGTACAAGGTCGATCGTCTTGATCAGCAACGTGAACTCGGCTTTGTCTCTCGTGCACCGCGCTGGGCGATCGCGCACAAGTTCCCGGCGCAGGAAGAAACGACCATTCTGCGCGACGTGGAATTCCAGGTGGGACGCACGGGCGCGGTGACACCGGTTGCGCGGCTCGAACCGGTGTTCGTCGGTGGCGTCACGGTCAGTAACGCAACACTGCACAACATGGATGAAATTGCGCGCCTTGGCGTGAAGATCGGCGATACCGTGATCATCCGCCGCGCGGGCGACGTGATTCCGGAAATCGTGCAGGTGGTCGAAGGAAAGCGCCCGAAGGATGCGAAAGCGATTCGCATGCCGCGCAAGTGCCCCGTATGCCGGAGCGACGTCGTGCGCGAGGAAGGCGAGGCCGTCGCGCGCTGCACGGGGGGACTGTACTGCGCCGCGCAGCGTCGCGAATCTCTGAAACACTTCGCGTCACGGCGCGCCATGGATATCGACGGCCTCGGCGATCGCCTCATCGAGCTGTTTGTCGACAAGGGCATGGTGCATTCAGCCGCCGACATCTACCGGCTGCATGAACATCGCGACGCACTGGTGTCGCTTGAAGGTTTCGGCGAGAAATCGGTGGACA
>CAZRFE010000077.1:0-12352 GCA_964599565.1 uncultured Gammaproteobacteria bacterium
GAGCAGAACGATGACCTGTTTGAGCGGTGAATCCATCGACGGCGAAAACCTCGAATCGGTCACACCCGCGGGCAACTACAGGATGGCCTGATCCAAATGCCCCGAATCGCGTGGAGATAATGCCCGGCCGCAAATGATGCGGATAAGACACGGACATTATGGAGGATGCATCCATGACGATGCGAGCGATGAAACAGGTGTTCCTGGCGGCGTTGATGGTGGCGTTCGCAGGTTGCGGAGGTGGCGGCGGAGGCGGCGTGAACAATCCTCCTGTCAACGTTCCGCCTGCCGACAACGAACTGCGCTTCCATGGAAGCACGGGGCTCGCCGGGGCAGGCGCGGCGATAGCAGCGTCCGCGGGTGAAATGAACGTCGAAGCTGTCGCGGACGAAAAGGGCCGCTATTCGCTCGATGTTCCGCTGGCGAATCTTAAGGAAGGCACGGTGCTTCGCCTGGACATCAAAGGCAGCGGCGAACGCGGACATATTCATTTCGTCAGTGCGTTCGCGAACGCCGGCGAGCTTGAAGACCAGGCGGGCGCAGACCGAATACTGACTTCCGGGGAAGCAGCGGGTGTTGATGCTTCGGAAGTGTCCACGGCGAAGTACGCAGCGCTCTATCACGCCAACGGCGGAGAACATCTGCAGACCACGGCAAGGTTTCTCGAACTTGAAAGCAAGGCATTGACCGCCGATCGCGTCTCCACGATGGCTGCCGCAGCGAGGCTCGCTGCCAGGGACCGCAACACCTTGCCCGCCGCCACTGACACCACCTGGAAGGTGTTGTCCAAGGAAAGCGCGGCACAGGGTTTCCTCGCTGGCCTGCGTTCCGGGGCCATCGACATTGCGCAGAAACGGGCGGCTTCTTCTTCATCGAAGACGGAAGCAGAAATCGACGTGGTGATGAGTACCGTCGAGGAGTTGCTTGAAAATCCACAACCCTTCACGGCTGCAATGCTGCCGGATGAATACGTCATGATCGAACGTACGCGCAGCGACCTGGAATTGCGCGCTCACGTGCTCCAGTTCAACGATGACGGTACGGGAACCCACACTTCATCCGCTGGCGAAAACCCGATGACCTGGGCCATTGATGGGGAGGGGCGGCTTGTCGTAACGCCGGCTGCCGGCAAACGCATCATTTCCGAAGCGGCTGATATCAACGATGAGACCGCGTTTCCGCAGACACAGCAGGAGATACTGGGCGATCTCGTGTTCACGCTGTTGAGCAGCGGCGAAACGGTGGACCTGGTGACGGTTCTCTACGACGTTGCCGACGCCGAGATCGGCAGTTCTGAAACCTTTGATCCCGCCACGCATCGCGTGCTGTTGCGTGCGCTCACGGCTGTCAGGTCAGGACCGCACCTGGCGTTCGATGCCGCTGAATTCGCGGGTCATGCCTGGGCGATGCCGGGTGTTGGAAGCGATGTCACCCAGGGTCGTGAAATCGTTGTCCGACAAACACAGCCATTGCCCGCGCACATGAGCAGCGAGACGCTTCTCCAGTTTTCCGAAGACGGCAATGGCGAAGTTCTTGCGCCGGACTTGGAAACTGCAGCGATTGCGGCAACCGGTGAAACGTTCAATTGGGATGTTTCCGTTGGCGGAGAACTCGTCATTACATTCCCCGACGGTTCGGTTGTGACGTATCGCAAGATGGGTACGGACGGCATGGCACTTGACGTTCTCGTGATCACGCAGGACGCCGTTACGAGCGAAACGCTGGTGAACGCCGGTCTTGCCGTGGCCGTCGATGAAGACGCGGCCTTTACCCTCAGCGATGTCGTTGGCTCGCACGCGCGTTTCGGCAACGGCGCGGGCAGTTTCGAACTGCAGAATTTCGCGCCGCTGGTTCTGGAGTACGCGTATGCCCCGGTCGCCGATCACAAGGGGAACGTGGACATGCCGATCTGGCAGGAGCTTGACAGGGACCATGACAAGGCATGGCGAGTCGATGCAGGTGATATCCGCATCGGCGCCTTCAATCCCCGTATTGCGAACCCTGAACAAACATCCCCCTTCGACCCGGGTTGTGTCGAAGTCGAGAACTGCTATCAGCATTCCCAGATACGCGTAATACCGCTCGCGCGAGATGGGGATCGCGTTTATACGATGGAAGTGCAGGACGATTATTATTTCACCATGGACACCGCCGTTCTCCACGGCGATGTCGCGAATCGGCGCATCAGCATCAACTACTGGGATCTGGAAACAGGCGATTTCATCCCGCCTGTGGAGACTTTTACCTTTACATTGAGCAGTACCAGCTATGCACCGTATGTGTATCAGACCGTCTACGTCACTGCGATCGCCGAAGGTGAAAGCGAGGTGATGACCATCGGTTCAGCAGTCGTGTCGGAGGACGGTGCGTTTACCGTTACCGGCAGTCTGCCGGGAGGCAAGGAATACACCATTGGCTGGTACGCGGATGTCAACGGAAATCAGGTATGCGACGAGCCGCCGTACGATCACGCGTGGACACACAATCTTGCGACTCTCACTGCGAACGTGACCCTTCCCGTTCAACATGACTACAACTTTGGCGTTTGCCAGCAATAACGAGACCTTTCACTGTCTTGCCAAAGGCCGCCTCCGGGCGGCCTTTTTCATTGAACTCCTCCCTCGCGAACTTGTCCCCACAAGCAGTGCCTGTCTGCGTGGTGCAAAAGGTTGCATCGCGTGAAGCCGGCGCGAAGAATGACGCATCTTCCGGAACCCGGTGTTCCGGCTTTTCAGGAGGGGATATTTCCATGGCCAACATTTCAAGAGAGCGCCTTGCGCTGCTCTTCCTGCCTGCGCTTGCGGTCGCGATTGCGGGCTGCGATGCGATCAAGGAGGACCAGTCGGGCGAGGCGGAGACGCCGGACGCCTACGCGTCCACGTACGTGCCGATGCCGTCGCAGCCGGTGCTGATCACGAATGCGATCATCTACACCGGCACGGGCGAGAAGATCGAGAACGGCAGTGTGCTCATGCAGGACGGACGCATCGCGGCGGTCGGCGTCGACGTCGAAGCGCCACAGGGCGCGACGATCATCGACGCGAAGGGCCGCTATGTGACGCCGGGCATCATCGACGTGCATTCGCATATCGGCGATTACGCGGTGCCGGGCGTGAACGCGCATTCCGATGGCAACGAAATGTCCAATCCGAACACCGCGAACGTGTGGGCGGAGCATTCGGTCTGGCCGCAGGATCCGGCGTTTCTCACCGCGCTTGCAGGTGGCGTAACGACGCTGCAGGTGCTCCCCGGTTCCGCGAATCTTTTCGGCGGTCGCGGTGTCACGCTGAAGAACGTTCCCGGCCGCTCGGTGATGGACATGAAGTTTCCCGGCGCGCCGTATGGTCTGAAGATGGCGTGCGGCGAGAATCCGAAGCGCGTCTACGGCCAGAAGGGCGGTGCGCCGTCGACACGCATGGGCAACGTCGCGGGTTACCGCGCGGCGTGGATCGAGGCAAAGGAATATCTCGACCAGATGGAAGCGGCTGAAGGCGGCCAGGGCGAGATGCCGACGCGCGATCTCAAGCTCGAGACGCTCGCCGGCGTGCTCAAGGGCGACATCATCGTGCACAACCACTGCTATCGCGCGGATGAAATGCTCGTGATGCTCGATATCGCGAAGGAGTTCGACTACAAGGTCGGCACGTTCCATCACGCGGTAGAGGCGTACAAGATCGGCGACGCGCTCGCCGAATCCGGCACATGCGCGGCGATGTGGGCCGACTGGTGGGGCTTCAAGATGGAAGCATGGGACGGCATCCGCGAGAACGTTCCGATGGTCGACGCCGCCGGCGCGTGCGCGATCGTGCATTCGGATTCCGCCGTCGGCATCCAGCGTCTCAACCAGGAAGCCGCGAAGGCGATGGCCGCAGGCAATCGCGTCGGCATGGACATCACGCCGGAACATGCCATGCGCTGGCTGACGCAGAACGCCGCGACATCGCTCGACATCGATGAAGAGACCGGCACGCTCGAGGAAGGCAAGATGGCGGACGTCGTGCTGTGGAGCGGCAGCCCGTTCAGCGTGTACACGCGTGCCGAGAAGGTGTTCATCGACGGCGCGCTCGCCTTCGACCTCAACGATCCGAAGTTCCAGCCGAAGTCGGATTTCGAACTCGGCGACATCGAGATCCGCGGAGAACTGCAATGAAAAGAATATTCATCCTGCTTGCCGCACTGACACTGTCCGGCAACGCGCTCGCGGAAACGTACGCGATCACCAACGGCTTGATCCACACGCTCGGACCGCAGGGCGTGATCAAGCAGGGCACCGTCATCATCACGGATGGCCGCATCACAGCGGTTGGCGCGAATGTCGCCGTGCCGGAAGGCGCGGAAGTGATCGATGCCAGGGGACGCGTGGTGACGCCGGGCTTCATGGATCCCGCGTCGTATCTCGGGCTCATCGAAGTCAGCGCGGAAGACAGCACGACGGATGCGTCCACGGTCAGCGACCGCTACACGGCGGCACACTCCGTCACCGCCGCGATCAACCCGCGCTCCACGCTCATTCCGGTGAACCGCATCGAAGGCATCACGCGCGCTGTCACGCGGCCGTTTCCCGGTGCCAGCATCTTCGCGGGCCGCAGCGCCATCATCTCCCTCGGCAGCGTCGATGATTTCGTGCTCGATAGCGCCGCCGCGATGCATGTCACGCTCGGCTCGTACGGCGCGGCACTCACCGGCGGCAGCCGGGGCGCCGCCATGGTGAAGCTGCGTGAAGCGTTCGAGGATGCGCGCGACTTCCGTGCCAACCGGCGCGCGTTCGAAAGCGCCAGCCGTTATGGCTACGCGCTCTCGCGCCCGGATCTCGAAGCGCTGCAGCCGGTGCTTGACGGCAAGCTGCCGCTGGTCGTCGATGTCGAGCGCGCATCGGACATCGAAGCTGCGCTGCGTCTTTCGGATGACTTCGGTCTCAGGCTGATCATCCAGGGTGGCGCGGAAGCGTGGCTGGTTGCGGACAAGCTTGCCGCGGCGAACGTTCCGGTGCTGCTCGATCCGCTGCAGAACATGCCGTCGAGCTTCGAGCAGATCGCATCGACGCTGCAGAACGCCGCCGCGCTCAACGCCGCCGGCGTAGTCATCGCGTTCGCGCAGGGCGAATCGCATAACGCGCGCAACGTGAAGCAGGCCGCCGGCATTGCGGTCGCGAACGGACTGCCATGGAGCGCGGCGCTGGAAGCGCTCACCGTGAATCCCGCGAAGATCTTCGGTGTCGAGAATTACGGCCGCCTCGTCGCGGGGCAGGATGCGGATGTCGTGATCTGGGATGGCGATCCGCTCGAGACGACGACGTTCGCGGACGCGGTGTTCATCCAGGGAAGAAAGGTTCCAATGGAATCGCGGCAGACGCTGTTGCGCGACCGTTACCTTGAGGCCGAAGCGCGGCCGCAGGCTTACGACAAGCCGTGAACTGAACGTCCGCGCAGATCCAGGAAGCCCGGCGAAAGCCGGGCTTTTTCTTTGTCCATGAAATTCAGCGGTCCTGGCCTCAATGCTGTGACGATTGCAGCGACACCGCGAATCACTGCGATACTGGAGTTGCTTCTGGAAGTCACATGGAACACGCGCGCAGCATGACAGCAGACACGCAGCAGCAGTTCGTCGAACTGCTCGAGCGCCATCGCGGCATCGTCTTCAAGGTCGCCGGCATGTACTGCCGGAACCCGGAAGACCGCGCCGACATCGCGCAGGAGATCGCGGCGCAGCTGTGGCGTGCATTCCCGAACTATGACGCTGCGCGACCGTTCGCGACATGGATGTACCGCGTTGCGCTGAATGTCGCGATCTCGCATCTGCGCAGCAACAGCTGGCGCGAACGGCAGACCGTGCCGTTCGACGAAACCCTGCACGACGCCGCGGACGACAACGGCGCCGACCATGAGACGGACGAGCACGCGAGGATGCTGCAGCAATGCATCGCGCGCCTTGATCCGTTCGACCGCGCATTGCTCCTGCTTCATTTCGAGGAGCGCAGCTACCGCGAGATCGCGGATGTTCTCGGTATCAGCGAAACCAATGTCTCGACCCGGATCGGCCGCCTCAAGCAGCGGATCCGCAACGACATCAAGGCAGGAGATGCATGATGGAACTCGATGACCTGAAGAAAGCATGGCAGAAAACGGAGCTTCACCTTGAAGCCAGCGATGCACTCAACCTGCAGATGCTCGAGCGCAACAGCATGGACAGGTCGCGCGCTGCCCTGCACCGGTTCGGCTGGGCGCAGTCGGCCGAGCTTGCGTTCTGGTTCGCGATGGTCGTCATCGCCGCGCCGTTCTGGGTCGCGCATCGCGACGTCACGCATTTCCTCATCGCGGGGATCGTGCTGCATGCCTACGGCGTCGCAGCCATCTGCATCGGCGTGATGCAGCTCCTGATGATTGCACGCGTCGATTACGCAGCACCGGTGGCGAACATCCAGGAGCGCATCGCCGAGCTTCGCCGCCTGCGCGCGCGCTCGACGATCCTGCTGGGGTTGCCGTGGTGGCTGCTGTGGGTGCCCGTTTCCATCGTCGGTGCGAAGTGGCTGTTCGGTCTCGATATCTATGCGCCGGCGCCGGGCTGGGTGTTCTCGAGCCTGCTCGTCGGCGTGGCGGGCATGGCGTGCACGGTGTGGTTCGCGCGGCGTTACATCGGCCGGCTGTCTTCACCCGCGCTCGCGCGGCGCTATCTCGATGACCTTTCCGGCTGCAACCTGAACCGTGCGCAGCAGCACGTCGATGAGATCCGGCGATTCATGCGTGAATGATCGTTCCTTTCTGCGGTCACGGTGATTCATCGATGCGGGCACATCCGGAGCGGATGCTAGACTGCCGCGAAAGGAGAAACGCATGGCCTGGACACTGCTTTTCATCGCCGGATTGCTCGAGGTCGCCTGGGCGATCGGACTTAAATACACCGCCGGCTTCACGAAACCCGTTCCCAGCGCGCTGACCATCGCGGCGATGATCGCAAGCTTCTGGCTGCTCGCGCAGGCGCTGAGGACGCTGCCGGTCGGCACCGGCTACGCGGTGTGGACCGGCATCGGCGCTGTCGGCACCGCGATACTCGGCATCGTTCTCTTCGCGGAATCCACCGCGTGGCCGCGCATGGTTTCCATTCTTCTTATTGTCGCGGGCATCGCCGGGCTCAAATTCACCAGCACCTCTTGAAACGTGCATGAGCGCCGTCATTAGAAATGTATGCGTGTTCTGCGGCTCCAGTGCGGGCAACGACGCGCGTTACGCCAACGCCGCGCGCGAACTCGGCGCGCTGCTTGTCGCGCGCGGGTACGGGCTGGTGTACGGCGGCGGGCGCGTCGGGTTGATGGGCGAGATCGCGGGTGCCGTGCTTGATGCAGGCGGCGAAGCCGTCGGCATCATTCCCGCGGCGCTGCTTCGGCGCGAGGTCGGCCACGGCGCACTGACGCGGCTTGAAGTCGTCGAGTCCATGCACGAGCGCAAGGCGCGCATGGCGGAGCTCGCGGATGCGTTCATCGCGATGCCCGGCGGTTTCGGCACGTTCGAGGAGTGGTTCGAGATCATCACCTGGGGTCAGCTTGGCATTCATGCGCGCCCCTGCGCGCTGCTGAATGTCGCGGGCTACTTCGATCCGCTGCTGAACCTCGTCGAGCGCGCGGTCGGCGAAGGCTTCATCCGCACCGAGCACCGGGAGCTGTTCACGGTCGCATCCACACCGGCGGACGTGCTTGATCGCATCGCGAACGCAAGCCCCGCACCGCGCGAGCAATGGCTGACGCGCCGCGAGTCATGATCTTCGCCAACGGAGGCAACATGCGCGAAGCGGAAAGAGAGAGAAAGGAACTGTTGAAGGAACGGGAAGAGATCTACCAGCGTCTCGATGAAATCCGCGAGGAACTCCAGCAGCCGCTGGACAACGATCTCGACGAGCAGCCGGCGGAACTGCAGAACCGGCAGAACCTGATCGAGATCCAGCGCAGGACGCGGCAGCGGCTTGCGCAGATCGACGACGTGCTCGGCCGGCTGCATTGATCGTTCCGCCACAGGTTCCCGTCCCGTCAGCATTTATTGTTATGCTCGGCCGTCGAGACCGACGACCGGAGTACCGCATGGAATCCGCGCGCCTTGTGTTCAGACCCTTCGCCGATGAAGACACCGACGCGCTGCATGCGCTGTGGACGGACCCTGACGTGCGCCGCTATCTCTGGGACAACCGCAGTCTCAGCCGCGAAGACACCGCCGCCATCATTGCCGAAAGCATGCGCCTGCACGCCGATGAATCGGCGGGACTGTGGGCGGTCGAGCAGCGCGGTTCGCGGGAAATCATCGGCTTCGGGGGTTACTGGTATTTCGGTGAGCCGGCGCAGTTGCAGATACTGTTCGGGCTGCGTCCCGAACACTGGGGCATGGGCCTTGCGACGGAACTCGCCAGCTGCCTCATCCACTACGGTTTCGGAACGTTGCAACTCGCTCGCGTGACCGGCGCCACCGATCGCGCGAACGTTTCCTCGCAACGGGTCATGGAAAAGGCCGGCATGCGGTTCGTCGAACGCGTGCGCAACCGCGCCAGCGACCTGATGTACTACGCCATCGACCGTCCGGAGCCGGAAGCTTCCGCGCGCGATCACTGACCGGAGACTCCACATGATCGGTGAAATGGGAGGCTTTATCGGCCTGCTCGTCCTCATCGCGGACATCTGGGCGATCGTCAACATCATCAAATCGAATGCAACAGCCGGCATGAAGATCGTCTGGGTGCTGGTCGTCATCTTCCTGCCCGTCGTCGGCTTCATCGCCTGGCTCATCTTCGGACCGAAGAGCGGCTAGCGCGCAGTACCGACGCTCGCGTCCGGCGGCGCTACACTGTGCGCCGTCGCGCGGCGGTTGGAGCGTCCGCGCCCGCCGGAGGTTCGACCGCTCGTGCTCAGCTATCGCCACGCCTTTCATGCCGGCAACTTCGCCGACGTGCACAAGCACGTCGCGTGGATGCACGGCATTCTCGCCCTGCAAAGGAAACCCGCGCCGTTTCGCCTGCTCGATGCCTACGCCGGCGCAGGCAGTTACGACCTGCATGATGCAGCCGCGCAGAAGACGCGCGAATGGCAGGCGGGCGTCGAGCGCCTGCTTGCCGCCGGCGATCCGCCACCGGCCCTGCAGCCGTACCTTGATGTCCTGCGCGCGCTGAACCCGCACGGTCTTGCCGTCTATCCTGGATCGCCCGCGCTCGCGGCATCGTTGCTTCGCGAACAGGACCGGCTCGTCTGCCTCGAGCTGCATCCCGCCGACTTTCCCGCGCTGAAGAAACGGTTCGCGGACGATGCGCGCATCGCCGTGCACCGGCGCGACGCGCGCGAGGGATTGCCGGCGCTCGTGCCGCCCGCCGAGAAGCGCGGCCTCGTGCTCATCGATCCGCCCTACGAGCAGGCGTCGGAATACGCGGACATTCCCGAGGTCATCCGCAAGGCGTGGAAACGCTGGCCGACGGGCAGCTACCTGCTGTGGTATCCGCTGCTGGCCGGCAGTCCGCACGCGCCCATGCTCGATGCGCTCGCGACCGGCGACATCCGCCGCTTGCTCGTCAGCGAACTGATGCTGTTTCCGCAGGCGCCCGGCCTGCGCGGCTCGGGACTTGCCTGGATCAACCCGCCCTGGCAGGCGGACGCGGCGCTGCGGGCGGCCGGCGCGTGGCTGAGGCTGCGTCTCGGCGATGCGGACGCCACCGATGCCATGGCCTGGCGCGTGCCGGAATAGCTGCGTGCGCACACGTTCATGCGAAACCCGTCATCTGCCATAATTCGCCGCCTGTCGGGATGGGCAGCGCGGGAGTTGTCCGCGAATCCGGAACGACAATAATGAGTGTCGGCAGCACGGACAGCGAATGTCTGGAACATGGTGAATTACATCTACAACGAAGACGGCGACGCGGTGGGGTTCTGGGAAGACAATCTTGTCTTCGCCCTCAACGGCCGTCCCGTTGCGCAGCTCAACGGGCCGAGCGTGCATCGCCTGACCGGTGAATACGCCGGCGAGCTTTATGAAGACATGATCGTCGATCGCTACTTCGAGGATATCGGACGCATTCCGCCGTGCATGGTGCGGCGCGCGGAAGCCGCGAAGAACCCGGGCAACCGCGGCGCGACGTCGTACGGTTTTCCCGACGTGTTCGAAACCCTGCTCGACTGATACTGCGGCCGCGTCAGCGGCCGTCCTTCATTGCCGCTTCAAGCGACGCGCCGCCCCGGATGCGTTCCAGCGTCCGGTAAAGCCGGCCCGGACCTTCGCCGTCGAGCCATCGCGCGACCTCCACCTTCGCCGCCGAATAGTTCCGCGTCAGCTGCTCGCTGCGCACGCCGAAGAACTGGTCGTGCGTGACGAGGCCGCGCACGGCAGCGGCGCTGTCCCGATCATGCGCGTGCAGCGTGTAGGCGGAACGGGAATCCACCTGCATCGCCACGCCTTCATCGAACCACACCGGAATCGCCGTTCGCCGGCGCATGAAGCCCACGCGCGCGAACAGTTCCGCGTGCATCAGTTCATGCGCGATCACATCGACGTTCCTTCCCTTCACGCCGATGACGGTGCATGCATGCGCGGGCGAAAAGTGCGTACTGCCCGTGTCGCCGAGTGCACTCAGCGCAAATGCTTCGCTGTCCTTGAGAAAGATCACCGCAGGGTGCGCGCGCGGCGCGCCGAATGCCGCAGTGATGCGCGCGGTCGCCGCACCATGGAGCGCGATGAGCGCGGGACGTTCGGCGGCGGGTATTCCCGCTTGCACGAGCACGTCGCCCGCAAGCGGTTCGAAAGGGCCGAACCTGACGACGCTGCACGCCGCGGCGCCGGGGAAGAGCAGGATGAAGGCTGCGATCGCCGCGCACGGCAGCGCGGCGAGTGCCGCGACCAGGCAGCGCGCGCGCAGGAACTTCTTCACCGGATGGCGTCAAACGCCGGTCGCGTCAGGTTCTCGTGGCCGTCCTTCGTCACGCGCACGTTGTCCTCGATGCGCACACCGCCGTAGGGGCGGAATGCATCCACGCGCTGCCAGTTCACCATCCGGCCCGCGTCGCTCGCCCGCAGTTCCTTCAGCAGTGAATCGATGAAATAAAGACCAGGCTCCACGGTGAACACCTGATCCGTATCCACGCGGCGCGTGAGGCGCAGGAACGGCTGGCCCTCCGGCTGCGGGATCGGCGTGCCTTTCTCATCGGAAATCTTGCCGCCGACATCGTGCACCTGCGCACCGAGGTAATGACCGATGCCGTGCGGGTAGAACGCGCGCGTCACGCCGGTTGCAACGAGCGATTCCGCGCTGCCGCTCGCGATGCCGAAATCGCCGAGCATTTCACCGACGTTTGCATGCGCGAGCATGTGCAGGTCCGCGTATTCCATGCCCGGCTTCACGGCATCGCACATCGTGCGTTGCGCGGCGTCCATGCGATCGACGAGCTCCTGGAACTCATCGTTCTTCGCGCTGTAGGTGCGCGTGATGTCCGAGGCGTAACCCTTGAACGTGCAGCCTGCATCAAGCAGGAACGAACGCACGGCCGCAGGTTTCTCGCGCGATGGGTGCCCGTGATGCAGCACCGCCGCGTGTTCGTTCAGCGCGACGATGTTGCCGTAGGGAAGCTCCGCTTCCGTGTGCCGGCAGGCGGCGAGATAGGCGAGATGGATTTCGTATTCCGATGCGCCGTCGCGGAACAGGCGTTCGGCCGCAACATGCGCGCGCGCACCGAGCCGGTTCGCTTCGCGAATGCATTCCACTTCGTATTCCGTCTTCCATGCCACCTGGTAGTGCAGGTGATGGAGCAGCGCTTCCGGGTTGACGTTCCGGACGCCGCGATTCGCGAACGCCGGTTCGGGTTCGCCAATGAATGCCGCGCGTTCGAGTTTTGCCGGCAGCAGCGCCAGTGCTTCCTCGATGCCGCTGACGGCGGTGATCTCGAAGTGCGATGTCCAGTAGTCATCCGGCACCGGTTGCGTGCTGTGCCAGTAATCCACCGGGGAATGGAACGCGAGCTTCGGCTTCTCGCCCGGCGTGTAGACGATCAGGCATTGCGGGTTGTTGTCGATCGGCACCCAGCGCTTGAAGTGCGGATTCACCTTGAACGGCAGCGCGTAGTCGTCGAGGAACGCGTAATGCAGGCTGCCGCCGTAGATCAGCAGATGGTCGAAGCCGTTCGCGGCGAGCGCTTCGTCCGCGCGTTCGCGCAGGATGGAAATGTGCTGTGCAAAAAGCCGTGCAAGATCCGCTGTCATGACGTTCCCGTTGTGCGTGAATCGAAGGCGGGCAGCATAACGCCGCAGATGATGATGGGCAAAAAGCGAACAGCGATGATCCGGCAGTTGAAAAGCAGCGCGCCGCCGGAGAGTATGTGCGGGCCGCGATCGTCTCGACG
>CAZRFE010000078.1:0-9757 GCA_964599565.1 uncultured Gammaproteobacteria bacterium
CGCCCGGACCCGGAGAAGGTCCTGGTCGATATTGCCGACTACGTCATCAACTACGAGATCAAATCCGCCGAGGCCTATGAAACCGCACGCTACTGCCTCATGGATACGCTTGCCTGCGGCATGATGGCGCTGAAGTACCCGGCGTGCACGAAGCTGCTTGGACCCATCGTGCCGGGTGCGGAAATGAAGAACGGTGTGCGCGTGCCGGGAACGGGCTTCGAGCTCGACCCCGTGCAGGGCGCATTCAACATCGGCGCGATGGTGCGCTGGCTGGATTTCAACGACACCTGGCTTGCGGCGGAATGGGGACATCCTTCGGACAACCTCGGCGGCATTCTTGCCGTCGCGGATTACGTTTCGCGCCAGAACGTCGCGAACGGCAAGTCGCCGCTGAAGATGAAGGACGTGCTCACCGCGATGATCAAGGCGCACGAGATCCAGGGCGTCATGGCGCTTGAGAATTCCTTCAACCGCGTCGGCCTCGATCACGTGCTGCTGGTGCGTCTGGCTTCCACCGCTGTTGTCGCCGAGATGCTCGGCCTTTCGCGCGAGCAGATCATCAATGCGGTTTCGCATGCGTTCATCGACGGCGGTGCGCTGCGCACCTACCGTCACGCGCCCAACGCGGGCTCGCGCAAGTCGTGGGCTGCCGGTGATGCAACGGCGCGCGCGGTGCGCCTCGCGCTCATCTGCAGGACCGGCGAAATGGGCTACCCGACCGCGCTCAGCGCGCCGACGTGGGGCTTCTACGACGTGCTCTTCAAGGGCAACGAATTCGAGTTCCAGCGCGATTACGGCAGCTACGTGATGGAGAACGTGCTGTTCAAGATTTCGTTCCCGGCGGAGTTCCACGCGCAGACTGCCGTGGAATGTGCGATGAAACTGCATGAGCAGGTGAAGGATCGCCTCGATGACATCGAACGCATCGTCATCGAAACGCAGGAGCCGGGTGTGCGCATCATCGACAAGACCGGTCCGCTCAACAATCCGGCCGATCGCGATCACTGCATCCAGTACATGGTTGCGATTCCGCTGATCTTCGGGCGCCTGACAGCGGAAGACTATGAAGACGATGTCGCGAACGATCCGCGCGTCGATGCAGTCCGTTCAAGGATGGTGGTCAGCGAGAACACGAAGTTCACGGAAGAGTATTACGCGCCTGAGAAACGCTACATCGGCAACGCGATCGAAGTGTTCTTCAAGGACGGCGGGCGCACCGAGCGTGTCGCGATCGACTATCCCATCGGACACCGCAAGCGTCGCGCGGAAGGCATCCCGGTTCTCATCGAGAAGTTCCGCAGGGCGATCAATGACGTCTTCGATACGAAGCAGTCTGCCGCCATCGAGAAGGCTTGCGAGGACCAGGCAAGGCTCGAAGCGCTTAATGTCACTGACTTCATGGAACTCTGGGTGAAGTAACGGTCGCAAGGGAGAGTGCGGGTATCGGCAGGTAAGTGACGGCGACCGGTCCGTTTCGGAGTCCGGCACCGATCACTTCATGGCGTGCTCTCCTCTCCCTTGCCGTTCATGCGCATTCAATGACGCCGTGAATGCTGCAACCGCTTGTGTGTCATCCATCAGCCCCGCAGGGCGATGAACAGGGGCACGAGAATCCTCTCCTGGTGCTCCACGTTCAGGAATCCGAAGATCAGCTGAACAGCGGCAGCTTCGGTTCTTCCTTCCGGCAACGCGTCATCCACGAATCAGACGAACTGCGCCTCAGATCACGTTATTCGCGGTTTTGCGTCTTGTGACACCAATAAATACCAGTTTACGATAAGCCTGCCCGGGCAGTCCGGGCACGACGCCGTCAGATGGGGATCGGGCGTCGCCGGGAAAAGACGCGAAAATCGCGCACCTGCCCGGTCATCTTTCAAGATAAATCACAGACATTGTCCGGGACGGACAAACGAGAGGACGCTCATGGCGGGTGACGCTCCGCTGACGGGCGAGCGTGCGCATCGGGCAATGCGCATGCTTCGCGACGTCACCGACATACTTGATGATGCCGGTGTCCGGTACTGGCTCGAAGCCGGAACGCTGCTTGGCATCGTGCGCGAGCAGCGCCTTTTGCCATGGGACACGGACATGGACATCGCGATTCGCGGCGAGGATTATCCGCGTCTCCTGGCGTGCATGCGGAGTCTGTGGCTCGTGGGATACCGGTTGCGGATGAAGCGTCATGTCGTGGATACCGAGGCGTGCCGGATCGGAACGCCTCGCCTGCTGAAAGTGCGCACGCGCCGCATGCTGTTTTTTCGCGGCGATCTTCTGCTCGACATCTTCATCAACTTCAAGGCGAATGACCGTTACCACTGGACGATCGGCCGTGATGATTTCATCACGCATCTGTCGGCGCCGGCGCGCTTCTACGAGCAGCTGGATCAGCTCGAGTTCGATGGCAAGGTCTATCCCATCCCTTCGAACCACGAGGCATACCTTGCCTATCGTTATGGCAACTGGCGCGTTCCGGTAAAAGAATGGTGTTGCTTCTCGGACGATCACGCCATTCACCAGACGGCGGAATGCGTGAAAGAACCGATAGCGATCACGGTGGCAACGCCGTCCTGAGGCTCGTCGGCGATAACGTGCATGTCATGCGCGTCCGCAATGGTCACCGCGCGAATGCCGCATCATGCGTGTCAGATCGTTGACGAAATGCACCGCCACTTGTCTGCGATGTGATGGTGTTTCAAGCTGACCGCATTTTCTGCGGTACGAGAAGCGCATGCCCTATTCCTTCCTGGCGAGCATGGTCGCCTTCATTCACTTCCTGTTTGTCCTGTTCGTCATGCTCGGTGGCCTGCTCGTGTTCTGGAAAAGCGGGTTCGCGTGGATTCACCTGCCCGTTGCCGCATACGGCGTACTGATCGAGTGGGTAGGATGGGTGTGCCCGCTGACGCCGCTTGAGAATGATCTGCGCGAACGCGCCGGCAATCCGCGTTATGAAGGCGGTTTCGTCGAAAGATACCTGCTGTCGATGATCTGTTCCGTCAACTCCACGCGAAAGACCGCCGTACTGCTCGGCCTGCTGGTTCTCCTGCTGAACATCGCGATCTATTTCACCTGGTGGCTGCGGTTGCGAAGCGGCGAATGAACCGCCAGTACGCATTCTGCATGCTGTTCATGGCGTAAAAGTTCCGTCTGCTCCCGATGGACGCGCAGGATGTGGATTTTTACCGTTCCGGGCCACATCAGAAATCAAAGGAACGGTCATGGCGAACGAAACGACACTGCTCGATGAATGGTCGGTCAGGGACCTGGAAGACAATTCTTCGCTGACGGTAACGGTGTTCCGCTGCACGGAGCTTGGCAACCGCGCGCAGGCCGGTTTGCAGGTCAAGGCGATGGGCCGCATCGCGAACTTCGAGCCGGATGCGGCAGAGCGCTGGGCCTACCTCGCACGCAAGCAGGGCGGTGGGGAATACCTGCTGGAGTCGGAATCCTGGACGGCGCACGCGGATCAGTTCATCCGCATCAGTTTCGTGGCGGGCTCGCCGGCAAAGGCAAAGGTCGCGGTAAAGACACGCAGTTCGAAAATCCACGAGAAGGAATACGATCTGCCGTTTTCTGCAGAGTGAAATCATGCGGCCTGCCTCAAGGCAGGCCGTTCTTTCAGCTGCGCCGTTCCACCTTGCGCAGCGACAATCGGATTTCGACGTCTTCTTCCCCGCGCGCGATTTCGCACGCAACCCACCAATGCGCGTCGGTCTCATCCCGGCCGGCGGTGCGATCGCCGTTCACGAACTCACCTGCCCAGTTCCCGGTTCGGAAGTAATCATAGGTAGAGTGAAAGACGTTGTAATGCGTTGTCGTTCGCCCGGGACGACATTCGAACCGGTAGTAAACGGTGGAAAGCTGCGGAAAGTGAAGCCGCACGGGCAGCACGGGCGGCAGCGATCGCCGGCCAGCCAGCATGCTGCCTGTCCACTGGTAACGCTGATCGTAGAAAACCGCTTCGCCGTCGGGGTTTGTCGCTGCATGGGTCGACGGATAGCCGTCTTTCCAGAGCAGCACCAGTACTCCGTGCAGCGGTTGGCCGGATGCATCCTTGATCTTGACGCGTACGGCGGCTGCAACGGAGCGGGTGCCGATTGAAAACGCAAACGTCACCGCGGCTGCCAAGGCGACTGTGATGACTGCGACGGCAAGAATAATCATCATCCGGAAATTCCCTTTATTCATGTCCGTGCAACGTTGCCGCGAGCAGCGACAACACCAGTGCGACCGCTGCCGTTGCCAGCGCGATGACCGGCAGTTCGCGATCCTCGAAACCAAAGACAACCAGTGGTACTGCAGGGAGGAACGAGAGCAGGCAGGCGAGCACGCGCGTGCGCCTAGGAACGCGCAGGTTGTGCAACAGCAGGCAGGCGAACACGATGTTGACTGCAAGCAGCAAGGCCTGCCACCCGAACCGCCAGAGGCAGACCAGCCAGAAACCCGCATTCGCGACGACAAGCAGCATTGCCAGGAAAACGGCCGTGCGCATGTGGCGAAGATTGATGTCGGAGATCATGTCGCTTCCCTGCCTGCGTGACGTGCAATCACCCGTCGCTTCGCGCACCGTTGTTACCTTGCGCCTGCCACCAACGCTGCACACTGATGATGCAGCAGCGACCTGGAATTTTTCCTTCGGGCGGACAGCGATCTCGCGCTGATCGGTGACGGAATCGCGTCAAGTGATTGGCTGGTGCAACATGGTGACGGTGTTCACGGAAAGGGGTTCGGCTTCACGGCGCGAACGCTGCCCGTTGTTGCCGCGCCGACCAGCGCGACCACGCTTGCTCATGAAAGAAGTAAGCCACGCTGTTGATTGCCGGTTCGACCAGCGCGACCGCACCGCCGACCATCCAGCTGCCGGTCATCAGCCACACCACCGCGAATGCCACTGAGAAATGCATGATGGCGAACGTAAGCGTCTTGGTCATGAGCGGCCTCCTTCGAATGCGCGTGCAGTAGATGATAAGGATTCTCATCGGTGCGACTGATGAATCTTTCGGAAACGCGCGATAGCGTTCTCCTATCGCAACCACGCGGCGTACTGTCTACGGCATGAAATAATCCTCCCGATCAGCGGTCTGATCCAAAGGCGTCAGGAAAAACGGACATGCAGCGGCAGCGCATCATCATCAACGTGGCAATTGCCGTGACCGTGGCGGCACTGATCATCGGCGTACGCTGGTGGCAGACGGGCGGTTCACTCGCCGTGGCAGCGACGATGCCGTCCATCGCGGGCGCGGTTCCGGCGCCGGCGTTTCCCGGTGGTCTTGACTGGATCAACACCGGCGGCGAGCCAGTCATGCTCGATGAACTGCGCGGCAAGGTCGTGCTGCTCGATTTCTGGACCTACGGCTGCATCAACTGCTTTCACATCATTCCCGATCTCAAGCGTCTGCAGGAGAAGCACGGCAACGCGCTCGTCGTGGTCGGCGTGCACTCCGCGAAGTTCGAATCCGAAGGCGACACGCGCAGGATTCGCAGCATCGCGCAGCGTTACGGACGCAAAGAGCCGATCGTCAACGATCATGCCTTCGAGATCTGGCGAGCTTACGGTGTGCGCGCGTGGCCGACGCTGGTGCTGATCGATCCGGCGGGGAACCTCGTGGGACAGGTGGCAGGCGAAGGTCACCATGCACTGCTGGATGATGCGATCGGCCGGCTGATCGCGGAGTTCGGCACACGCGTCGACCGCACGCCGCTGCCTTTCGAATCCGCGCGTGCGGAACAGGAAGACACGTTCCTGCGTTTTCCCGGAAAGATTCTTGCGGATGAGCGAACGCAGCACCTGTTCATCGCGGACTCGAACCACCATCGCATCGTCGTGACGCGCTTCGATGGCAAGGTCGTGGAGATCATCGGCGATGGCACGCCAGGCCTGCGTGACGGCGATATTGATGACGCACGCTTCAATCAGCCGCAAGGTCTCGCGCTGAACGGCGACACCTTGTATGTCGCGGACACCTCGAACAACGCCATCCGGTGCATCGATCTTGAAACACGAACGGTCACGACCGTTGCCGGCACCGGCGAACAGGTCTACATGCAGCGCGATACGTACCGCGCACGCGGCACGCCGCTGAACTCGCCGTGGGATGTGCTGTGGCATGACGGCCTGCTGTACATCGCCATGGCCGGCCAGCACCAGTTGTGGACGTATGACCCGAAGAAGGAAAGGCTTGAAGCATTCGCGGGAACGCGCCGTGAAGCGCTGGTGGATGGTCCACGCATGGAAGCTGCGCTGAACCAGCCGAGCGGTCTTGCCACCGATGGCAAGCGCCTTTACTTCGCTGATTCCGAGGCGAGCGCGATCCGCTATGTCGATCTTGCAAGCGGCGACGTCGAAACCGTTGTCGGCACCGGGCTCTTCGATTTCGGCGATGTCGACGGCCGCGGTGATGACGTCCGCCTGCAGCATCCGCTCGGCATCGCGTTCGGCGACGGCATGTTGTATGTCGCAGACACCTACAACGACAAGATCAAGGTCATCGATCCAGGGAAACGGACATCGCACACGTTGGCAGGCGGCGGCGAACTGTTCGAGCCCGGCGGCGTGGCGTTCGCGGCCGGCAGGCTCTGGATCGCCGACACGAACCATCACGCAATTGTTGCCACGCCCGTGGCGGAACCTGCGCTGGAACGCGTCAAGATCAATCCCTAGCGGCGCTCGAATTCCACCCGCCCGCCTGTTACCTTGCGGCAATCCACGGGAGCCGGCAGGGAGCCGCGATGCACATCGTGAAAGAACACCGCCTCACGCTGACTGAAATCCTCGACTGGCTGACTGCCGACGGCCTGATCAGCGCGGAGCAGGACGACCTGCTGCGCACGCTGTCGCGTGCGGGCGGTTTCAAGGACAGGCATCCGCTCACCGTCGTCGCGGAACGCAACTGGAGAAATGCGCAAGCACCGTCCGAGCTGCTCGACGCCGAGCGCCTGGCGCGCTGGCTCGCGCAACGCGCCGGCCTGGATTACTTCCAGATCGATCCGCTGAAGATCGATGTCGCCCGCGTCACGGAAGTCATGCCGTACGCGTACGCGGACCGCTTCCAGGCGTTGCCGGTGAACGTCACCAGCCAGGAAATCGTCGTCGCCACCGCCGAGCCGTTCCTGCGCGAGTGGGAGCGCGAGCTTTCGCACATACAAAGAAAACCGTTCCGCCGCGTGATCGCGAATCCCGAAGACGTCGCGCGCTATCTCGTCGAGTTCTACGCGATGGCGAAGTCGGTGTTCGGCGCGGAACGCCAGCAGGGTGGTCGCGATCGCGGCGGCATGCAGAGCCTCGAGCAGCTCATGGAGCTTGGCCGTGCCGGCAAGCTCGATGCAAACGACCAGCACGTCATTTCCGTGGTGGACTGGCTGCTGCAGTACGCGTTCGAGCAGCGCGCGTCGGACATCCATATCGAACCGCGCCGTGACGCGGGCAACATCCGCTTTCGCATCGACGGCGTGCTGCACACCGTCTACCAGCTGCCGGCCGCCGTGCTCGCGCCCGTCACCAGCCGGCTGAAGATTCTCGGCCGCATGGATATCGCCGAGAAACGCCGCCCGCAGGACGGCCGCATCAAGACGCGCAATCCGGATGGCCAGGAAGTGGAAATGCGCCTGTCCACCATGCCGACCGCGTTCGGCGAAAAGCTCGTGATGCGCATCTTCGATCCGGAAGTGCTGCTGAAGAATTTCCGCGATCTTGGCTTCGATCCCGCCGATGAGCAGCTGTGGCAGGAGATGACGACGCAGCCGCACGGCATCGTGCTGGTCACGGGCCCGACGGGCTCCGGCAAGACAACAACGCTCTACTCCACGCTCAAGCGGCTTGCATCGCCGGAAGTGAATGTCTGCACGATCGAGGACCCGATCGAGCTGATCGAACCCGCGTTCAACCAGATGCAGGCGAATCCCGCAATCGATCTCGGTTTCGCGGATGGCGTACGCACGCTGCTCCGGCAGGACCCGGACGTCATCATGATTGGCGAGATACGCGACCAGGAAACCGCGGAGATGGCGATCCAGGCCGCACTCACCGGCCATCTCGTGCTTTCCACGCTGCATACGAACGACGCACCATCATCGCTTACGCGACTGCAGGATCTTGGCGTGCCGGGTTACCTGCTGCACTCCTCGTTGCTCGGCATCATCGCGCAGCGCCTGCTGCGGACACTGTGTCCCGCCTGCAAGCAACCCGCGGAAGTGCCCGACGCGGAATGGAATGCACTGACGCGCGGGTGGCGGATCCAGAAACCCGCGACCGCGTTCGGAGCCGTCGGTTGCCTGGAATGCCGCAACACCGGTTTTCGCGGCCGCATCGGCGTGTACGAGATGCTGCGCGTCACGCCCGCGCTCAAGGAGCTCATTGCCGGTGGCGCATCACCCGTCGAAACCCGCAAGGCGGCGCTGAAGGCCGGCATGCGGCCGCTCAGGCTGCGCGGCGCGCAGAAGGTGGCCGAAGGAGTCACCACGGCCGAGGAAGTCCTGCGCGTCACGCCGCCGCCCGATGCCGCCGATTGAGTTTCGATCCGTTCAGGCATCTCCCGACTTCGCGTTACCCGTTCTTCCACTAGCGTTACGTCCCGTCATGGCAGCTGCCGTGCGCAACGGGAGAACAACATCATGGACAGGCAAGAATGGACGCTGCTGCGTGCAAGCATCGGTGCGTTGCTGGGCGTGCCGTCAGCCATCGCAATGGCCGCCGCCGTGCCGAACATCGGCGGTTGCGACGTCTTTCCGGCGAACCACATCTTCAATACACCGATAGACAGTCTGCCGGTCGATGCGAATTCCGGCGCCTACCTTGCCACCATCGGCGACGACATCGACCTGCATCTCGATTTCTGGACCGAAACCGATCAGCAGGATCCCTACTTCTACGGCATTCCATACAACGTTGCGGAAGGCGGAAACGACGACTGGAAGGTCGTGCATTTCACGTCCGCGGATCCCGATGTCGCCGACTGGGCGGCGCCCGGCGAAAGCGATTGCGCGTACTTTGTCGACGGCGTGCCGCAAGTGATCAGCCCCTGCGAGCCGCCGCAAGGCACGCCGGCGCGCATGCCGGTGCCTGATGCACCGCTGGTCGAGTCCGGCATCAACAACGATCCCGGTCACCAGCCGTATGCCGACCATCACATCCTCGTGGTCAGCACGGCCGACTGCTCGTTGTGGGAGGCTTATCATGCGTATCCGACTGTCGGTGCCGATGACGAATGGGACGTCCTCTCTCTTGCGCGTTTTTCCCTGAACAGCAACGACCTGCGTCCGGCGGGATGGACATCCGCGGACGCCGCGGGCTTGCCGATCCTCCCGCTGCTGCTGCGCGCCGAGGAAGCCGACACTGGCGAGATTCATCACGCGCTGCGCTTCACCATCGAAAGCGACAAGATCCGCAACACGGAAACCTGGCCCGCGCGCCATCACACCACCAACGGCGATCTGTCGATGTCGCGGCCGCCGATGGGCCAGTTGTTTCGCCTGAGGGCGGACTACGTCATACCGGAAGACTTCAACGTCCAGTCGAAAGCCATCCTGCAGGCGCTTAAGACCTACGGCATGTATCTCGCCGATGGTGGCTCGGACATGTACATACAAGGCGCACCGTCCGCCGGATGGCTCGAAGAAACCTTCGAGCAGGTAGGGAGCGTGCCGCATGCCGCGTTCGAAGCTGTCGACCTTTCTCCCATCATGGCGCGTGTCGGTTTCGATCCGGATAGCGGCGCCGTGCCGCTCCCGGACCAGGGTGACGGCGGTGGCGGTGGCGGTGGCG
>CAZRFE010000078.1:9857-12043 GCA_964599565.1 uncultured Gammaproteobacteria bacterium
GGCGGTGATGGTGACAGTGATGGTGATGATGACGATGGAAACAGTAGAGGCGGAAGTGGCGGCGGTGGCGCGCTGTGCTGGCTGCTTGCAGCACTCTGCATGACCCGGCTCTCCCGGCGTCGTTGATCACCACGTCGGCAGGAAAATACCCGGCTTCGGCCGGGTTTTTCATTCCGCGGGCCGGCTGCCAGATCGCATATACTGCCGCCTTTTTCGGGGCACGGCATGAGCGACTGGCGCGAACAGCTTGAGGCGGGACTCGGCGAGCTCGGTCACGACGATGCAGGCGTGATCGCCGCGCTGCAGCGCTATCTTGCGCTCCTGGACAAGTGGAACCGCGCCTACAACCTCACGGCCGTGCGCGATCCCGGGGAAATGGTGTCGCGCCACATCCTGGACAGCGCAGTCCTTGCACCGTTTGTGAAGCAAGGTTCGCTTGCAGATGTAGGAACGGGCGCGGGCCTGCCCGGCATTGTGCTCGCGCTGCTTTGGCCGGAGCTTGCGGTCACGCTGCTGGACAGCAACGGCAAGAAAACCCGCTTCTGCCGGCAGGCGATCGCGGAACTTGGCGTGAAAAATGTTGCGGTGATCCATGCGCGCGTCGAGGACTATCGCCCCGCAGACCGCTTTGTTACCGTAGTCAGCCGCGCCTATGCCTCGCTCGCGGATTTCGTCTCGAGCACGCGGCACCTGCTCGCGGATGGGGGGACATTCCTGGCAATGAAAGGCGCTCGCCCGCATGAAGAACTGAACGCGCTGCCCGCGGGCGTGCGCGTCCTTGGCGTCCACCCGCTGCTGGTGCCCGGCCTTGCCGCGGACCGGCACGTTGTCGAAATGGAACTGGTGGCGGAGTAGCAGGATTTCCGGCTACATCCGCTGCCACGAGAATCATGACCACAGTAATCGCAGTCACCAACCAGAAAGGCGGCGTCGGCAAGACGACAACCGCGATCAACCTCGCCGCATCGCTGGCCGCTACGAAGCGCCGCGTGCTGCTCGTGGACATGGATCCGCAGGGCAACGCCACCATGGGCAGCGGCGTGGACAAGCACGATCTCGAGCGAACCGCGTGCGATGTGCTGCTCGGCGAATGCACCGCGCGCGACGCGATCGCGAATACCGAGTCCGGCTTCGACGTGCTGCCCGCGAACGCGGACCTGACAGCAGCGGAGGTGAAGCTCATCAGCGAGATCGGCCGTGAGACGCGGCTGCGCCGCGCGCTGCTCGAGCTGAAGCCCGATTACGATTACATCCTGATCGACTGCCCGCCGTCACTGAACATGCTGACGGTCAACGCGCTGACCGCAGCCGATGGCGTGCTGATCCCGATGCAGTGCGAGTATTACGCGCTCGAAGGCCTGTCCGCGCTGATGAGCACCGTCGAGCAGATTCGCGATGCGATCAATCCGCACCTTGAGATCACCGGGATCCTGCGCACCATGTACGACCCGCGCAACAACCTCGCGACGGACGTTTCGGCGCAGCTGATCGAGCATTTCGGCGACAAGGTGTACCGCACGGTCATTCCGCGCAACGTGCGGCTTGCCGAGGCGCCGAGCTTCGGCATGCCGGCACTGCTGCATGACAAGACATCGCGCGGCGCGCTGTCGTATCTCGCACTCGCAGGCGAGATGATCCGGCGGGAAGACAAGGCACGGATGACGGCCTGACCGGCCGGCGAGAATTTCACGCGCGCGTTTGCGCGCTGTTTCCTGAAGGCAACTGATGAGCACGAAAAAAAGAGGACTGGGGCGCGGCCTTGACGCATTGCTCGCGGGCAGCGCGCCGGTGCAGAAGAAGAGCGGCGAGTCCGCTGCGGCCATCGACAGCACGCGCGCGCCGGACGCGGAGCTGCGTGAAGTTCCCGTCGACCTCCTGCAGCCCGGCAAGTACCAGCCGCGGCACGACTTTCACCAGGAATCGCTCGAAGAGCTGGCGGATTCCATCCGCGCGCAGGGCGTGGTGCAGCCGATCGTCATCCGTCCCGTGGGCGATGGCGGCCGTTACGAGATCGTCGCGGGCGAGCGCCGCTGGCGCGCGGCACAGCTCGCCGGCCTGCACGACATTCCCGCCGTCGTGCGCCGCGTACCGGATTCCGCTGCCATTGCCATGGCGCTCATCGAGAACATCCAGCGCGAAAACCTGAATCCGCTGGAAGAAGCCGGCGCGCTGAACCGCCTCATCGA
>CAZRFE010000079.1:0-11917 GCA_964599565.1 uncultured Gammaproteobacteria bacterium
CCGTCGAGCGCCTGCGCGAGCAGGTAGTTGTTCAGCTCCGCATCGTCCTTGACGTACTGCTCCTGCTTGCCCTTCTTCACCTTGTAGAGCGGCGGCTGCGCGATGTACACGTGGCCGCGCTCGATCAGCGAAGGCATCTGCCGGTAGAAGAACGTCAGCAGCAGCGTGCGGATGTGCGAACCGTCGACGTCCGCGTCGGTCATGATGATGATGCGGTGGTAACGCAGTTTTTCCGGGTCGAATTCGTCGTTGCCGATGCCGGTGCCAAGTGCGGTGATCAGCGTGCCGACTTCCGCGGACGACAGCATCTTGTCGAAGCGCGCCTTCTCGACGTTGAGGATCTTGCCCTTGAGCGGCAGGATGGCCTGGTACTTGCGGTCACGGCCCTGCTTGGCGGAACCGCCGGCGGAATCGCCCTCGACGATGAAGATCTCGGAGAGCGCCGGATCGCGCTCCTGGCAATCCGCGAGCTTGCCGGGCAGGCCGGCGATATCGAGCGCGCCTTTCCGGCGCGTCATTTCACGCGCCTTGCGCGCCGCTTCGCGCGCGCGCGCGGCGTCGATGACCTTGCCGCAGATGGATTTCGCCTGCTGCGGGAACTCAAGCAGGAAGTCGTTGAGCTTTTCGGCCATCACGGACTCCACGACGCCCTTCACCTCGCTGCTGACGAGCTTGTCCTTGGTCTGCGAGGAGAATTTCGGGTCCGGCACCTTCACGGAAACAACCGCCGTCAGGCCTTCGCGAACGTCGTCGCCCGCCATCGCGACCTTCTCGCGCTTCAGCAGGCCTTCGGATTCCATGTAGTTGTTCAGCGTACGCGTGAGCGCGGCGCGAAAGCCCGCGAGATGCGTGCCGCCGTCGCGCTGGGGAATGTTGTTGGTGAAGCAGAAAACGCTTTCCTGGTAGGAATCGTTCCACTGCAACGCCACTTCCACGGTGATCCTGTCTCTATCTGTTTGAAAATAAAAGACATTTTCATGCAGCGGCGTCTTGTTACGGTTCAGGTGCTCGACGAACGCGCGAATGCCGCCCTGGTACTCGAACACGTCGTCCTTCTCGCTGCGCTCATCGGCAAGATGAATGCGCACACCGGAGTTCAGGAAGCTCAGCTCCCGCAGGCGCTTGGCGAGGATGTCGTAGTGGTACTCGGTATTGGTGAAGATCGTCGTGCTGGGCTTGAAACGGATTTCCGTTCCCGTCTCGTCGGTGTCACCCACGACCTTCAACGGGTAAACCGGTTCACCAAGGTGGTATTCCTGCTCGTGGATCTTGCCGTCGCGCTTGATGCGCAGTATCAGCGTCTCCGACAACGCGTTGACGACCGAGACGCCCACGCCATGGAGACCGCCGGAAACCTTGTAGCTGTTGTCGTCGAACTTTCCGCCGGCGTGCAGCACGGTCATGATGACCTCCGCCGCGGATCGCCCTTCCTCGGGATGCATGTCGACCGGAATGCCGCGCCCGTTGTCCGAGACCGTCACGGACTCGTCGGCGTGGATCGTCACGTTGACCTGGCTGCAGTAGCCCGCCAGCGCTTCGTCGATGGAGTTGTCGACGACCTCGAAAACCATGTGGTGCAGGCCGGTGCCGTCATCGGTGTCGCCGATGTACATGCCGGGACGCTTGCGAACCGCTTCCAGGCCTTTCAGAACCTTGATGTTGCTGGAATCGTAGGTTTTCTTGTCCGTCATGTAGCGTTCCCGTCAGCCGACAATAACTGCGGGATTATAACACTTTATATATTGGGGTTTATTGTGGTCTCGGTGGAAAGCGCGCCGTGTTCCACGTGGAACACCTGGCCACCGCGAAGTCCCGTTTGGGTGATTTCCGCGTCACCGATAGCGGTCAGCACGAGTTGAGCATCCTGACGCCCGAGGAGTTCCAGGAATCTCGCCAGGTTTTCTCCATCGAGCTCCGCCGCAAGGTCATCGATCAGTAACAGCGGCGGTTCGGTGCGAACCTGCGAATAAACCTGGACCTGCGCAAGCCAGAGCGCGCCCGCGAGCATCTTCTGCTGGCCACGAGACAACCGCTCCTCGGCAGGCATTCCCGCGACACGCAGGTGAACGTCTGCGCGATGCGGGCCTTGACGCGTGTTTCCAAGCTCGCGATCGCGCGGTTCATGCCGCACTAGAGATTCCATCAGGCTTTCGCCCTCCGCCCATCCTTGCCGCAGATCCGCGGTCACCGATACTTCCGGCAGCGCCACCGCGGTGTATTCCTCGAGGATGAACGCCAGGCGATCAAACTGCCGTAGCCGCAACGCGTGAAGACCTTCGCCCGCCTTTGCGACCGCGTGCGTCCATGGAGACAGGATACGCGTGGAGGCACCAGTCTTGAGCGCTTCATTCCGCTGGCGAAGCGCGTGTTGGTAGGCGCGCCACGTGGACAGGAACTCGTGTTCCACGTGGAACACTCCCCAGTCCAGCCAGCGCCGACGCTCGCCCGGTGCGCCGCTCACCAGCTGGTTCATGGCGGAGTCCAGCGCAACGACGGGCAGAACCTGCGCCGCCTGCGTCATGCTTTTCAGCGACTCGCCGGCCAGCCGCGCGACGGTTCCCGCTGAATCCCGCCCCACCCCAAGCACCGGCCGGCGCTCACCGTCCACGAGACGTCCGACGACCTCGAACCCTTCCGCGCCCTCACGGATCAACCGGTCCGGCCGGTTGCTGCGGAACGAGCGGCCGTGGCCCAGAAAGAACAACGCCTCGAGCAAGCTCGTCTTGCCCGAGGCGTTCTGACCGACAATCCAGTTGAGCTTCGGGTCCAGTTCCAGCTTCGCTTCGACGAAACAGCGGAAGTTGCGGACCTTCAGTTGTTCAAGCTGCATGAATCTCCTGGCTTCTAAAGACGCATCGGCATGACAACGTAGCGCGCGCTGGCGTTACCCGGTTCCTCGATCAGGCAACTGGAGTTCGAGTCAGACAATGCAAGCTTGACCGTTTCGCCATGAACCGCGCCGAGTGCGTCCATCAGGTACGTGACGTTGAAGCCGATCTCGAGTTCGCCGCCGTTGTAGTCGAGCTCCATCTCTTCCTCGGCCTCTTCCTGCTCGGGGTTATGCGCCTGCAGGCTCAACGAACCTGGCGAGAGCGTCACGCGGATGCCGCGGTACTTCTCATTGGAAAGAATGGCGGTGCGGGCCAGTGCCTCGCGCAACAGCTGCCGGTCCGCGACAATTTCCTTGTCGCCGCTCTGTGGAATGACCCGTTCGTAATCCGGGAAGCGGCCATCGATCAGTTTCGATGTGAACCGCAGCCGATCGATCTCGACGCGGATGTGGTTGCTTCCGATCTCGACGGACACCTGGCCTTCGTCGTCATTCAGCAGGCGCTGCAGTTCCAGCACGCCCTTGCGCGGCACGATGACCTGCAGCCGGCCATCACCCGTCTCCGCTTCCACGTCATACAGCGCAAGTCGGTGACCGTCGGTTGCGACACCGCGAAGCGCAGATCCGCGCAGCTCGATCAGCAGGCCGTTGAGGTAATACCGCACGTCCTGCTGCGCCATGGAGAATGCGGTCCGGTCCAGCAGGACTTTCAGCGTGCCCTGCGGGAGATCGAAACGCTGCTGCGCATTGATGTCCTCGATCAGCGGAAACTCCGCCGCGGGCAATGTCGATAGCGTAAAACGGCTCTTGCCGGAGCGGATCACCAACCGGTCCTTCTCCTGGCTCACCTCGATCTCCGCGTCATCCGGCAGCGCCTTCAGGATGTCCAGCAGCTTCCGGCCCGGTACGGTGACCTCACCGGGACGTTCCGCATCGAGTGCGATACCCGATACAAGCTCCACCTCGAGGTCGGTGCCAATGACACGCAGCTCGCCGCCTTCCGCGGAAAGCAGCACATTGGACAGGATCGGCATTGTCTGACGTCGCTCGACAACACCCATGACAGCCTGGACAGGCTTGAGCAAGGTTTCTCTTTGCGCTTGGAATTTCATCGGCTCACCCGTTTTATCCACTTGTTCTTTAATTGCTTTTTGTACTGAAAATTTACCTGTTACTTGTTATTAGGTCGGCCCCCGGAAGTGGACAACCTCTAAAACATCAATAAATTCAAAAAGATACAATAAAATTTTCTGCACCGGACCTGTGTGTTCAACGCTCCGACGGCTCTTGATTACCTGTGGATGAATTCTGGATCAAATTCTTCCCCAGAGTTATCCACAGCTTTCCGGCATCAAGTGGTCAGGGTTCTCAACAGGTTCTGGTAGTCCTCTGCAATGCGAAGTTCCGCGTCGCGCAATTCCCGGATTTTCCGGCAGGCGTGCAGCACCGTTGTGTGGTCGCGCCCGCCGAACGCGTCGCCTATCTCGGGCAGCGAATGATTCGTCAGTTCCTTCGCGAGCGCCATCGCGAGCTGCCGCGGACGCGTGATGGTGCGGCTGCGCCGCTTCGAAAGCAGGTCCGCGACCCGGATCTTGTAATACTCCGCGACGGTTTTCTGGATGTTTTCGATCGTGATCAGCTTTTCCTGCAGGGCGAGCAGGTCGCGCAGCGCTTCCCGGGTGAAATCCATGGTGATCGGCTGGCCGGTGAAGCGCGCGTTTGCCATCACGCGCCGCAGTGCGCCTTCGAGTTCGCGCACGTTGGAGCGGATCCTTTGCGCGACGAAGAACGCGACCTCGTTGGGGATGGCGACGCCCTCCGCTTCGGCTTTCTTCATCAGGATGGCGACGCTGGTCTCGAGTTCCGGCGGTTCGATCGACACTGTGAGGCCCCAGCCAAAGCGCGACTTGAGTCTCTCCTCCAGCCCGTCCACCTCTTTCGGGTAGCGGTCGCAGGTGAGGATGACCTGCTGCTGGCCTTCCAGCAGCGCGTTGAAGGTGTGGAAGAACTCCTCCTGGGAGCGTTCCTTGTTTGCGAAGAACTGGATGTCGTCGATCAGCAACGCGTCGACCGACCGGTACAGGCGCTTGAATTCATTGATGGTGTTGTGCTGCAGCGCCTTCACCATGTCTCCGACAAAGCGCTCGGAATGCAGGTACGCGATCTTTGCGTTGGGCTTGTGTTCGAGGAGCATGTTGCCGACGGCGTGCATCAGGTGCGTCTTGCCGAGGCCCACGCCGCCGTAGATGAACAGTGGGTTGTAGGCAAGTCCGGGATTCTCGGCGACCTGGCGCGCAGCTGCGCGGGCGAGCTGGTTGGACTTGCCTTCGACGAAGGTGTTGAACGTGAAATTGGGATTCAGCCGGCTGCCGATCACGCTGCCGCGACGCGCTGGAATGGCCTCCAGGGAGGGCGCCGCCACCGGGCGCCGAACCTCGGCGCTGCCGATATCCAGAACGACGCTGGGTGGATCGCCGTCGGTTACGCGGCCAAGGACAAGGCGGATTGGTTCCATGAAGCGGTCCTGGACCCACTCCATGACGAAACGGTTGGGCGCCAGCAAGCGCAGCTGGCGGCCGTTTTCCTCAGCCTGCAGGGGCCGGATCCAGGTGTTGAGGTCCTGCTCGGACAACTCCGTTCCGAGCGCCTCCACACAACGTTTCCATACTCTCTGCGACACCCCTGTTCCCCCTGCTGCCCGCGGTCTTCCTGAAAAAAGAAGCTCCGCAGTCTACTCTGCGGGCGCTGACTTATCCACAGCCCGCCAGGACTTGTACACAGCGCCGGTACACACGGTTTTCTGTTGACAGACAAAAGCTTGCGCCGTAATCTTCCCGCCCCTGCCGGGCACCTGCCCGGCGCACGTTTTTATAGGAGTCGGATCTTCCGGCTCCGTTACCGGACTAGCAGTCATGAAACGCACATACCAGCCCAGCAACCTTCGTCGTAAACGCACGCATGGTTTCCGCGCCCGCATGGCGACCGCAGGCGGCCGCAAGGTGTTGAACGCGCGCCGGGCCAAGGGCCGGGCACGGCTCTGTCCGTAAAGGCGACGTCCGCGCCTGATCCAGGCTTCCGGTTTCCCCGTCATAGGCGATTGCTGAAACCGGAAGCGTTCTCCCGCGTCTTCCGTGCCGGATTTCGTTCCGCCGACCGGTATTTCACGCTGCTGGCGGTCCCAAGCGACCTGGAAGTCCCGCGGCTAGGCCTCGCCGTTTCGCGCAAGGTGTCCAGGGCCGCGGTGTGCCGCAACCGCATCAAGCGCCAGGTCCGGGAGTCGTTCCGCAGCCGCGGCGCACTGTTGCCGGCAATCGACATCGTCGTCATGGCAAAGCGCGATGCCGCCACTGCCGGCAATGACAGCCTGCGATCCAGCCTGGAAAGACACTGGCAAAGACTCGCCGAACGATGCGCAGCATCCTGATATTCATCATCAAGACTTACCGGCTGGTACTGAGCCCCTGGCTTGGCAACCAGTGCCGGTTCCATCCGACGTGCTCCGCCTATTCGCTGGAGGCGGTCGAACGCTACGGCGCACTGCGCGGAGGATGGCTGATGCTGCGCCGGATCGGGCGCTGCCATCCACTGTGCGACGGCGGCATCGACCCGGTGCCGGATCTCTCACCGCAAGACACTGCTACCCGGAAAACGCTGCATGGATAACCAGAGAGTATTCCTTTACGGCGCGCTGCTGCTCGTCCTGTTCCTGATCTGGGAAGCCTGGCAGAAGGATCACGCACCGCCGCCTGTTCCTGTTGAAAGCCAGCAGGTCGTAGAAACCGCCACCGTCGATCGCGACCTGCCGCAGCTCGAAGCGCCGGCCGGTGAACGCGCCGCGCGCGTCGAGCCTGCCGCGGAACCCGCCGTGGCGGCAGGTTCCCCTGTTCGCATCGTGACCGACGTGTATGACCTCACACTCGATACACGCGGCGGCGATATCACAAGCGTGCTGCTGCTCGATTACCCCGTCAGCAAGAAGGAACCCGACCAGCCCGTGCGCCTGCTGACGACGGCCGGCGACGAACTCTACGTCACGCAGTCGGGATTGCGCGCGACTGGCGATCGCAAGGCGCCGGATCACAACGCGGTCTATCGCACCGAGTCGGACGAATATCGTCTTGCCGATGGCGAAGACCTGCTGGCCGTGAGTTTCTTCTGGACGGGCGATGACGGCGTCACCGTGGAGAAACGCTACACGTTCCAGCGCGGCGCCTACGAGATCGGTCTCGACTACCGGGTCCATAACGGGAGCGCAACCGAGTGGCGTGGCGATGTGTACCTGCAGTTGAAGAAACGCCAGGTGGAGCAGGAACGGTCCTTCTTCCAGCCGTCGTCGTACTCCTATAACGGTCCTGCGTTCTACAACGGCGAGAAGTACCGCAAGCTCGATCTCGACGACATCACGGAAACCGCGCTGGCGGAGAGTGCGCAGGGTGGCTGGGCGGCAATGCTGCAGCATTATTTCCTGGCCGCGGTGATTCCGCCGCAGGATGTGCAGAACCGTTTCTACGCGGCTGCCGTCGGCTCGAATACCTACCGTGTGGGTTACGTGCAGCCTTCGCAGGTGGTGCGTGCAGGTGAGGAAGGCGTTTTCAGCAACCGCCTGTTCATCGGCCCGAAGCTGCAGGATCACCTCGCCGAGGTGGCCCCGAAGCTCGAGCTCGCCGTTGATTACGGCATGCTCACGATCATCGCCGAGCCGCTGTTCTGGGTTCTCGAGAAAATCCACTCGCTGATCGGCAACTGGGGCTGGTCGATCATCCTGCTGACGCTGCTGATCAAGGTTGCGTTCTACAAGCTGCAGGAAACCAGCGGCAAGTCGATGGCGCGCATGCGCAGGATGCAGCCGCGTCTTGCTGCATTGAAGGAGCGCTATGGCGAGGATCGCGAGAAGCTCAACAAGGCAATGATGGAGCTCTACCAGAAGGAGAAGATCAATCCCTTCGCGGGCTGCCTGCCGATCCTGATCCAGATGCCGGTGTTCATCGCGCTTTACTGGGTGCTGCTCGAATCCGTCGAACTGCGCCAGGCGGACTGGATGCTCTGGATCAACGACCTCTCAAGCCCCGACCGGTTCTATGTTCTGCCGGTGTTGATGGGTATTGCCATGTGGGGCCAGCAGCGGCTCAATCCGCAACCCGCCGATCCCATGCAGGCGCGCATGATGATGATCATGCCGCTGCTGATGGTCGCATTCGCCGTCATCATGCCGGCGGGCCTTGTGCTGTACTGGGTCGTGAACACGTTGCTGTCCGCGGCACAGCAGTGGCAGATCAATCGCGTCATCGAGAAGAAGGGATACAACCGCGATTGACGTTTCGCGCTTCCGGAAAAAAGCGGCCGCAAGGCCGCTTTTTCATTTGTCCGCCGCGCGTGTCTCGATGCGGATCATGTTCGTCAGTGTCTTGTGCACCGGGCAGCGGTCCGCGATTTCCAGCAGGCGCTGACGCTGCGCGTCGTCCAGGTTGCCGCTCACGGAAATCTCGCGCCGCAGGCGGTCGACGCGATGTCCTTCCTTCTCGCAGTCCTCGCAATCCTTTTCATGCACGCGATCGTGCTGGACGCGAACGCTTGCCTGCGCGAGATCGATCCGCTTGTGGTCGGCGTAAAGACGCAGCGTCATGGCCGTACAGCTTGCGAGAGATGCTGCAAGCAGATCGTACGGTGAGAGACCAAGATCATCTCCACCCACGGCAACCGGCTCGTCGGCAATCAGCACATGTCGTCCGCTGCGAAGCTCGGTACGAAACTTCTTTCGCCCGATCGTCGCGACCACGCCTTCCACTGCTTCATCCTCGGCAAGTTCGACGGCGGGCGCATCGAGATACCGGGACACCCAGGCAGCGAGCACGGCGGCAACGTAGCGCGAGTCCGCTGCGCGCGTGAGCAGGTGGTCCGCGTCCTGCAGGGAGACGAAACTCTTGGGATGCAGTGCGTTGTCATAGATCAGCCGCGCGTTCTCAATGGATACCACGTCATCGATCGGCGAGTGAAAGATCAGCAGCGGCCGCCGCAGTCCCCTGATCACGTCGCGCCAGTCGTCGCGCTCGAGATCCTGCACGAACGCCTTGCCGATGATGAATGGCCGTCCTGCCAGGCGCACCTCCGCTTCGCCGCGTTCCTTGATCGTGCGTTCCGCGTCATCACTGAACAGGCGACGCACATGCGCGGGATCTGCCGGTGCTGCAATGGTTGCGATGGCGTCGACGCCCGGCAGCTGGTGCGCAGCACGCAGTACTGCCGCGCCACCCAGCGAATGCCCGATGAGCACAGAAGGTGCACGGTACTCGCGTGCAAGATAGTCAGCCGCGCTCACAAGATCCTGGACGTTCGAGGAAAACGTCGTGTCGGCGAATTCACCTTCGCTCTCTCCGAGGCCCGTGAAATCGAAACGCAGCACGCCAAAGCCATGGTCGACAAGTGCCTGGCTGACATGCACCGCGGCCTTCACGTTCTTCGTGCACGTGAAGCAGTGCGCGAACAGCACCCACGCGGCGGGTTCGCCGTCCGGCCTGTGGAGCACGCCCGAAAGCCCATGTCCTTCACGGCTCTCGAACGTCACGCGTTCCTGGTTCATTCCGCCAGCCTCCGGGGTTATCAACAACCGCGCTGCTAGAATAACGGCCCGAAACATCGAATACAGTGGGAAACAACGCGTATGCCAGCGTCCGGCGCAAACATTGAAACCATCGCCGCCGTCGCCACACCCGCGGGACGCGGCGGCATCGGTGTGGTGAGGCTTTCCGGACCGGCAGCCGTCGATATCGCAGCGCATGTTGCCGGTCAGCTGCCGCGCGCACGCCGTGCCGGTTTTCGCCGGTTCCGCGACGGCGACGGCGAAGTGATCGACGAAGGTCTGTTGCTTTATTTTCCGGCGCCACACTCTTTCACCGGAGAGGACGTGATCGAGTTCCAGGGACACGGCGGCGCCGTGGTGCTCGATCTGCTCCTGCAGCGGCTGGTTGCCCTCGGTGCACGCATCGCACGTCCCGGCGAATTCAGCGAACGCGCGTTCCTGAACGATCGCATGGACCTCGCGCAGGCCGAAGCCGTTGCGGATCTCATCGATGCAGGATCCGCGCAGGCCGCGCGCGCCGCGCTTCGTTCGCTGCACGGAGAGTTCTCCGCACGCGTACACGCGCTGGTCGAATCGCTGATCCAGTTGCGCATGTACGTCGAAGCGTCCATCGATTTTCCCGACGAGGAAATCGACCTGTTGACGGACAACGCGCTTGGCTTGCGTCTCGCCGCCGTGCGCGAACAGTTCGAATCGCTCACCGCAACCGCAACCCAGGGAAGACTGCTGCACGACGGACTCACGGTCGTGATCGCCGGTCCGCCGAACGCCGGGAAATCCTCGCTGCTGAACGCGCTCGCCGGCACCGATGCTGCCATCGTCACGGACATTCCCGGCACGACGCGCGACGTCCTGCGCGAGCGGATACAGATCGACGGTCTGCCGCTGCACGTCGTGGATACGGCGGGGCTGCATGAAAGCACCGATATTGTCGAGGCCGAAGGCATGCGCCGGGCGCGAACCGAAATTGCGCGCGCCGATCGCGTGCTGCTCGTCGTCGATGCCACGAGCGATGTGACAGGCGCGTTGCGCGAGATTGCGCCGGTGTCCGCCAGTCAGCCGGTCACCATCATCCGCAACAAGATCGACCTGTCCGGCGAGGCACCAGCGATCGTCTCGCACGGGAATTGCGAAACGATTTTCCTGTCGGTCAGAAGCGGTAAGGGAATGGACCTGCTTCGCGAGCATCTCAAGCGGGTTGCAGGCTTCCACGGGCAGGACAATGACTTGTTCATTGCGCGTCGCCGGCACCTCGAAGCGCTTGCCGCCGCACGCCATCATGTCGAACAGGGTGCGCGGGCATTGCATGGTTCCCGGGCGGGGGAACTGCTCGCGGAAGAGCTTCGTCTTGCGCAGCAGAAACTCGGTGAAATCACGGGAGAATTTGGGAATGAAGAACTATTAGGTCGAATATTCTCAAATTTCTGTATTGGCAAGTAGGTACTAAATCAGGGACTTGCGTTAGTTTTCTTGAATTTACATGGTCAAATATCCATCAAAATACACCTTTGTCACCACATTTCTCCCATTTTGATCCTCAATCCCCTTGCAATGTTTCCCCGAATATGGTTTGGTTCAAGCTCCTCAAAAACGTAGTTTTTTTTGTCAAATTAAAAGGGAGGGGGGGTTATGAACCTGACCCGTGCGTTGCGTGCGACAGGACGGCGATTGTCGTTGCCGGTCGTTTTGTTCCTTTCAGTATTCATGAGCGTGGCCCTTGCGGCCGAAACCGGTGCTCTGCGCATCACCATCACCGGCGACGACGGCCAGCCGCTGGCCGGTGCCACGGTGACGGCCAGCTCGCCGGACAGCCTTGTCACCAGAAGTGGTGTGACCGAGGCTGACGGTACCGTCCGTCTGAACGGCCTTGATCCGGCAACGAACTACACCGTGCGGGTGGAAGCGTCCGGTTATGAAGCCTTCAACAGCGCCGCGAACGTGGCGGTCGTCAGCAACCAGACCCTCAGCGTCGGCTACGCGCTGGGTGTCACCAGCCTGGATACCGTGACGGTCACGGGCGCCGCGCTGGCCGCCATCGACACCACCTCCGCCCAGGTCGGCACCACGCTGAACCTGGACATCGTGGAATCGCTGCCGACGGGCCGCAGCTACCAGAGCTACCTGCAGCTGGTGCCGGGCGTGAAGCCGAGCCCCACCGGCAACCCGTCGTCGAAGTCGGGCGTGAACTATTCCGACATCGGCGGCGCCACCGGCGAGTCGACCGACAACCTCTACTATCTCGATGGCGTCGACGTCACGGATCCGGAGACCGGAACGTTCGGTGCGAACTTCAACTCCGAGATCATCCAGGAGCAGCAGGTGATCACCGGCGGCGTGCCCGCCGAGTACGCCGGCGGCTCGGGCCTGATCTCGAAGGTCGTGACCAAGTCCGGCAGCGACGAGTTCCACGGCTCGGTCAACTACTACCTGCAGAACGACAGCCTCGTCGCCGACGACGAGCACGGCGAATCCGCAGGCTTCTCCACGTTCGACACCGCCATCACGCTGGG
>CAZRFE010000080.1:0-11495 GCA_964599565.1 uncultured Gammaproteobacteria bacterium
TCACGCACGAATCCTATCCCGGCAAGTGGAAGGTCGTGTTCTTCTACCCGAAGGACTTCACCTTCGTATGCCCGACCGAGATCGCGGCGTTCGGCAAGCTGAACGGCGAGTTCGCGGATCGCGATGCGCAGGTGCTCGGCGGCAGCGTGGACAACGAGTTTGTGCACGTCGCCTGGCGCGCGAACAAGGAAGAGCTGAACGATCTGCCGTTCCCGCTGTTCTCGGATCTCAACCGCCGCCTGTCGTCGTCGCTCGGCATCCTCGACGAGGAAGCGGGCGTTGCAAAGCGCGCAACGTTCATCGTCGATCCGGACGGCATCATCCGCTTCGCCATGGTCACCGACATGAACGTCGGCCGTAACGTGGATGAAGTGCTGCGCGTTCTCGATGCGCTGCAGACGGATGAGCTTTGCCCGTGCAACTGGAAGCAGGGCGAAGACACCCTCAACGCAGCGTAAGCCGCAGGGGAGCGCGTCTTTTCGCTCCAGGCTGTGCAGCAGCCCTTTCTCCGGTCCTCATGGGACCGGTCCTCGAAAGGGCTGCGCCTTGCCCGAACGAAAACCCGCAGCTCCCGCTGCTGCACGCAGAAGCGAAGCGCCCTGGGGCGCGATGATCTGACTGGCGCAGTCCGCGCAGGAGAAACGAATGAACATCGACGACATCAAGAACCTCGTGCCGGATTTCGCGAAGGACATCCGGTTGAACATCTCGACCGTGCTGAAGGATTCCGGTTCGCCGGGTCTCGGCGAAAAGCAGATCGCGATGCTCGCGCTCGCGACCGCGTACGCCGCGCGCAACGCGAAGCTCACCGGTGCCATCGAAGAGGCCGCGTTCGACGTGTTGAGCGACGTGGAGATCAACGCCGCGCGCGGTGCGGCCTCGATCATGGGCATGAACAACATCTATTACCGCTTCCTGCACCTCGTCGAGAACGAGGAGTATTCGAAGCTGCCGGCAAAGCTGCGGATGAACATCATCGGCAGCTCCGGCATCGACAAGGTCGATTTCGAGCTGCTGAGCCTCGCCGTATCGGCGATCAACGGCTGCGGCGCGTGCGTCGCCTCGCATGAGCGCGTCGTGCGCAAGCACGAGCTCAGCGCCGAGGCCGTGCAGAGCGCGGTGCGCATTGCCGCGGTCGTGCATGCCGCTGCGGTCGCCATCGAAATCGACGCCGCCGGATCCGCCTCCCAGGCGGAAGCGGCCTGACCGCGGTTCCCCCACCGCCGGCCAGGCCATCGCGGACCGGTCTTCCCCAGCCGGTTCGCACTGCCCCTCTTGGCGCCCGTTCCCCGGGCGCTTTTTTTTTGCGCACTGCGTTCGCGCCGCGTTTGCCGATTTGGCATCATGCGCGGGCGGCGGCGCGAACCGCGCACTTGAATGCCTGTCGAATTGCCTGCATTCACTCTTCATTACGTCATCAACGGGAAATTCCGCATGAGTCGAAAGCTTGAATCGCCGTTTCGCCAGGCGCTGTCGTTCCTCGACACTGCGCGCAGCATCGTGCTCAACATTCTCTTTGTCCTGTTCATGCTCTTCCTGCTGCTGATGTTCGTGGGCGCTGCCGGCCTGTTTGCGCCGAAGGAGCCGATGGAAGTTGTCGATGGCAGCGCGCTGCGCCTCGCGCCGGAAGGCGTTCTCGTGGAGGAATACAGCGGCGAGGCACTCGAGCGCGCGATCAACGAGGCGATCGGCGACGGCATTCCGCAGGTGCGGTTGCGCGACCTGGTCGATTCGGTGGATGCCGCGGCGAACGACGCGCGCATCGCAGCGCTCGTGCTCGATCTCGACAATCTCATCGGCGGCGGTCCTGCGATGTACCAGGACCTGGCCGAAGCCGTGGAGCGGTTCCGCACCACCGGCAAGCGCGTCATCGCGGTCGGCGACAGCTACGCGCAGGGTCCTTACTTCGTCGCCTCGCACGCCGACGAAGTACTCATGCATCCGATGGGCGTCGTGTTCGTCACCGGCTACGGCATTTACCAGAACTACTTCAAGGAAGCGCTCGATACGCTCGATGCGCAGTGGAACGTGTTTCACGCGGGTGAATACAAATCCTTCGGCGAACCGTACTCGCGCACCGGCATGTCCGAGGAAGCGCGCGAAGCGAATGCTGCGTTTCTCGATGATCTGTGGAGCTTCTATCGCGCGGGCGTGGAAGCGGCGCGCGGGCTGGAGCAGGGCACCGTGCAGACCTACGCGGAAACGCTCGGCGGCGATACACACGGCGATTTCGCGCAGGCGGCGGTCGACTTCGGTCTCGTCGACCAGCTGTTGCCGCGCGATGCGATGTTCGCGCATGTCGCCGCGCTCGTCGGTGACGGCAACGGCGGGCTCGGGTTCAGCCACATCGACTACCAGCCGTACATCGCACAGTGGCGCGCGAGCCGGCAGCTGCACGCCGCCACGAAACCGCAGATCGGCGTGCTCGTGGCGGAAGGCGCGATCATCGACGGCGACCAGCCGCCGGGCGTGATCGCCGCGGAGCGCATGGTGCGCCAGATCCGCGAACTGCGCGACGACGATGACGTGCACGCCGTCGTGCTGCGCGTGAACTCCGGCGGCGGCAGCGCGTTTGCGTCCGAGATCATCCAGCGCGAACTCGAACTGCTGCAGGATGCCGGCAAGCCGCTCGTCGTCTCGATGGGAACGGCCGCCGCGTCCGGCGGTTACTGGATATCCATGACAGCGGATGAAGTCTGGGCGCAGCCGACAACGATCACCGGTTCCATCGGTGTCGTCGCGATGTTCCCGACCTTCGAAGGCACGCTCAACAAGTACGGCGTTCACACCGACGGTGTCGGCACGACGCCGTTCGCCGGCGCGTTCCGGCTCGACCGCACCATGAGTCCCGCGGTGAAGCAGGCGATGCAGTCGTCGGTGGACCATCTTTACGGTGTCTTCGTGAACGAAGTCGCGCAGCACCGCGGACTGGAAGCAAGCGTGGTGGAACGCGTTGCGCAGGGCCGCGTGTGGTCGGGCAGCGATGCGCTGGAGCACCAACTCGTGGATTCGCTCGGCGGGATGCACGAGGCCGTCAGCGCGGCCGCGCGGCTGGCAGGGCTCGAGGAATACGCGGTGGTCTACAAGGAACCGGCGTTGAGCGTGTTCGACCGGATGCTGGTCGACATGTTCCAGGCGGCCGCGCCGCGGCTTTCATTGCGTGCGGACATGGCGTCGAACGTGATGCGCCTGCCGGTTGTTCGCCAGCTCGCCGTTGAACTCGCGCGGCTGCGGAACTTCAACGATCCGCGCGGCGTGTACGCGCTGTGTTTCTGCGATCTGCCGTAGCGATCGGCGCTTGATGCAGGAGCGGCCTTACGCCGCTCCTACATTCCGCGTTGCAATGCCTGGAGTTTTGCGGCAGCGCGCTGGCCGACTTCGGTGTTCGAGGTCGCAGCGACACTGTAGTGCTGGATCGCCTCGTCGCGCCGGCCCTGCTCGACGGCGATATCGCCCAGCGCTTCGTGCGCGATCGCCGTCGGCAGCAGCTGGTTCGCCTTCTCGAAATCCTCGCGTGCGGCATCCAGCTTGCCGGCTTCGCCGAGCAGCAATCCGCGATAGACGCGAAACTCGAAATAGCCGGGGTTTCGTTCAATGGCGCCGTTGAAGCTTTCCAGCGCGGCCGCGTTGTCTTCCTGCTGCAGCTGCGATTTTCCGAGCAGGCCGTAGAATCGCGCTTCGCGCGGCGCCATCTTCATCGCTTCGCGCGCCTTCTGCCCGGCGAGTTTCCCGTTGCCTTCAGCGAGCGCTTTCTGGCCGGCGTTGAACGCTTCGTATGCCGGTTGCAGCTTGCGGATGTGCGCGGTCCTTTCCTGGAACGTTTCCCTGCCGAGCGTGCCGTCGCCCGGCAGCGTGGCGGCGTAGGCGCGGTTGCGCTCCACGCGTTCCTGCGACGGCGGATGCGACGCGAACAGGCCTTCAAGCCACGAAGGGTCCTGCCCTTCGGAAAGCCGCACGAAGGTTTCCTGCAACGACACGGCGGCATCCGGATCGTAGCCTGCCTCCACCATGTACTTCATGCCGTAGTGATCCGCTTCAAGCTCCGCATCGCGGCCGTACTTCGAGCTGATGATCTGCGCACCGAGCATGCCGGCGCCGACAGCGAGATCCGCATACTCGCTGTCGCTTGCCGCAATGCCGGCCGCGGCGACACCAAGTTGCAGCAGCATGCCGCGTTCCATCGTCTGTGCGGTGTGGCGTGCGGCTGCGTGCACGATCTCGTGCCCGAGCACCGCGGCAAGCTCCGCTTCGTTGTCGAGTTCGACCAGCAGGCCGCGGTTCACCGCGATCTTGCCGCCCGGCAGCGCCCAGGCATTCGGCACGTCGTTGTTGAGCACGACGAACTCGTAGGGGAGGTCGCGGTCCGCGACCTTTGCGAGCTTCTGCCCGACGCTGTCCACGTACCGCGTCAGTTCCGGGTCTGCTTCGTACTCGCCGCCCTGCATCTGCTGCGTGGCCAGGTAGTTCGCCTGGCCGATCTCGATTTCCTGCGACTCGGAAACGAGGCCGAGATTGCGCTCGCCGGTGACAGGATTCTCGACGCATGCGACAAGAACGGCGAAGGCCGCGGCGAGCGTGGAGAGAACGAGCGGAGCGATCTTTCTTTTCATGGCATCACCAGGGGCGGACGACTCCTTGTAAAGTGAGGCGTCCGCGCAGAACTTTCATCGTGTGAATCCTGTAAATGCGCGTCAGCTCCAGTCCAGCACGACCTTGCCGGACCTGCCGGAACGCATTACGTCAAAACCTTCCTGGAAGGCGTCCACCTTCATCTCGTGCGTGAGCACGGGTGTGACGTCGAGTCCGCTCTGCAGCATCGCGATCATCTTGTACCAGGTCTCGAACATCTCGCGGCCGTAGATGCCCTTGATGAACAGACCCTTGAAGATCACCTTGTTCCAGTCGATCGCCATGTCGGACGGCGGAATGCCGAGCATAGCGATCTTCGCACCGTTGCGCACCGTGTCGATCATCTGCCGGAACGCCGACGGCACACCGGACATCTCGAGGCCGACATCGAAGCCTTCCGTCATGCCGAGCGTGCGCATCACGTCTTCGAGCTTCTCGTGCTTCACGTTCACTGCGCGCGTTGCGCCCATCTGCGTCGCGAGATCGAGACGGTATTCGTTCACGTCCGTGATCACGACATGGCGCGCGCCGACATGGCGCGCGATCGCGACGGCCATGATGCCGATGGGGCCTGCGCCCGTGATCAGCACGTCCTCGCCGACCAGGTCGAAGGAGAGCGCGGTGTGCGTGGCGTTGCCGAGCGGATCGAGGAACGCGGCGATTTCATCGGGAATGTTGTCCGGCAGCCTGAACGCGTTGATCGCGGGAATCGCAAGATATTCCGCGAAGCAGCCCGGGCGGTTCACGCCGACGCCGACGGTGTTCGGACACAGGTGACGCTGCCCGGCGCGGCAGTTGCGGCAGTGGCCGCAGGTGATGTGACCTTCGCCGGAAACGCGGTCGCCGATGGCATAGCCCTGCACTTCGCTGCCGATCGCCTCGACCACGCCGACGAATTCGTGACCGACGGTCATCGGCACGGGAATCGTCTTCTTCGCCCAGTCATCCCAGTTATAGATGTGTATGTCGGTGCCGCAGATCGCGGTCTTCTTCACGCGGATCAGCAGATCGTTCGGGCCGAAGTCCGGCTTCGCGACGTCCTGCATCCAGATGCCTTCTTCGGCCCTGGCTTTTACGAGTGCTTTCATGTTGCGTTTCGCTCGCTGAAATAATGCACGTTGACAAGGTGACGAATTACTTTCCGATCACGCCGAGCTTTCTTCCGACCTTCCCGAACGCTTCGATGGCGCGATCGATGTGTTCGGGTTCGTGCGCCGCCGACATCTGCGTGCGGATGCGCGCCTGGCCTTTCGGCACGACGGGGAACGAGAAACCGACGACGTACACACCCTCCGCGAACATTGCGTTCGCGAATTCCTTCGCGAGCTTCGCATCGCCAAGCATCACGGGAATGATCGGGTGCTCGCCGGGCAGCAGCTCGAAGCCGAGCGTCTGCATGCCGGCACGGAAGCGTTTCGCGTTCGCGAAGAGTTTCGTGCGCAGCGCATCGCCCGCGCCGCCTTCCAGCATGTCCAGCACGCGGATGGACGCGGCGGTGATCACGGGTGCAAGCGTGTTGGAAAAGAGATAGGGGCGGGAGCGGTTGCGCAGCATGTCGATGATCTCGGGATGACGCGAGGACGTGTAACCGCCGGATGCGCCGCCCAGCGCCTTGCCGAGCGTGCCGGTGATGATGTCCACGCGATCCATCACGCCGCAATGTTCGTGCGTGCCGCGGCCGCGCTCGCCCATGAAGCCGACGGCGTGCGAGTCGTCCACCATCACGAGTGCGCCGTATTTCTCCGCGAGATCGCAGATTGCCCCGAGGTTCGCGAGGTAGCCGTCCATCGAGAACACGCCGTCGGTCGCGATCAGCGTGAACCGCGCGCCGGCGTCGCGCGCTTCCCTGAGCTTCGCCTCGAGATCCGCCATGTCGTTGTTCGCGTAGCGGTAGCGTTTCGCCTTGCACAACCGCACGCCGTCGATGATCGAGGCGTGGTTCAGCGCGTCGGAAATGACGGCGTCTTCCTCGGAAAGCAGCGTTTCGAACAGTCCGCCGTTCGCATCGAAGCACGAGGAATAGAGAATCGTGTCCTGCATGCCGAGGAAACCGGAGATGCGTTTCTCCAGTTCCTTGTGAACGTCCTGCGTGCCGCAGATGAAACGCACCGACGCCATGCCGTAACCGTGCTCCGCGAGCGCGTCCTGGCCTGCCTTGATGAGATCCGGATGATTCGCAAGCCCAAGGTAATTGTTCGCGCAGAAATTCAGCACATGCTCGCCGCCGGCGACTTCGATGTCCGCCTGCTGCTGCGAGACGATCACGCGCTCGTCCTTGGACAGGCCCGCTTCACGAAGCGCGGCGAGTTCGTCGCGAAGATGCTGGATGAAAGCCTGGGTCACGGGGCGCTCCTGTCGGTGTCGAAGGCGGGTCGGATCGGTGAAAGGCCGCAATTATAGCAGTTGCGCTGCGCCGCCCGTCACTCGCCACTTTCTTTTCCGCTACCATGCGCCGATGGATCAGCCTGCCGCGAATGTCCGCCTCGACAAATGGCTCTGGGCCGCGCGCTTCTTCAGGACGCGCGCGCTTGCGCAGGATGCCGTTGCCGGCGGCAAGGTGCATGTGAACGGCGAGCGCGCGAAACCCTCGCGCCATGTCATGCCGGGCGACTGCCTGGAAATCACGAAGGGAGAGCAGCGTTTCGCCGTGACGGTGAATGCATTGAGCGCGCAGCGCGGACCGGCGAGCGTCGCGGAAACGCTTTACACGGAAACGGCGGAAAGCCGCACGGCGCGGGAAGAGGGCGCGGCGATGCGCAGGCTGCTGCGCCAGTCAGCGCCGCATCCCGACAGGAAGCCGGACAAGAAACAGCGGCGGCACATCATCCGCTTCAAGGAGCGCGGCTGACGGCGCGGCCTATGTGAGCTTCTTGCCGGCGAATATCGAGAAGATCAGCGCAAGCACGAACAGCACCAGGAAGATGAAGAAAAGGATCTTCGCGATTCCCGCGGCTGCCGATGCGATTCCGGTGAATCCGAGTACGCCGGCGATCAGCGCGATGATGAAAAAGGCGATTGCCCAACCCAGCATGAAATCCTCCTTATCGACGTTCGTCGCGGAGCGCGACCCTGTCATGCATAGCTAATCGCGTCGGCGCGCGCGTTGATATGCGGAGTTCGCGGTAAACCGCGCATGGCCGGTGCGTGCAGGATGCCTGCATGTCGGCGTGATACCTGTCGCGATGAAGGGAAGGATGAACGCGCTGGCCTTATGTCAGCTTGATGCCTTTGCGAGAAACGCATCCAGTGCATTGGCGAATTTCTGCCTGTCGCGGCTGTCGAGTGCGGGCGGACCGCCGGTCTGGATGCCGCTTGCGCGCATCTGGTCCATGAAGTTGCGCATCGCGACGCGCTCGCGGATGTTGTCATCGGTGTAGAACTCGCCGCGCGGATTGAGCGCGTGGCCGCCGTTCTTCATCACGGCCGCGGCAAGCGGAATGTCCGCGGTGATGACGAGATCGCGCGGTTTGCAGTTTTGCGCGATGAAGTCGTCCGCGACATCGAACCCGCCTTCGACCTGCACGGCGCGGATCAGCGGCGAGGGCGGCGTGCGCAGGAAATGGTTCGCGACCAGCGTCAGCGGGATGTTCGTGCGCAACGCCGCGCGGAAAAGGATTTCCTTGATGACGTTCGGACAGGCGTCGGCGTCGACCCAGATATGCATGCCCGCGTTTTAACACAGAATGGTTGCCGGAGCGGTCTCGCCGCAAACGTTGATGCGACAGCGAATCGCGGCTGAAACCGCTCCCGTCGCTCATCAATGCTTCACGAACTTGAAGAACCGGCTCGGCGCGCCGCTGCTCGTCTTCTCCTGGTAGAGAAATTCGAGATTCTTCTCGTCGAACTTCTCGAAGAACTCGTCCCAGGAAATTTCTTCCAGCGAGTCCTCGCCGCTGTAGCCTTCGAAATCGATGCGCAGCACGCCGGGCTCGCCGCTCGCTTTCGTGCGGCTCACGGTCGCAGGTCGGCCACCGCGTTCTTCCGCCCATTGCCGGATCTTCTCGTGATCCTGGGTTCGCTGAGATTCTCCGCTCATGTCACACACCTCGAAGATGAAAACGGGATGGCATGACCTTGTGGTGACACCGGGAAAATCAATGAGTGGATTCACCGCCATCGTCTACACTGTCGCCCGTTGCGGAGGAACGCATGCAAGGACCACAGACACCGCTTCTGACGGTTGACGTCATCATCGAACTGCCCGATGCGCGCATCGTGCTGATCGAACGCGCGCACGAGCCATTCGGCTGGGCGTTGCCCGGCGGGTTCGTGGATGTCGGCGAGACGGTGGCGCAGGCGGCGGTGCGCGAGGCACGCGAGGAAACGGGACTTGACGTTAGCCTGCATGCATTGCTCGGCGTGTACTCGGACCCGCAGCGCGATCCGCGCGGACATACCGCGTCGGTTGTCTTCGTTGCCGCGGCGAGCGGACAGCCGCGGGGCAGCGACGACGCGCGCGACGCACGCGCGTTCGATCCGCTCTCGCCGCCGGCACTTGCGTTCGATCACGCGCAGATTCTTTCCGACTACCGCTCGTGGAAGGAAACCGGAATACCGCCGCATCCCGCGGCACATCGTTGAGAGGAAACACCATGAGTGACGTCCTGCTTGCGGACGCCGCGCGCCGTGCGGCGGCGTTTCTCGAAGACCTGAAGACGCGTCGCGTATCGCCGGACACCACAGCGCTCGAGGGTCTGCGCGCGTTCGACCAGCCGCTTGCCGATGCGCCCTTGCCGGCGATGGACGTGCTTGCCGAGCTCGATGAACACGGCAGCCCGGCGGCGATCGGGAACGCGGGCGGCCGTTACTTCGGTTTTGTCATCGGCGGCTCGCTGCCCGCCGCGCTCGCAGCGAACATGCTGGCTGGCGCGTGGGACCAGAACGCGGGCCTGGTGGTTGCATCGCCGATCGCCGCGAAGCTCGAGGAAGTCGCCACCCGCTGGCTGGTGGACCTGCTCGAACTGCCGGCGGGAACGGCAGCGGGTTTCGTGAGTGGCGACACCATGGCGAACTTCTGTGCGCTCGCCGCCGCGCGGCACGCGCTGTTGATGCGCGAAGGCTGGAACGTCGCGGAACGCGGCCTGTACGGCGCGCCGGAAATCAGCGTGATCGTCGGCGAGGAAGTGCATGTGAGCATCAAGAAGACGCTCACCATGCTCGGGCTTGGCAGCCAGCGCGTATTGACGGTACCGGTCGACGGGCAGGGCCGCATGCGCGCTGACGCGCTGCCCGCGATCACAGGCCCGGCCATCGTCTGCACGCAGGCCGGCAACGTGAACACCGGCGCGTTCGATCCCGTCGATGACATCTGCGAGCGCGTGCGGGGCAGCGGCGCGTGGGTGCACGTGGATGCTGCGTTCGGGCTGTGGGCGCGCGCCTGCCCGTCGCTTTCCGCGCTGGCACAGGGCATTGAGCGCGCGGATTCCTGGGCGACGGACGGACACAAGTGGCTGAACGTGCCGTACGACAGCGGCATCGTGTTCACGCGCGATCCCGCCGCGCTGCCCGCAGCGCTCGCCGGCAGCGCGGCGTATCTCGTGCAGGGCGGCGGACGCGAACCGTGGCAGTACACGCCGGAGCTTTCGCGGCGCGCGCGCGGCGTCGAGATCTGGGCGGCGCTTCGCGCGCTCGGCCGGCAGGGGCTCATCGCGATGGTCGAGCGCAATTGCGCGCAGGCGCGGCGCTTCGCGGCGGGACTCACCGATGCGGGTTTCGAAATCCTGAACGACGTGGTGCTGAACCAGGTGCTGGTTTCCTTCGGCGACGATGCCCGTACGCGGCGCGTGATCGCGGCCGTCCAGGAAGACGGGACGTGCTGGGCCGGCGGCACGGTCTGGCAGGGGCGGGCCGCGATGCGCATCTCGGTGTCGTCCTGGGCGACCACGGATGACGATGTCGAGGCGAGCCTTGCCACCATGATCCGCATCGCGCGCGGATTCGCCTGACCTGGCAGCGTCGAGCGGCCGCGCCGTGGTTTCCGCGCGGCGCGGCGTGCGTCCGATTCCTGTATAATTCGCGCCTTTCCGGGCCGCCGCTCCCCTGCGGTCCGTACGAATCCCCTTGAAGACACATCCAGAAAAACCGGAGATTTCAATGGCTTACAAGCACATCAAGCTTCCTGCCGGTGGCGAGAAGATCACCGTCAAGGACGGCAAGCTCGCTGTTCCCGAGCAGCCGATCCTGGGTTACGTGGAAGGCGACGGCATCGGTGTCGACATCACGCCGGCATGTCTTCGGATCTGGGACGCCGCCATCGAGAAGGCCTACGGCGGCAAGCGCAAGGTGCACTGGTGTGAAATCTTCATGGGCGAGAAGGCGTCGACGATGTACGACGGCGACTTCTTCCCGCAGGAAGCCAAGGACGCGCTCAAGGATCTCGTCGTTTCCATCAAGGGTCCGCTCACCACGCCGGTCGGCGGCGGCATGCGCTCGCTGAACGTCACGCTGCGCCAGGAACTCGACCTTTACGCCTGCGTGCGCCCGGTGAAGTACTACAAGGGCATTCCGAGCCCGCTGAAGAAGCCGGAAGACATCGACGTCGTCATCTTCCGCGAGAACACCGAGGACGTTTACGCGGGGATCGAGTACGAATCCGGCTCCGAGAAGAACAGGAAGCTCGCGGAATTCCTGCGCAAGGAACTCGGCGCGGACTTCTTCGAAGGCGCGGGCCTTGGCGTGAAGCCGATCTCCGCGTTCGGCTCGAAGCGTCTCGTGCGCAAGGCGATCCAGTACGCGATCGATCATGACCGCGACTCGGTGACGCTGGTGCACAAGGGCAACATCATGAAGTTCACGGAAGGCGCGTTCCGCAAGTGGGGCTATGAAGTCGCCGCGGAGGAATTCGGCGCCGAGCTGCTCGACGGCGG
>CAZRFE010000081.1:0-10694 GCA_964599565.1 uncultured Gammaproteobacteria bacterium
AGCAGCGGACTGAAAATCCGCGTGTCGGCAGTTCGATTCTGCCCCTGGCCACCATAAAATCAAGGACTTACGGGCACCCGGGGTCCTTTTTTTGTTACAGCTTCCGACAGAATTCCGACGCGTCCTACAGTTTGTCTTTTGGTAGCTCTGTCCTCATACTATTTCCATCACGGAGGGCTAGGCATGAACAACAACACTGATCAGCATCTCGACCTCGACAGCATTTTTTCGGCGACGATCGAAAAGTCAGGTGATGTGACAGTAGAAGGCACGGACGGTACCCGCTTCACGGTTACGAGCAGCGGTTCGCTTAGCATTGATCCGTCAACATTCTTGATTGACGCGTTTGATCTAGTTCGTAGGAAGGTCGTCGAGCACACCCTTCCGTATAAAAAGGCGAGCTAGTAGTCGTCACGGGAATGGATTTCCCTTTAGTTCCCAGCCTCGTTCTTTTGGTCGTTGCCGGTTGGCTCTGGGCGGACGGCTATTTCCCTTTGCGTTGGCACTACAAGCGGACGGATGGCAACCGTTTGTATTTTGCTGCCGTTCTGCACGGGGCTTGGATTAGTCTGTCGCTTTACGTTCTCCTGATCGTTGCGAACGCGTTTGTCGTGTTCTTCGATGTAATTTTTCTCCGTGACAAATTCATTTGGCCACACTTTTCGACAGCTAAGCTTCAGCTGACCGAAACCTATATCTATATTGTCGTTTTCGCTTCAATCCCATTCACCCTCATCCTGAGGCGACTAGTAAATAAGTGGTTTGTAAAAAAGCCGAGTCGATTTCTCGAATCGCTCCGGGCGCTATACAAAGACACAGACGAGTTGTCGTTATTAATGCTCGAAAGCATGCTCGAACGTCGGCCGATGATTTTCAGCCTTGCAAACGGGAAGGTGTACATCGGTCAAGCAACAGAGATGCCTGGTCCGGACTCCGATAAGGAAACGATTACGTTTATGCCGATTGTCTCGGGGCAGCGAGACGCGAAGGGGAAGATCGTCTGGACGACGCCGTATATTCGGAACGACGAAAAGACCGGCGAGATGGTGCCGCTTAATGAATCGACACTGAACCCGGGCTCCAAATCCTCAAAACCCCTGATGCTTACAATTGCTATTCAGCACATCGTGACATTTCATTTCTATAATTTCGATGCTTACAGCATCACTGAACGTCAACCAGCGAAAAGTGCAGAAACGCAGATAGAAAAAGACTCGGCAAGCGCATGAGCGGCATTGCTTCGGCGAATAAGGAACCACGAGAACTGCCACAGGGATTGATACGGCAACGACGGAACATTTTCGTCGCGTCCTTGATTATTCTGTTCTTCTCTATCGGGAAACCTTCGATCAAGTCTCTCAAATTCCCGTTTTTCGATTCCGACGTGAATAACCCGGAAGTCGTCATCGTTTTCGTCTGGATCTTTTTTTTCTATGCGCTCCTTCGGTATTACCAGTACTTTGCCGAACTTGGCGATAAACGCGTTGTTGATAGATTTTGGTCAGAGTTTTCGGCGAGGGTGGGTAGGTTTGGGAAGCTGTATTACGAGCCTAGTCGTAATGAATTTGGCGAGAACGCAGTTAGGACGTACAAGATCAACAAGAACAGAGTTATAACTTTCTTTCAGAATGGAAAAGATCAAGTCATATGCAATGTGGATCATAAAGATTCGACGGGGTATAGCGCACAAGCGGACTTTCCGTTGAGGCGTCACGCGCTTCAGATATTGGCCTCTGTATGGACAGTCGTAGTGAAACAACAGGACGTTACGGATTTGTATCTGCCTTTCGCCGTGGCGCTAATAAGTCTCGTTGTGGCTCTCCTAGTCGGGATGCCGATGCTCGGCTAAATTATCACTGCCGGTGGCTACGCGCGGTTCTCACTCATCAACATGGCGAATGATTGATGCCGGTCCGACACAGCGTGCAAACGTTCAGCCTGCTTGCATTGTTGTGGGCGAGGTTAGACGGGCTAGCGGGTTAAGCAACGGTGCTTGAAGCAGATGATTCGGCGCGAGATGAGCATAGCGCAGAGTCATCCGCAAATCAGAATGACCGAGAATCTTCTGTAATGTGAGGATGTCACCACCGTTCATGACGAAGTGACTCGCGAACGTATGGCGCAAGACGTGGGCCATCTGACCTTCGGGAAGTTCGATCTTCGCGCGCTCAACGGCTTTTCGAAAAGCGGCGTAACAGGACAGGAACAGCCGACCGGAATTTTTCACTCGAAGATCCCGATACATGGATGTGCAAATCGGAACCACACGCACTTTCCCGCTCTTCGTGCCCGAATAGACGACACGATCGGGAAAGAGCCGGTCGGCTGTTAAACCTTCAGCTTCTGACCACCGGGCACCGGTAGCCAGGCAAAGCTTCGCGACAAGAAGCGCATCTTTGTTGCGGCTAGCTTCCAACGCAACCAGCAATTCTTTGATTTGTTCCGTCGTGAGGTACGTCAACTCGCGCTCATCCACACGAATTGCGCGAACGCGTTTTAACGGGTTCTCACCTTGCCATTCGCCCAGGCGATCGAGCTCATTGAACAGCGCCTTTAAATAGGCAAGATCGTGATTCGCAGTGGAAGGGGAAATGCCATCTTGTATCCGCTGCTGACGGAACGCGGAATACAGACCTGAAGTAAACGACGACGCAACCGGGTCGCCCATCGACTCTGCAAGTTGCAACATGATGCGTCGGCGTCGATCGCCATCCTTCAGCGAAACGCCATGAAGTACGTGCCAACGAGAAATCAGCTCTGAAAGCTTGCGAACATCTCGCCGCGATCTATTCCACTCGAGGCCGGCGGCGTGTTTCGAAATTATTAGCTGCTCGAAGCGTTGCGCTTCGGATTTCGAGTCGAACAATTTCTTGATCCGGCGACCCTTGCGACCGCCTGGCTGAATATCGACTTTCCACTTCTTGCCGTCCTTGGCAATCATCGCTATGAGCCTAGGTTAATAGTAAAGCTACAATAGCGCCGAGAAGAGCGCTAACAATGGAGGTCCAATTTGATGAAGCTGCTTGATAAAAGTCTTTTTCAATCTGAAGAGCGTTCAAAACGCTTGCCGTACTGCACCCTTCTTTAGCGCGCTGATAATACTCTTCAAAGGCATCAATGGCGAAGTGTTGGTTGTTTGGGTTAAATATGGCAGTACGGATTGCATCAGTATTGTTTGTAAGTAGTACTTTCCAAATTTCAATTCTTGCAACAGCTCGAAATAACTTCTGAAGATTACGTTTTCGTAGAAAAGGAAACGAAAGCGCCTGCCTATACCACGCCTGAGACTCAAGAGCGTTGAAATGTTGTAGCTTCTCGTTGAGAGTTACCCAAAGAAAACCTGTTCTAGCGTCACCAGCCACAACAGCGTGAACAGCCCAGGCTTCGAAGACTATGTTGTCAATGAATTCACTAATTTGAGATGACATGTGGCGTTCATTATCAAGAACTTCCAATATGACGACGTCGCTGCTTATTGCTTCATTAGGCGAACTTATTGATTCATTGTTCGCCAACCGAGAGGATGTCTTTGACTTAGGGAGGAGCTTAAAGTTGATAACGTTTGTGCTGTATTTTTTCTTTTCCAGAGATAGGCCGTCACATGCGTCTTTAATTGCAAACTCTAAAAACGTAATTACGTGATCCGCCATCTGGGAGGTGGAATCGAATTCGACGCGTGTGTATACGGGGAATATCGTAGCAACCGGACAACCTGCTATGCACATTACCGTTATAGAAAATAGCTCGTTTTGTTCATCTCCTTCGGTTCTCAAGTCTCCGCTTTTATCGTCCTCAAAGGGTATTTGAAGATTAAAGGTATACTTGAAATTGTAAGGGACGTTTATCGTTGGCCCACCTTCGCTGAAGGGAACGTCTAAATCATCGTCACGATTTTTTTCATAGGATGAACTGAAGTGGAAGTCGTCTATGTTGGATATTTTCGCGAGTTCAGACGACAATTTTGATTCGTATGAGTTTGCGTCCAAGTCTTCGTCGAGACGAATATAGAAACCAGCGGTAGCAATGACATATTGGCTGCGGTTCTCCAATAGTTGTCCGGAATCCTCGCAGGTAGGGCTTATTTCTGCCTTTTTATTCATCGCTTAGATGCTCACGCTTTGTTATCTTTCGAGGGTTACATAACATTCTGTCTTTCGAGGTGGTAGTACTTCTCGCGTCTAAGAATTTCTCGCTCGCCGGTCTTCGAATTAATCTGCACCGTCAACACTGAACCTTCCATGCAGCTGCGTATCGTCTCGTTGACTTCCTGTCCGTAAATCGCCTGGCACTCGCGAATGCTTTTCGGCTTGATCACTTCAGTGACCGTTCGATACTGAGGAATTGATTGCTGCAATTCGCGATGCTGCTTGTTCAACTGATGAACAGCACGATCAGCCGATTGCTGCATGTCTTGCGCGACGAGCGAAAGAAACCATCCCCAGAAGAAAAGCTTTCCGACGAAGAGCACAACACCGGCGATAACGATTCCCAAGGCAACTTGTAATGCCGTTTTCATCTATCCCTCCTTCCCTGTAGCTGCCAACGCGCGATTACTTTTTCCGCGATCTGCCAGCCGGCGATCCCACGCCTAATTTTTGTGTGACGTCTTCGATCTCCGGACTGATGTGTCCGGCCTTCGCATCCGTTGTTCCGGTCAGAATCCAGATCATGTATTGCGGGTACTTGACGGCGAGTGCCGCGAGAATGTCCGCGCCTGGCTTCTTCGTCGTCTTCTCCATATCCTTGAGCGTGCCTTCTTTCAGGCCAACTTCTCGCGCGAACAGCGTTCGGCCCATTCCCGTGCTTTCGCGAAGGATTCGAATCCTTTCGTTGATTGTTGACATTTCCATCGATTGGAATATTCTTGAGTCATAGGGGTGCTATAGTACCCGGCACTACCGCACAACATAGTGCACTACTGTGCAACAAAGGGAGTTTAGCGGACATGGAGCGTCCACACGAAGTGCCGGTATTCCCGGTCTCAGTCCAGATTCCTCTCATGACGCGTGAACGTTTCGCGGGCCTCACCGGGCTCGACGAGGGCGTGCTCCGCGGCATGATCAACAAAGGCTATCTCCCCACGCTGAAGTTAGGGCGGCATCGCCTTATCAACCTCGTTGCGCTGTCAAAACAGTGCGAAGAGGAGTGGGAAGTATGACCGGGAGGCCAAGGATGGACGCTCCAACCAAGTCCGCCCTCCCGGAAACGTCCGCCCGTACGGCAACACGGGTAGCGGTGAGATGCCCTGGCAAGAAGCTCGCACACCGGCGGTGCCCGGGCGTCTCATCCGCTTCAAACTCGTTAAAGCTCCCCGGTACAGGTGAGGTCCCCTCACCGAAAACGGGGAGCCACCACCTTGCGACAAGGCTCAGCCAGTACGACTGGGTCGAGCGCTTGCGATGGCAGGCCGAAGTCTTCGGCATGAGCTTCTGGCGTACCTGAACGATGCGCATTGCTCACGCCACTCGCTCAACTACCAACGCTGCCGAGAATCGGCAGCGTTTTCCAGACTTCGCCGCATTCGTCGACGACTTCCGCGAGACCTTCGGCGCGGATCGGGTGCGCGTTGTTGACGTTTACGCGCGTGGCACCAAGGGACACGTTCGCTGGCTGCGCTGCAAGAACTGCAAGCACATATTTTCGATTCCGGGGTTTCCGTCCGCCATCGCCGGCGTGATCGGCGTGTCGTGTGTTTGCGGTCGGATCGTGGGCGTGAACAGAAGGGTGGTCGTGGCCGCCGAAGGCGGTCAAGTCCCGCTAATAGTAACACCGGGACTTAGTCTCATGGGTGAGACTCATGCTCGTTGATTGGCTCACCGCCCGACTCGACCTCACCCACCTCAACGAGGGTACTGCGCGCTTCCTCCTCGCGCAGGCGGACCGCATCGCGCGTTACTGCCCGAAAACCGGCGATGTGAAATGGGAAACCTCCGCATGGGACTCGATACGTTCTGACTCGCATCAGATTGCATTCAAGGCCACCGGCGGCGGCGTCTACGTCATGGGTAGCCCAGGTCGCGTCATCGGTGACGGCGACGCGGTATTCGCGAGCGGAGCCGCCGCACGCCTCGACCTCATCGGCTGCCTGCGCCACATGGTCCGCTTCATCAGTGCACAGATAGGCGTCGTGCTGCCCATGTCGGCAGACAAATGGACGCTCACGCGCGTGGACGTCACAGGGAACCTGCTGCTGGGCTCGCTCAACGAAGTGCGAGACGCACTCAGGATTCTGCGTGATTGCGAAGGCGGGCGATATCGAGTCAGCCAGCAGGCTGGAGACTCCGTCTACTGGTCCGCGAGCAGCACGCTCCGCAGCGGCAAGGCTTACGCCAAGGGCCCGCACCTGAGCTACCTCATGAAACGCCGCGACTACAACGGCCGTCCGTACTCCGAAGCAGAAATCGAATCAGCAAACCGCGTGCTTCGCCTCGAGCTGAAACTCGCACGCCATTTTTTCAAGCGGCATGAAAAGCCCTGGTATCAACTCACAGCAGAAGACCTCCGAAGTGAATGGGAAAGTTACTTCGGTCGAATGATCGGAGGTGCAGAAATGAAAACCGATGCAGACGCATACAACGCAATTCAGGACGCAGCAGAAACAGAGGGCCGCGCACGCGCCGCGTACGCGCTGTGGTTGCTCATTCAGTCGGAAGGTTGGGAGAGAGCGCGAAGCTTCACCAACCGCTCAACGTGGTATCGCAATCTGAAAATACTCCGTGCCGCCGGATTCGGTGATGCGGATATCAGCGCTGGCGAAGTTGTGCCGCTTCGTCGTCGCATCATAGAGGCACGGACTGTCACGAGCTGGCAGGAGTTGTTAGCAGCTTAAAACGAGGTAAATGGAATGAACCTTCAAGACAACATCATCATCGAATTTCATGCGGGCGAACACGTGAAGAAAGACGGCGTCGGCAAGAAGTCCGGTAAGCCTTACGAAATGACGATTCAGACCGGTTACGTCACCATGCCCGGCAGACGTTACCCGGAAGAAATCGAGGTTGTTCACTTCGGTGACGAGAAGCCGTATTCACCCGGGAAGTACAAGCTTGACGTCGCGCATTCCCTTTACGTGAACGACAAGAAAGTCATGCTCGGAAAGCTCCAGCTGGTTCCGCTTGCCGCGACACAGGCTGCAGCACCGCAGGCCAAGGCTTCCTGATATGAGAATTCTGCTCGCAGCCGTCGCTATGACCTTGATTTGCCTGCCTGCTGTAGAGGCCATGGCGGCGGACTGCGTGCAGATTGAATTCGACGGAGACGTTAGCTTTACAGGCGAATCGCCCGATACCTGCACGTCATATCAGCTGCTCTCCGCCGATGATTACAACCAGATTCTTGCCAGCGCCGCGCTTTGGACAGCGGTGCCGGAAGATATACAGCAGGCGTTTACGGCTGGATTCTCACTGCCACTGATCTGCTATCTCGTGGCATGGGCGTACCAGCTGGTTATCAACTTTGCAACGAAAGAAGAAGGAGAAAGCTAAATGGACTTTTCTGCAATCACGACCGCAATTGACGTTACTACCATCATGGCTGCGCTCACCGCTATCGCTGCCCTCAAGGTGCTCCCCGGGTTCGCCAGGTGGGGATACACCAAGGTCATCGGCTGGTTCCGTGGCTGAAGCAACAGGGGGCTGAAAGGCCCCCTGTACTTTCATGATCATTCTTCTCGCAACTTTTCTACTCGGTGTGGTGTGCGCATGGGCCGCAGTTCAAGGTTTCGCGACGTCGTAGCGAGGGTAATCGTTACCTGTGGCCTCCTGCCGTTCGCGGTTATAGCGGAAATAAGTTGTCCCGACGGCGAAGTGGTGGTGTGGTCGTGGAAATATGGCGCGCAGAACGTCGGGCAGTTCACCAGCGCTGGCGCTGCATGCGCTGACGCGATGGAGAACGGGAGTTGGGCGACACCGCAAGAGGATTTCCCCGGTGTGGGAGTCTCCGTACTAACGAATTCGGCAGGCGATCCTTTTCGTTGTCAGGTCACCTACTCGTTGCCATGGGGAGGTACGGGGCAGACTTCCTTCGACCTCAGCTGGAGATGTGTTGCAACACCACAGTGTGAGGCAGGCGAAACGTTCTACGGAAGCTCCAGCTCTCCGATTGCGTGCCACAACGGCTGCCTTCTTGAGCATGACTTGATTGCCGCTATGCCGGACGACGGTAGCGGAGAATTGATAAACATTTTCGGCTCATGGACGACGACCGGAGCGCAATGCCCAGACGGTGGTGATCCGGTAGCCGCAACTCCGCCGGACGAAACCGGTGATCACTGCACTGACTTCAACGGCGTGCAGTTCTGTCTCGGTGACGACACCGGGCCGAACTGCGGCGAAGTTAACGGAGAGTATGTTTGCATTGACACCGTTCCTGACGATGGCTGTGCGACCACGCCGAACGGCTCAACAATCTGCGGCGTGAATACACCGGAAGAAGATCTCCCGCAAAACGAAGACGGCACACCGTTGGAACCGGATTTGGAAATCACGCCAGGCAATGGGAACGAACCGTTGCCGTACTACGGAGGAGGTGGCAGCGGCGGTACTCCACCGGGTGGCGGCGCCGATGGCGGTGACGATGGAGGGGGAGGCGATGACGGCGGCGATGATGACGATGCGGAAGATCCTCTCGAGGAGCCGTGTCCGGAAGGCGAGACCTGCGATCCGAGCTACACGCCCGGTGGACCCGACGATTGGTATACGCCGGATGACGACAAGACATTCGGCACTGTGTTGCAGGCATTCTCGCAACGTACCGGTAACGCGCCCTTTATAGCGGCAGCGAATGGCTTTTTCGACATCACGATTGCCGCTGGCGGTTGTCCGATCTGGACAGCAGACGTCCCCCTGATTGGCAGCTTGCAGATGGACGTGCAGTGTTCGTCTTTCATGGAAAGCCTATGGCCGATCGTCTCAGCCATCCTGTTGGCTATAGCTGGCTTCACAGCGTTCCGCTGGGCTTTCCTCTGAGGTGAGAAATGGATTTCATCATCGACATCTGGAATGACTTCAAGGCATGGGCGGAAGGCATCTGGAACGACTTCACCGAGTTCTTTGCTGACCTTCCCGTCGATATCTTCGAAGCGCTTCTCGATGGCGTCGCGCTGGTGCTTGAGACAATTCCCGTTCCTGCATTCATCACGCAGGATCTCGGCTTCTACCTCAACGGAATCGATCCAGGCATTCTCTACTTCGTACAGCGGTCTGGATTCGCGAATGCAATCGCGCTGCTCGGCGCTGGTCTCTCGTTTCGGCTCCTTCGTAAGCTCGTCACATTGGGACAGTGGTAAATGGCCATCATCTTCAATGAAGGCCTACCCGGATCCGGCAAGAGCTACGATGCCTGCGTTCGCCACGCATTGCAGGCCATCAAGAGCGGGCGAAAGGTCTTCGCCTATATCAAAGGACTCAACCACGAAAAGTGGGCAGAAGTAACCGGCATACCACTACCGATCGTTCGCATGCTGCTTACCCAGATCGAAGCCGAACAAGTAACGGAAATTCATCGGCACGTCGAAAATGACAGCCTTGTCATTATCGACGAGCTACAAAACTTTTTTCCCTCCGTGCGCCAACCGCTCTCTAAGGAGATGACTGTCTTTGTGACGGAGCACCGTCACCGCGGTATAGATGTCGTCGCACTGGGCCAAGATTTACGCGACTGTCATGCGACGTGGAAACGCCGCGTGAAGCAGAAGGTGACCTTCACCAAGCTCGACACGATCGGCATGGAAGATCGCTATACCTGGACGGTATACGTCGCGAAGGTGCCGGAAAAATTCACTAAGATATCGAGCGGGCAGGGCAAGTACGAAAAGAAATACTTCGGCCTCTATAAATCACACGACGACGGGACGACGAACACCGCAAACTATAAGGACAAGCGTGCGAACCTGTTCAACACGGCAGGATTCAAGTACGCATTACCTGCATTCGCGATTGCCATGATCTTTGCGATCAACTTTCTTCTGAACTTCTTCGACAAGGGCATTGCAGCGAAGGACACAACGCCGATCACTGTGAGTAAAGTGGCCGAGCCGCCTGTCAGGCCGACGCAGACTGCAACGAGAGAGCCTGTACCGCTCAAACCCTTGAAGCCGGCGACATTGCCGGCGGTGCCAACAAAACCTGAAGTCGCCGACAAGGAAGAGCTTTTCTACAGTCATCCCGCTGAATACTTCAACTACGCTGCCGAAATGGGACGGGTTCGGCTATCTGGTCTGGTCACGCGCGAGAATGGTACGTATTTCGCGTACATCGATGTTCTCGATGCGACATACCACCTGAAGGAACGCTTCACCGACAAGGAGCTTGAAGCGCTCGGCTGGAACATAGAGCGCCACGCATACGGCCTGCTTGCGACGTATAAGGGCAAGTCACACATCATCCGCATGTGGCCCGTGGATCCGACGGGTCGCATCGCGAACGAATATCGGACGAGTGGCGTTCTCGCTTCATCCAACGCCAGGCGCTAGCGCCAGCCGCGGCCGCACGCGCGCAGCGCTCCGGCCAGCGGCTGCGCTAGCGTCGAGCAACTACCGACAAACTGACGACGCAATAGTGCAAAAGAGGACGCTACTGTGACGGAAGAAATCGATAAGTGATTGAATAGTGAAGGAATGTGCAACAGTGAGTCGCGTTGAAGCGGACTGAAAATCCGCGTGTCGGCAGTTCGATTCTGCCCCTGGCCACCATTCA
>CAZRFE010000082.1:0-10683 GCA_964599565.1 uncultured Gammaproteobacteria bacterium
CACCCGCGCTCGCCTCGCGTCCTCGGTCGCCTCCAACGGGGCCCAAAAGCAAAAGCGAAGAGCCGCGCTTCGCGCGGCTCTTTTCGCAAGGGTGATCAGGCGCAACCACCGCAATCGCAATTGCTTATAGCGGAGTACGCTCCGCTACTCCATGCTATCTCCTACTTATCTCGGTGCTCAAAAAGCGCTGCGAGATTCTGAAGCATCTCGAAGTCAGTATTTTCCTCTTCGAGCCACATGCCTTCAAAATTGACCGCATTCGGTGCAAACAACAGTAACGGATGGCTAACGTCTCCCTCACTCAGTAACGCTTTCATTCCGACAAAGAGAAATGCGAGCACAAAGACAACGGTTCCAATTCTGCTAGCTAGTGTCTTTATCCAATTCATGCCGCCCCCTAATTCGACGCATAAAGCGTTAGAAATTCCGAACCCTAAATAAGGTTATCCCGCATTTTTATGCGAAAGATTTGGAAGTACGCTCCACCTGCCTTCAAAGAAGGTGGAGCTAATCACTTCGCAAGGAATCACTTCCAGCAACTGACGTTTGATCGGGTGTCGGCGCAATACAAGACCCTCTCGGGAAATATGCCGGCTGCCTTCCTTAGCAGTGATTAGCACCCGATCACCTAATCTTAATCGGAATAAGGAAATCACCATGAATAAGAATAGTCGTTCTTCAGATTTCAATCTCTTTATCAGCTCGGACGTCACCTTTGGCACCCTGGAAGCAATCGGCGAAAAAATGGCTGATGTTCCGACGGACGAGCCTGAACGAACGGAATGGGTCAACGCCATCACGGGGCTCGCATCGGCGGGACTGAAAGCGGCGCGGGAGATGAATGTGTTCCTGTACGAAGCGAGCGACATGCATCGTTTCCCCTCGACCTATGCGGATATCGACGTCGAGAAGAACTGCATTCGCGAACCGGCACCGCCGCTTTACCTCGCCAGCAGATCCCGAACAATCAAAGCCTGATGCACCGAAAGCCCGCGCAAACGGGCTTTCGTTTTTGTCTTCAGCAAGCCGCCGACGCAATGATATTCGACGGCGTATCCGGTGCGCACGAAGCCCCGGTACTCCGGGGGCTTGATGGCAAATATCGTTTGCGAAAGCCAAAAGAACCGTTCTGGTTCGACAACGGAATACTGACTGGACACAACACGTCTACGGAGCAAAGACGTTTTTCGCTTCTGGATGTTCGAGGCCCCGTCGGAGGCCACCGAGGAGCGCAGACGAGCGCGGGTGCGGAGCAGGAAATCGCGAGGTATTCCGAGTGATTTCCGTCGCGGAGCAGCGAGGGGTGTCGAGCCCGTGGCGGAACGAGCGCAGCGAAGTTCCGACCGGCGAGTTACCGAGCGTGCCCGCGCGCGGCGAGCACCGCAGGCACATTTAAATGAACAATCAGCCGACCGGGCCGCCTTTCTTTTGGTTACTTTTCTTTGGCGGAGCAAAGAAAAGTGACTCGGCCGCTCCGCGAGCGTAGCGAGCAGCGGACGAAACTCCTTGTTCAAAGCGTGGATCCCCGCCTGCGCGGGGATGACACTTCGTTTGACGTGTCTGTCTTCACAACTGCCGATGCGTCTGCGTGGCCGCTATCGCCGAGCACCGCGCGAGGCCCCGTACTCGGGAAGGTCACCTTTGAATAGACAAGCCACCCAGGCGACCTTTCTTCTGGTTACTTTCTTTGGTGGAGCAAAGAAAAGTGACTCGGCCGCTCCGCGAGCGTAGCGAGCAGCGGACGAAACTCCTTGTTCAAAGCGTGGATCCCCGCCTGCGCGGGGATGACTTCATTTGGCGTATCCGTGCCCATAACCTTCGACGCGTCACCGTACGACCAGGCAGCCTTTCTTCTGGCTGCTTCCTTCAGCCGCGCAAGGAAAAGTGACTCGGCCGCTCCGCGAGCGGACAAGGTCCCCGTACTCGGGGAGCGAGCAGCGGACGAAACCTCTTGAATAAATCATTTCAAAGCGTGAATCTCCCGCCTGCGCAGGGACGGCGCTGCCGTAATCGCTCGTCCCTGCCTTCCATGCACATCGGAGGACGCCATGCACGAGTACGATTTCCATCACAACGGAAAGACGCGTTTTCAGAATGTTCTCGGCTTCTGCCTGCTCGCACTCGGCATAATCGGCGGATGCTGGATCGCGGCGAGCGTGGTCGGCTTCATCACCGATCCTGCCGCCGTCTCGCTGGTGCAGGCGTTGTCATCGGCTGCCGCGCCTGATCGCAGCATGACGATCGCGGGTCAGCCGGTCGTGCTCGCGAAGACCATGCTCCAGGCGACGGGAATGTTCCTGTTTCTCGTGGTGATGGGTATTGCAGCAGGCGTGGTCCGGACATTCATTGCAGGCGGCGTGAACCTGCTCCAGCACGACGTCAACCGGCTGGTGCGATTCCTGGACAACGCGGCGCGCGCTCGCGAGCATTCGCGCGAGTGAAGAACATTCAGACAGCTTCGATGGATTCCGTTATCGGCTGAAGCGCTTCATGAACCCGCGACGGTCGTCATTTCATCCGCATGTGCAGTATCGGAAACGGCCGCCCCTGGCCATCGCGCTCGGAACGCCCCGCCACCGTGAAACCCATGCGTTCGTAGAACGCCACCGCACCCGGGTTCTGCTCGTTGACGTCCACGCGCTTCACGCCGAGCGCGTGAATCGCGTGCTCCGCCAGCCGGCGGCCGATGCCGCGGCGATGCGCATCGTGATGCACGAACAGGGCTTCGAGTTCGTCGCCCGACACACCCATGAAGGCGAGCCACGTGCCATCGTCATCGCGATCGCGAATGCCGATGAGATTCGCGCCGGGCAGGTAGTGCTCGCGCACGAACGGGCGAAGGTTCGCGATTTCAGCGTCATCGAGAAAACGGTGCGTCGCGCGCACAGCACCTTCCCACAGTTCGGTGAGCTGGTCGAAATCGCCCGCGCGCGGGACTTCCAGCTGCAGGATCGTATCGTCACGCATCTGCGGTTCTCCCAAGACGTTCCTTGAGCCGCGTTTTCACGTCCGGCCATTCATCGTCAAGCACGCTGAAGTAGACGGTATCGCGCAGCCGTCCGCTCTCGGTGACCATGTGCTTTCGCAGTGTGCCTTCTTCCTTTGCGCCGATGCGAAGGATCGCGTTGCGCGAACGCGCGTTGAGTGCATCGGTCTTGAGCTCGACGCGATGGCATTTCAGCGTCTCGAAGGCATGCGTCATCAGCAGCAGTTTCGTTTCGGTGTTGACGGCGGTGCGCTGCCAACGCCCACCGATCCACGTCCAGCCGATTTCAAGCCGGCGATTCTCAAGGTCGATGTTGCCGAAGCGCGTGCACCCGGCAATGCAATCATCCTCGCGCGCAACGATGACGAACGGCAACGCGCGGTTCTCCGTGCGCTCCTGCAGCGCGCTGTCGATGTAGGCGCGCATCAGCTGCGGCGTGGTCACCTGGTGTGGCGTCCAGCGCCACAGCTCCTCGTCAAGGCCGATCGCGCACAGCGCATCAAGGTGATCGGGCGCAAGCGGTTCGAGGCGGACGTGTTCGCCGTGAAGCGTGACGGACTCAGGCATGAAGATTTCCCGGTGGACGGAACGCGGAGGATAGCGGCAACCGCGGCGGTTGCAAACCGTCAGAGCGGCGGCCCGCGGAACAGGTAGACGATCAGTCCGACGCCGAGCAGCGCGACGATGAGACTCGTGAGCACGCCCATGTGGATGGCGTGGCGTTCCGGGATTTCCTCGGGCCGGAAGTCCTTCAGCATGCGTCGAAACTGCACAGCGGTGACGGCCGATGCAAAGGCGCCGAGCGCGATGAACGCAATGCCGACCCAGTACGAAACGCCGCGCTGCATTTCAGCGACGGCGTCCGGCCGGAAGAACTGCATGAACAATCCGAAGCGCTCGATGACGAAGCCGAACGCCATCAAGGTAACGCTTGTGCGGGTCCACGCGAGCAGCGTGCGCTCGGCGGCGAAGAATACGCGCGGGTCACCAGGTTTCGGCATGGCATCGCTCCGTCGCTGAAGTGTAGCGCGGCTTTGCAGGCGCCGGTGCTTCAGCGCAGTACGGGTTTCATTTCAGAAGAGCCGCGTCTTTGCCTAATGGAAACGGGGAATGTCTCGCGCGAGACGGCAGCCGGTAAATTCAAGCCCAGCCTGGAATGCGGAGAAAACCTGCATGAAGACGCGCATCGATTCGAACCAGCAGCGGCAGAACATGAACGCCGACAAGGCGGGCAACAATCTCAAGGAGTTCAAGGCGCGCGTGCAGCGCCGCTGGCAGCAGCTCGGTGACGAGCAGATCGAGCAGATCGCAGGACGCCGCGAATCGCTCGCGCGCGAACTGGAACGCACATACGGACTGTCGCGTGCGGATGCGGAAGCGGAGATCGACGATTTCGAATCCGGCGGAATGACGATCGCGGGTTCCGGATCGGGCCGCGGCCCGACGGAACGCACGCGCGAGTTCGGCACCGGCAACGACCAGGGCGGAAGCAGGCATCGCGACCGGCACCGCCTGCACTGAGGAACGGACATGCACCGGCATCGTCGCCGCGAGGACGATCTCGAACTGGACCAGTTGATGCATGACAACTGGACGTATCTCAAGGATCCGGTCCGGCAACGCTGGAGCCGCCTTGATGATGAAAGTCTCGATGAGATCGATGGCGATCACGAACGCCTGCTGGATCGCATCCAGGTTGCGTATGGCATCCATCGCGACCAGGCGGAAACGGAACTGCACGCGTTCATGGACGACTACGAGGAGTATTTCGAACTGGTGCGTGACCGCAGCCCGGACACGCCCATCGCACCGCGGCCGCATCTTTGAGATGCGGCGAATCCTGTTCACCACGAGCACATGAGGTCTGACATGAGATACGAGACACGCAGCGAAGGCCGTGAACGTCCACGCAGCAACTGGGACAAGGTCGAAGCGAACTGGAACCAGTTCAAGGGCAACGTGAAGCAGCAGTGGGGCAAGCTCACGAACGACCAGCTCGACGAGATCGAAGGCCGGCGCGACAAGCTGGTCGGCAAGGTACAGGAGGTCTACGGACTCAGCGCGGAAGACGCGGAAGACCAGGTGGACCGTTTCATGGATGCCAACAGCTCCTACCTGAATCGCACCCGCGATCCGAACATGCATTGAGCAAATGGGCCGGCGCGAGGTTTTGCGCCGGCCGCCTCGATCCCTGGAAGCAACTCATGAAACGCAACGACACGCAGACCGGCGAACGGTTGCGCACGTGGTGGCCGGAACTGCGCGGCCGCGTGCAGGAACGCTGGAGCCGGCTCAACGACGAATGGCTCGATGAGGTTGACGGCCGGCAGGATCGCCTGGCCGAACGGTTGCGCGAGGCCTACGGCGTCAGCGAGGACGAAGCCCGCCGCCAGGTCGACGATTTCGTCGAGACGCACTGGAGCGCAATTTCCGCGCGCAGCATGCCGTCAACCGGCGCAAGCAGCGGCCGCGCGAGCACGACGAACGTTCATGCGCCAGGACCGACAGACATCAGCGATCGCGGCAACGAGAATTCCGGCGTCGGCACGGGAACCACGGCGCCAGGCGGACGCAAGATATAAAAGGAGTGGCGTCAGCGCCGGTGCCGCGAGTGCACGGTGTAGTAGATGCTCTGCATGACGATCTTTCCGTCGCGGATCACGAACGAGTCCGCGCCGTTCTCAAGCACGATGTCATCGGATTCACCGCGCCAGACCAGGAACGCATAGTCGCCGTGCACGTGCTTGTGCAGGTAGCGAAAGCAGCCGCTCGGCATCTGCAGGTGCAGCCGCTCCGCGGATGCGCGCACCGCGTCTCGACCGATGGCCGGCGGATGCTCGCACAAGAGCACGACGTCTTCCGCGTAATCCGCTTCGAGATCTTCGAGTATGCGTCCCGTCTCGCGGCGACGCAGATGGTCTTCGAACACTGCTTGCGTGGAACGTGTCATGGGCCTGGTGATGTCGAATCGCGTTCCTGATCGCGGCTGAGCCGCTGCTACAACTCCCTTGCAAGCCAGCGCAGCGCGCCCTCGCCCGCCGCGCGACCTGTCGCGAAACACGCGCTCAGGAGATAGCCACCGGTTGGCGCTTCCCAGTCGAGCATTTCTCCCGCGCAGAACACACCCGGTAATCGCCGTAACATCAGCTGTTCGTCGAGCGCGCCGAATGCAACGCCGCCCGCGGTGCTGATCGCTTCATCCAGCGGGCGCGGGCTCGTCACGCGCAGCGGCAGCGCCTTGATGCGCGCGGCGAGCGCGGTGGGATCATCCAGGTTCGCAACGCCACCGAGTTCCCGCAGCAGTCCTGCCTTCACGTCGTGAAGCGCGACCTGCCGGCGCAGATGCTCCGCGAACGATTTCCTGCCGCGCGGCTTCGACAACGCGTCTGCGAGTGCATGCGCGCTGCGGTCGGGTGCAAGGTCAACCTGGAGCGTCGCACTGCCGTACGCGATGATTTCATCGCGCAGCGCTGCCGACAGCGCATACACGAGCCCGCCTTCGATTCCGCTCGCCGTGACGATGAACTCACCCTTGCGCTCAAAACGGCTGCCGGATGCATCCGTGAACACGAAGCGTACGGGTTTCACCGGCGCACCCGCGAAGCGTTCACGAAAATTATCGCTCCAGTCCGCCTCGAAACCGCAGTTCGCCGGCAGCAACGGATTCACTGCAACGCCTTTGTCACGCAACCACGCCTGCCACGCGCCATCGGAACCCAGGCGCGGCCAGCTGCCGCCGCCGGTTGCAAGAACGACGGCGTCCGCGTGCACGCGGCGTTCGCCGTCTCGCGCACCGAACAGCAATGCATCGTCCACCCAGCCCTGCCAGCGGTGCCGCGTGTGGATGCGCACGCCGGCGTCGCGCAGGCGATGCAGCCATGCGCGCAGCAAAGGTGCAGCTTTCATTTCCTTCGGGAAGACGCGGCCCGATGTACCAACGAAGGTCTCGATGCCAAGGCCATGAATCCAGCCGCGAAGGTCATCGGGCGTGAACGCATCAAGCAGCGCGCGGATGCGCGCAGCGCCATCGTCACTGAAGGAGCGGTAACGCGAGATGAAATCCGCGAACGGCTCGGCGTGCGTGATGTTCATGCCGCCGATGCCGGCGAGCAGGAACTTGCGGCCGACGGACGGCATGGCGTCGTAGACATCGACAGGATGGCCGGCGGAAGCCAGGACTTCCGCGGCCATCAGCCCCGCGGGACCGCCACCGACCACGGCGACGGATCGTGCCGCGGGTTTCACGTCGGCGATGCGTCGCGGTGACCGAGCAGGCGCGCGGGCAGGAACAGGAGCGTCTTCACGAGCGCGAGCACGGCATCCATCGCGATGCCGACGACGCGGAACGGAATCGACAGCAGCCAGAGAAACGGCCACAGGATCAGCACGAGCACGGCGATCGGCCAGCACAGGACCAGCAGCAGCGCCCAGAGAATCAGTGTGAGCAGCATCTTCATGTCAGTAGCTGCGGCCGTCGAACTGCATGCGCTCGAAGTCCGCAAGCTCGATGCCTTCCAGGCAGCGCGCATTCACGGCGGCGGTCTCGTTGCCCTGCGGATCCTTGCCCAAGCCGAACGGCGCGCAGCCGCAGGTCGAGCAGAAGCGGTGCTGGATGACGTGCTTGTTGAAGGTGTACGTGGACATCGCCTCGTCCGGCGTCTCAAGGGTGAGCGCGCTGCGTGGCACGAACCACAGCAGGTAGCCCTTGCGGCTGCAGTGCGAACAGTTGCATTCGGCGAGCTTGCCGATCTCGCCTTCCACGGTGAAGCGGACGTTGCCGCAATGGCAGCTGCCCTGGTAGGTCATGTGAATCCTCCTCTGCGGTTCGTCGTCATGGTAGCGAAAAAGCCGCGCGCGCGGCATGGCATGAACACGCTGCCGCGCGCTTTTCGACACGCTGCAAAAGATTTGCCTATACTGCCTGCCATGCTGATCGTCCCGAATTACCGCCGGGCGTCCGTCCGGTGTTCAAACGCCGCATTTCCTGCGCGGCTGTCATGTCGCTACTCATCCAATAACGATTCCAGTAACCCGAAGGGGAGGTTGTCGCATGCTCGTTGAATACGGCTTGTGGATCACATTGGGGTGCGCGCTGCTCGCACTTGTCTATGGCATCTGGTCAGTGCGCTGGGTGCTGGCGAAACCCGCCGGCAACGCACGGATGCAGGAGATCGCGGGCGCGGTGCAGGAAGGCGCGCGCGCCTACCTCAACCGCCAGTACACCGCGATCGCGATCGTCGGTGTCGTGCTGCTCGTCGCGCTCGGCTTCGTGCTGGACTGGGCGACGGCCGCGGGCTTCGCGGTCGGCGCGCTGCTTTCAGGTGCGGCGGGCTACATCGGCATGAACATTTCCGTGCGTGCGAACGTGCGCACCGCGGAGGCCGCGAACCATGGCCTCAATGCTGCCATGCAGGTCGCGTTCCGCGGCGGCGCAATCACGGGAATGCTGGTCGTCGGCCTGGGGCTCCTTGGCGTGGCGGGTTACTACCTCATCGCGGCGAAGATGTTCGGCGCGGATCGCGCGCTGCATGCGCTCGTGGGGCTTGCCTTCGGCGGCTCGCTCATTTCGATCTTTGCGCGGCTTGGCGGCGGCATCTTCACCAAGGGCGCGGACGTGGGTGCGGATCTTGTCGGCAAGGTGGAAGCCGGCATCCCGGAGGATGACCCGCGCAACCCGGCCGTGATTGCAGACAACGTCGGCGACAACGTCGGCGATTGCGCGGGCATGGCCGCGGACCTGTTCGAAACTTACGCCGTGACGCTGGTCGCGACCATGCTGCTCGGCGGACTGATGATCGAGGAAGTCGGCGCGAACGCCGTGCTCTATCCCATGCTGCTCGGCGGCGTGAGCATCGTCGCGTCCATCGTCGGCACGTTCTTCGTGAAGGTGAAGGAAGGCGGCAAGATCATGAACGCGCTCTACAAGGGCGTGATTGCTTCCGCGGTGCTTGCCGCGATTCTCTTCTATCCCGTCACGACCGCGCTGATGGGCGAAAACGCGATGAACCTCTACGGCGCGGCACTCATCGGTCTTGCGCTCACCGGCGTGATCGTGTGGATCACCGAGTACTACACCGGCACGGAATTCGGTCCCGTGCAGCACGTGGCCGCTGCCTCGCAGACCGGCCATGCGACGAACATCATCGCGGGCCTCGGCGTATCGATGAAATCCACCGCCCTGCCCGTGCTCGCCGTGTGCGCGGCGATCTTCGGCTCGTACGAGCTCGGCGGCCTGTACGGCATCGCGATCGCGGCGACCGCGATGCTCTCGATGACGGGCATGGTCGTCGCGCTCGATGCGTACGGTCCGATCACGGACAACGCCGGCGGCATCGCGGAGATGGCGAATCTCGATGAGAAGATCCGCGGCATCACCGATCCGCTCGACGCTGTCGGCAACACCACCAAGGCCGTGACCAAGGGTTATGCGATCGGCTCGGCCGGTCTCGCGGCACTCGTACTGTTCGCGGACTACACGCACAACCTCGAAGCGCTCGGCAAGCTCGTCGAGTTCCGCCTCTCCGATCCGGCCGTGATCATCGGTCTTTTCATCGGCGGTCTCGTGCCGTATCTCTTCGGCGCCATGGCGATGGAAGCGGTCGGCCGCGCGGCAGGTTCCGTGGTGAACGAGGTGCGCCGCCAGTTCCGCGAGATCGCGGGCATCATGGAAGGAAAGGCGCGGCCGGATTACTCGCGCGCGGTGGACATGCTCACCCGTTCCGCGATCCGCGAAATGATCGTGCCGTCGCTGCTGCCGATTCTCGTGCCCGTCGTGCTGGTGTTCGTGATGAACTGGCTGATGGGCGACGGCGCCGGCACCAAGGCACTGGGCGGTCTCCTGATCGGCACCATCGTCACGGGCCTGTTCGTCGCCATCTCCATGACGACGGGCGGCGGTGCGTGGGACAACGCCAAGAAATACATCGAGGACGGCAACTTCGGCGGCAAGGGTTCGGACGCGCACAAGGCGGCCGTGACCGGCGACACCGTTGGCGATCCGTACAAGGACACGGCAGGTCCTGCGATCAATCCGCTGATCAAGATCATCAACATTGTTGCACTGCTGCTGGTGCCGCTGCTGTAAGGCACGTACCTGCAACCCTGTAACACCAGAAACCCCGGAAATTCCGGGGTTTCTGCTTTATAATGCGCGCCCTTTCGATCCCCCGGAATCCAGGAGAAGCACGGACCATGAGCCTGCAGGACGTCGCGAGCGGCCGCGAATTGCCAGACGACATCAATGTCGTCATCGAAATTCCGATGAACAGCGAACCCGTCAAGTACGAAGTGGACAAGGACACCGGCGCGCTGTTCGTCGACCGCGTGCTGACCACGCCGATGCATTACCCGTGCAACTACGGCTACATCCCGCACACGCTGTGCGGCGATGGCGATCCCGTCGACGTGCTGGTCGTCATGCCGGTTCCAGTGCAGCCCGGCTCCGTCATCCGCTGCCGCCCCATCGGCGTGCTGAAGATGACCGATGAAGCCGGTGCGGATGCAAAGCTCGTCGCCGTGCCGCACGACAAGGTGTTTCCCGCCTACAAGCACATCAGGACCGTCGAGGATCTCAACGCGCTGACGCTCGATCGCATCGCGCACTTCTTCGCGCACTACAAGGATCTCGAGAAAGGCAAGTGGGTGAAGATCGACGGCTGGGAAGGCATCGATGCCGCGCGCCAGGAAATTCTCGACTC
>CAZRFE010000083.1:0-10286 GCA_964599565.1 uncultured Gammaproteobacteria bacterium
AACTCCTGGAGAACATCAACGAAAGCGGCACGACGATCATCATGGTCACGCACGACCCGGAACTTGCACGCCGCGCGCATCGCAACGTGCACGTGATGGATGGACAGGTGACGGACTTCACCGAGTTCGAGCAGGCGGTGAAGACGCGCGAAAACCACGTGGCGCACAAGTGAGGTGACCGCGATGTTCTCTTACTACATCAAGCTTGCAGCACTTTCGATCCGCCGCAATCCCGTGCTGAGCGCGCTGATGATGGCGGCCATTGCCGTCGGCATCGGCGCATTCATGACCATGCTCACCGTGCACCACATCATGTCGGGCAACCCCATCTGGTGGAAGAACGATGTGCTGTACAACATCGGCGTCGACACCTGGAACCCGAGCGAACCGTACGACGAGCAGAACCCTTCGCGCCCGCCCGAGCAGCTCACCTATCGCGATGCGCGCGCGCTGCAGGATTCCGACATCCCGACGTACAAGAGCTACATGTTCAAGGTCGCGGGCGTGATCCAGCCGGAAAACGAAGAGGTCGCGCCGTTCCTTGAGGTCGGCCGCATGGCGTTCAACGATTTCTTCGCCATGTTCGATGTGCCGTTCAAGTACGGCACCGCGTGGAGCGATGGCGCCGATGCGCGCGACGAGTTTGTGGTGGTGATTTCAAACGATGTGAACGACAAGGTGTTCGGCGGCGAAAACAGCGTCGGCAAGCACATCACCATCGACGGCCGCGAGTTCACCGTTGCCGGCGTGATCGGTGCGTGGCGGCCGACGCCGAAGTTCTACGACGTGAACAACGGCTCGTTCGAGGAACCGGAAGCCTTCTACATGCCCGCAAGGCTGTACGAGACGTTGCGGCCCGAGCGCGTCGGCAACACCAACTGCTGGAAGCCGGAGGATCTCGCCACGTTCGAGGCGTTCAACAATTCCGAGTGCACGTGGATCCAGTACTGGGTGCAGCTCGATACGAACGAGCAGCAGGAGCGCTACGGCGATTTCCTCGGCGCCTACCTGCAGGAACAGGCAAGCGTCGGGCGTTCTGCACGGCCCCAGAACAAGCTGATGGCAACGCCGGAGGAATGGATGGCGATCAACGAGGTGGTCGGCGACGACAACCGCGTGCTCGTTGGATTGTCCGCGCTGTTTCTCGTCGTCTGCCTGCTGAACACCGTCGGCCTGCTGCTTGCGAAGTTTCTCGGCCGCGCCGGCGACATCAGCGTGCGCCGCGCGCTCGGTGCATCGAAGGTCGACATCTTCCGCCAGCAGCTTGTCGAATGCGGTTTCATCGGCCTGCTCGGCGGCGTGGTCGGCATCGGGCTCTCCGGGCTCGGCCTGCTCGCCGTGAAGAACATGTACCGGTTCGAAGGCAGCGTGATGATGGACGGCGAGATGGTTGCGACAGCGTTCGCGACCGCGGTCATCGCAAGCGTTGCCGCGGGGCTGTGGCCCGCATGGCAGATCTGCCGCGTGCCGCCCGCCGGTTACCTCAAGACCCAATAACTGAAGAGGTGGATCATGGAAATCCGTCCGATACTTTCCGCGATGTGGCGCAACAAGACCGGCCCGGTGCTGATCGCGCTGCAGATCGCCATCACGCTCGCCATCGTCGCGAACGCCGCGTTCATCATCGATGCGCGTGCCGACAAGATGAATCGTCCGACCGGCGTCGACGATCAGAACCTCGTGTTCGCGCGCAGCTACGGCTTCGGCCCGAACCACGACACCATGCACACCATCCGCACGGACATCGAAGCGCTGGAAGCGATCCCGGGTGTGCGCTCGGCAGCGTACATCAGCGGCGTTCCGCTCTCCGGCAGCGGCAGCAACTCGGGGTTCCTGCCGCATCCGCCCGAAGGCGAGAACGATCCTGACACCACGAGCGCGAACTATTACAACGGCGATCATCACCTGGCGGAAACGCTGGGACTCAAGCTTGCCGCCGGCCGCTGGTTCAAGCCCGAAGAGATCGAATACAACCCGGACAACCAGTCCTACGGCGCCATGCCGAAGGCAGCCGTCGTGACCCGTGCCTGGGCCAACCGCGCGTTCGGCGAAGGCGAACCCGTGATCGACAAGCTGATCTACAACACGCTTGGAGAGTCCTCGCGCATCATCGGTGTGCTGGAACACATGCAGGGCGCATGGGTGAGCTGGGACCAGCTCGACCAGGTGATGATTCTCGGCAGCATCAGCGCCGCGCACGCCGTCATCACCTATGCCATCAATGTCGAGCCCGGCCAGAAGGACCGGCTGATCCCCGAGATCGAAGCGAAGCTGCAGGCGATCAACCGCGACCGTGTCGTGCTCGACGTGCGTGCGCACACGGAATACATCGCGACCAGCTATTCCAACGACTCGGCGATGATCCAGATGCTTTCCGGCGTCAGCCTGCTGCTCATCGCCGTCACCGCGTTCGGCATCGTCGGTCTTGCCGCGTTCAACGTGAACCAGCGGCGCAAGCAGATCGGCACGCGCCGCGCGCTCGGTGCGCGGCGCATCGACATCCTGCGCTACTTCCTTGTCGAGTCGATGGTCATCACCACGATCGGCATCGTCGTCGGCGTCGTGCTTGCGTTCGGCATGAGCTGGTGGCTTGGCACGCAGTTCAACCTGCCGCAGCTCGACTGGCGCTTCGTACCGCCGGTGATTCTCGGCGTGCTCGTCATCAGCCAGCTTGCGGTGCTCGGCCCGGCGCGGCGCGCAAGCGGCATTTCACCGGCGCTCGCTACACGCAGCGTCTGATGCAAGGGAGAACAGCAATGAAGAACCCGACCTTCGCACGGCTTTTATTGACCGCGTTCCTTGCACTGGCCGGCATGACCGGTACAGCGCAGGCGAACGACGAAGCCGGCAGCCTGTACGACGAACTCGCACGGATGGACCGGAAACTGTTCGAGGCGGCGTTCGTGACATGCGACCCCGTCGTGTTCCGCTCGCTGTTCACGGCAGACGCCGAGTTCTATCACGACCTCGCGGGGCCGACCTTCGGTGACGATGTGCGGACGCTGAAGAGCTGTCCTCGCGACAACGGCGTGCGGCGCGTGCTGGTTCCAGAATCGCTCGAGGTCTATCCGATGGAAGGCTACGGCGCCATCCAGATGGGCGAGCACTGGTTCGTGGAAGAAGGTGCGCAAACAAGCACGCTTGCGAAGTTCGTTCACCTCTGGCGAAAGGAGAATGGTGAATGGCGGGTCGCCCGCGTGCTGAGCTTCGACCACCGAAGCCTGCCGAAAAGCGAAGGCCCGCAGGAATAGGCGCCGCACCAACCACAGCAGCTGCGCACTTTTGACTAGAATGTCCGGGCGGGTGCATGCACCCGCCCTTTTTCATTGCACGGGTTGCCGCCTTGCCGCGGCAATCGAAGCGGGAAGATGGAAACATGCCGAAGATTCTCGTCATCGATGACAACCACAGCGTCTGTGAGGCGCTCGACCTGCTGTTCTCGCTGCACGACATCGAAACCACCGGTGCGGAAACGCCCGAAGCAGGTCTTGCAGTGCTCGATGACGGCGATTTCGATCTCGTCATCCAGGACATGAATTTTTCCGCGGACACGACATCGGGCGAAGAAGGCGCGGCGCTGTTCACCGAGATTCGCCGCCGGCATCCCGGCCTGCCGGTGGTGCTGCTCACGGCGTGGACGAATCTTTCCGCCGCCGTCGAACTCGTGAAGAACGGCGCCTCGGATTACCTCGCAAAGCCGTGGGACGACGAGAAGCTCGTCGCGACCGTGCGCAACCTGCTCGAACTCGGCAGGCTTGCGAAGGAAAACCGCACGCTGCATTCCGAGCGCCGCAGCCGTCACGCACGGCTTGCGAACGAATACGCACTCGGCGGGCTCGTCTATGAAAGCGAGGCGATGCATGAACTGGTCGGCGTTGCCGTGCGCGTCGCGCGCTCCGAGCTGCCCGTGCTCATCACCGGGCCAAACGGTTCCGGCAAGGAAATGATCGCGGACATCGTGCAGATGAATTCCTCCGTCGCGAACGGCCCCTATATAAAGATGAATGCAGGCGCGCTGCCCGCGGAACTCATGGAAGCCGAACTCTTCGGCGCCGAGGCCGGCGCGTACACCGGCGCGAACAAGGCGCGCGAAGGGCGCTTCGAGGCCGCCGACGGCGGCACGCTGTTTCTCGACGAGATCGGCAACCTGCCGCTCGAAGGCCAGGTGAAGCTTCTTCGCGTACTGCAGACCGGCGAGTTCGAACGTCTCGGCAGCACGAAGACGCGCAAGGTGAATGTGCGTCTCGTCAGCGCGACGAACTCGAACCTCGCCGACATGATTCGCCAGGGACGCTTCCGCGAGGATCTCTACTACCGGCTGAACGTGATCGAGCTGCGCGTCGCGCCGCTCAGGGAGCGTCCGGAAGACGTGCTGCTCATCGCGCGCGGCATGCTGCCGCCGGGACGCACGTTCAGCGCGGACGCCGAACGCGCGCTCAGCGGCTACGAATGGCCGGGCAACGTGCGCGAGCTCAAGAACCACGTGCAGCGCGCGCTGCTGCTCGCAAGCGGCGACATCATCGACGTGCGCGATCTCGACCTGCCGCGCGCATCGTCCCCGGGTCCTGCGAAGGAACCGGACGCCGCCGAGATCGAAGCGGCACTGCGCCGGCACAACGGCGTGATCGCGAACGTCGCGCGCGAACTCGGCATGAGCCGGCAGGCGCTGTACCGGCGCATGGAAAAGTTCGGACTTCGCGGCGGTGACGACGCTTGAACAACTGGTCGCTCGATGCACGCTTCCTGCTCGCCGCCGCCGTTGCCGCGCTGTTCGGCGTGGCGAGCGGTGTCGCGGCGACCACGCTGACCGGATCGCCGTGGACCGGCGGCATCTTCGCCGCCGCGCTCACGATTCCCGTCACCGTCATGCTCATGCGTCGCGTGACGCGTCCCGTGAATCGCATCCTCGAAGCCCTGAACGACAGCATGGCGTCGTTCAAGGACGGCGACTTCAGCACCAGCCTCGGCACGGCGCGAAACGACGAACTGGGCCAGCTCGTGAAATCCTTCAATGACGTCGGCGACGTGCTGCGCCGCGAGCGCCAGGATCTGTTCCAGCGCGAATTGCTGCTCGACACCGTCATCCAGTCCACGCCGACGGCGCTCGTGCTCACCGACGATGCCGATCATGTCGTCTACACCAACATGGCCGCGCGGCGCATGTTCCTCGATGGCCGCCGCATGGAAGGCCTCACGTTCCAGGACCTGCTTGCCGAGCGCCGGCCGGAATTTCTGAAGGCCGCGCGCGACGGACGCGACGGACTGTTCACCGTCGGCACCGGCGAGGAGGAAATCTTCCATCTCTCGCACGGAAGATTCTCGCTGAACACGCGCCCGCACCGTCTTTATCTCTTCAAGCTGCTGACGCGCGAACTCACGCGGCAGGAAGTCACGACCTGGAAGAAGGTGATCCGCGTGATCAGCCACGAGCTCAACAACTCGCTCGCGCCGATCAGCTCGCTCGCGCATTCCGCGCGCGAGCTTGCACGGCGCGGCGATCACGCGCGGCTGGATCGCGCGTTCAGCAGCATCGAGGAGCGCGCCGATTACCTGAAGCAGTTCATCGAAGGTTATGCGCGCTTCGCGAAGCTGCCGGCGCCGCAGATCGAGGACACCGCATGGCGGCCGTTCCTGGAATCGGTCGGCGAACTTGCGCCGTTCACGCTGAAAGGACGGCTGCCGGACGAACCCGGCCGGTTCGATCCCGTGCAGATCCAGCAGGTGCTGCTGAACCTGCTGAAGAACGCCGTCGAATCCGGCTCCGAACCGCACGACATCGAAATGGAGATACGCGCCGAGCCGCTGCGCATGCGCATCGACGTGCGTGACCGCGGCGCCGGCATGTCGCAGACCGTGCTGCAGCACGCGCTGCTGCCTTTCTACTCGACGAAGAAGACGGGAACGGGACTTGGGCTGTCGCTGTGCCGCGAGATCATCGAAGCGCACGGCGGTCGCCTGAACATCGCGAACCGCGCGATGGGCGGGCTGGAGGTTTCCTTCTGGCTGCCGCGCCAGGCGGGCTGACGCTGCACCACCGGGAGTGCGAGGCAGCTATGGCGCCGTCGCTGCGTCCTGGCGAAAGCGCGTGCGCTTTTCCATCATCAGGCGCAGCTTCTTCACGTCCGGCGCATCGGCGCGCACGCGGTAATCATCGCCAAGCACGTGCACGTCCTGGTAGCGGTCGATGACGATGTAACCTTCCTCGTCCATCAGCGCATATTCGGTGTAGTTCGCAAGCAGCAACGGCAACCGCGGCGCGGTTGCGAACAGGTCCTCGCCATCCGAGTACGCGATGGCGGGCGTAGTTGTGCCGAACAGCCGCGACAGCAGCGTCGGTGCAATATCGTAGTGCGTCGTCATGTGTGTGAACGCGCCAGGCTCCATGCCCGGCCAGTGCACGATCAGCGGCACCTGCGTCTGCGCGCGCGAGAAGTTGCTGTTGTGCCCCCAGTAGTTGAGCGCGTTGTCGTTGAATTCCTGCGCGTGGTCGCCGGTGATTATCACGAGCGTGTCATCGAGATGTCCCGTCTCGCGCAGTGCGGCGAGCACGGCGCCGATCTCGCGATCGATGTAATACATGGCGTTGCGGTAAAGGTTCACGAACGGTGTCGGGTCGGTGCCGTTGCGCAGCCGGAAGTAATCCGGCGCATCCCAGCTCGGCTGGAACGGACGCTCCGCGCCCTCGGGCACGTCATAGGCGTGCGCCGCGTCGTAGAAAAGAAAACCGAAGAACCGCTGTGCGTCATCGCTCGGCAGTGACTGCACGAAGCGGCGCGTGATTTCCGCATCACGTTCGGATGCGGTCGCACCCGGTGTGCTCGTCTCGATGTCCGGCACGTTCACGAACACCGTGCGGTCGAATTCGGGGTTGGTGAGCGTGGCGCTGGAATGCACGTTGAACGTGTAGCCCGCCTCGCGCAGGCAGCGTACCAGGACCGGTTCCGTGCCCTGGTTGAATGCGTCCAGCCAGTATGTTGGCGAGAACCCGTAGAAAAGGCTGAACACGCCGCCGCGCGTGCTGCTCGACGGACTGTAATGGTTCGCGAACTGCAGCGCGCCGTTCGCGAACGCGCTCGCGTTCGGCATCGTCTCCGGCGCAAGCGCGGCATCGCGCCAGGCGTCGACGAGAATGACCAGCACGTTGAGCTTCGGCGTAGCCGGGCAGCTCACCTCCTGCAGCGGGTAATGCAGGATGCCGGTGTCGGCAGGCGCGATGCCGGCCTGCGCTTCACCGGCCACGCCGAGGCTTTCGAAGAAGCTGTTCGCGGTCAGCATCGGCTGCCAGGCAAGCACGTTGTGCAGCGGCGTGATGCGCCGATCATGCGTCGCACTGCTCCACGCAAACAGGAAATGGCTCGCGATCCAGCACACGGCGAGCACGCCGAGCGCGCGGGCCGCGCCTTTGCGCGCACGTTCGAGCGCGCGCATTCCCGTCGCGCGCCACAGCAGGACCTGCAGCACGGCGAGCATCGCGAGTACGCCGGCGAGCATCGCGAGCTGTTTCGGTGTGAGCGAGAGAAATTCGATCACGCCGCCGGCGCGCAGCATTGCAAGCACCACGCCGTCGATGTGGAAGCGGTACTGCTGGTAGACGAACGTATCGATGCCCGCAATCGCGACGGTAGCCGTCGCGATCACGACGGCGGCGATGGCGGTGACCGTCGCCGTGCGCGGCAGGCGCGCAAGCTGCCACAGCGCGAGCAGCGGCAGCGTGAGGAAGACACCCTGCCCGATCCACGCAAGCGCGACATACGCGAACGTCACGCCCGATGACGGCAGCGTGATGACCGCGAGATAGCGCAGGCTGAGCGCAGCCAGCAGCAGCGCATTGGTCAGCGCGAACAGCGCAAGGCGCGAACGGTGCAGCATATGCAGTAGAAACCCCCAGGGCGGCACGACGTAATCTCGCGCCGGGCGCGCATGATACAAGGACACGCCGCACAGGAACATCGACCCGTTCCGCCCCTTCAATCCTGCAACGCGGAAAGCTATAGTCGATGCCATTCAAACGCGTGTTCGAGCGCGGATTTCCAGGAGTGTTCAATGGCTTCCCTGCTCTGGTTCCTGCTTTTTGCCGTTGTCGTCGCAACGCTTCTCTACAAGCGCGCGCGCCTGCTGCCGGCCACCGTGCTGATCGCAGGTCTGCTCATCGCGTACACGCTGCTCGGCGACGGCGGACGCACGTGGGATACCGCGCTGTGGCTTGTGTTCGGCGCCATCGCGCTGCTGCTGAACTTCCGTCCGCTGCGCGCGCACCTGCTCACGCGCCCCGTGCTGAACGAATACCGCAAGATCATGCCGGAGATGTCCGACACCGAGCAGGCGGCGCTCGAGGCCGGCACCGTGTGGTGGGACCGCGATCTTTTCACCGGCAACCCGGACTGGCGCAAGCTGCTCGACTTTCCCGCCGCGAAATTGAGCGCGGAAGAACAGCAGTTTCTCGACAACGACGTCGAGCAGCTGTGCGGCATGCTCGATGAATGGAAGATCACGCACGAATGGGGCGACCTGCCGCCCGAGGTGTGGCAGTTCCTGAAGGAGCGCGGTTTCTTCGCGATGATCATCCCGAAGGAATACGGCGGTCGGGCATTCTCCGCGGTTGCGCATTCCGAGGTGCTCGTGAAGATCGCATCGCGCAGCCCGACATGCGCGTCGATCGTCGCGGTGCCGAATTCGCTCGGCCCCGGCGAGCTCCTGATGAAATACGGCACCGATGAACAGAAGCAGCATTACCTGCCGCGGCTTGCGCGCGGCGAGGACGTGCCGTGCTTCGCGCTCACGGGACCATGGGCAGGCTCCGATGCAGGCTCGATTCCCGACACCGGCGTGGTGTGCAAGGGCGAGTACAATGGCCGCGAAGTCATCGGCCTCAAGCTCAACTTCACCAAGCGCTACATCACGCTTGCACCCATCGCGAGCGTCATCGGTCTTGCATTCAAGCTTTACGATCCCGATGGCCTGATGGGAGATCCCGCGAAGAAGGATTACGGCATCACCTGCGCGCTCGTGCCGCGCGAAACGCCCGGCATCGAGATCGGCCGCCGGCATTTTCCGCTGAACATTCCGTTCTCCAACGGCCCGATCGAAGGCCGCGACGTGTTCGTGCCGCTCGATGCGATCATCGGCGGACCGGCGATGGCCGGACACGGCTGGCGCATGCTCGTTGAATGTCTCGCCGAGGGCCGTTCCATTTCGCTGCCATCGAACACCACCGGCGGCGCGCAGCTCGCCGTGTTCACGACGGGCGCATACGCGCGCATCAGGAAGCAGTTCAATGTTCCCGTCGGCCGTTTTGAAGGCGTCGGCGAAGCGCTCGGCCGCATGGGCGGAAGGCTGTACGCAATGAATGCCGCGCGGCTTGTCACGGCGAGCGCCGTCGACCAGGGCGAAGTGCCGTCCGTGCCTTCCGCCATCGTGAAGTATCACGTCACGGAAATGGCACGCCACGTCGCGGACGACGCGATGGACATCCACGGCGGCAAGGGCATCTGTCTTGGCCCGAAGAATTATCTCGCCCGCGGCTATGAATCCGTGCCGATCGCGATCACCGTCGAAGGCGCGAACATTCTCACGCGCAGTCTCATCATCTTCGGCCAGGGCGCGATCCGCTCGCATCCCTACGTGCTTGATGAAATGAAGGCCGGCGCACTCGGGGATGAACGCAAACGGCTCGTCGAGTTCGACAAGGCACTGTGGGGTCACATCGGCTTCGCGTTCTCGAACGCCGTGCGCGCCATCGTGCTCGCAGCGACGCACGCGCGCTACATCGGCGTGCCCGTGAAGGGCGAAACGCGTCGCTACTTCCAGCACATCAACCGCTACTCCGCGGCGTTCGCGCTGGTTGCGGATTCCGCGATGCTCACGATGGGCGGTGCGCTGAAGCGCAAGGAGAAGATTTCCGCACGCCTCGGCGACATGCTGAGCGCGATGTATCTCGCGTCCTGCGCGCTGAAGCATTTCCATGACCAGGGCGAACCGGACGACGATCTTCCGCTCGTGGAATGGGTGTGCCGCGATGCGCTCTATCGCTTGCAGGAACAGCTGCATTCGCTGCTGCGAAACTTCCCGAGCCGCGCCGTCGCGATGATCCTGCGCGTACTCGTCTTCCCGACGGGACGCCGCTATTCCGCGCCGTCCGACCGGCTCGGCAATCGCATCACCGAACTCCTCATCAATCCTTCGTCCAGCCGCGACCGTCTCACCGCGGGCGTGTACACCGGCAAGGATTACGAAGGCGTCGGCGACATGGAAGCCACCATGCGGCTCGCCATCCAGGCCGAACCGCT
>CAZRFE010000084.1:0-9685 GCA_964599565.1 uncultured Gammaproteobacteria bacterium
TGAAATGCTCAACGCGAACGTACAGCTCGCCCTGCGCGGCTATGGCAATACGCTGATGCTGGCATCGCTGTTCCGGGGCTTGTGGCTGCTGCCGTTTGGCTGGCTGGTGTTCCGGTCAGCATTCTTGCCGAAGTTCTTCGGCGTCCTACTGATGGTCGGATGCTTCGGCTATCTGGCCGACGTTTTCGCTACCGTGCGCTGATATGCCTCGCCCATCACGTGGCTGCTTACGTGGACATGGGCTGGATGCGGGAGCAATAAAAAAACGGCCCTCGCGGACCGTTCTTTGCATGCCGTACGGATTACCAGCGACGACCACCACCGCCACCACGGGCCGGCTTCTCGGTCGCCATGTTGACCTTGAGCGGACGGCCGCCGAGATCCTTGCCATTCAGCTCGAGCGCCTTTTCGGCCGACTGCTGCTGGGCAAACGTGATGAAGGCAAAACCTTTCGGCTGTCCGGTATCGCGGTCCTTGATCATTGCCAGTTCATCAATCGCGCCGTACTCCGAGAAAAGGTCGCGCAACTGGTCTTCGTCGACGCTGTATGGAAAGTTGCCGACATAGAGCTTGTTCTGCTGCATTACATCTCCAGATGTTCTTCACATCGTACTTTTTTGGAGCACGCAGTCTACGCTCCTTGCCCAGTGAAAGGATGACTAAATGCCGGAAGACAGGACCGTGGGTGAAAGCACCTGCGAGAAACACGAAGGAGCCGGAATGAAAATGCGAGAGACGACAGCAGAGATCGTGGCAGGAGTCATCGGCGGCATCGTCGCAACCGAGGTCAACGACTTCGTCGAGCAAGTCTTCTGGCATGCAACGCCGGAACGCGAGAAAGCGCGGGAGCCGGAAACGGAAGATGACTCATCCGCCGACGCCGCCGCGCGCAAGCTGCTGGAATGCGTGCAGGATGAGCCATCGGAAGCACAGCGCGAGGCCGTGAAGACGACCATCCATTTCGGTCTTGGCGCCGGCTGGGGGCCGCTCTACTGCTGGCTACGACGAAACACGCGCATGACACCGACGGCGGCCGGCATCACCAGCGGCATCGCGCTTTCGCTGATCGTCGATGAAGCGCTGAATCCCCTGCTGCGCATCACGCCGCCGCCGCACGCCTACCCCGCGAGTTCACACGTGCGCGGACTGGTCACGCACGCCGTGTGGGGACTGGTCTGCGGGGCTGTCGCGGAACCGCTGCGCCGCGCGTTGCGCTCGCCTTCCACGAGAGATCAATAGCTCCACGTGTTGCTGGTGCCCTCGAACACGTGAAGACACGCCGCCGCTTCGGCACAATGCTCGGCAGTGAAGCGAACAACGCAAGAGGCAGACATGAAAACAGCGAGCGTATTGAAGATTGATGAGACCGCGACCGTCCTGCAGCCGGACCAGACCGCCACGCCGATCGCCATCACACCCGAACTGTACGAACAGCTTGGCCGCGACTTCGATGGCTTCAAGGGCCGCTGGCTGATGATCACCTATCAATTCGACAAGGCATGGCCGAACTGGGAGCGGCATCCGGCCGGCGACGAGATCGTGTACCTGCTTTCCGGTGATGTTGAACTCGCGTTGCACACACCGTCGGGCGAAAAAACGCTGCGCCTGTCGCGCGCCGGCGAGTACCTCATCGTGCCGAAGAACACCTGGCACACTGCGCGCCCGCGCGCGCCTTCGCACATGTTGTTCATCACGCCGGGTGAAGGCACAGCGCATCGCGCTGTCGGCGAAAGTCTTTCCTGAAGACTGCTTCCACGTTTCTTCGTCGTTTCCGTCACTGGCCTTCGCCAACTATGCTTTCGTGAGATCACGACTCAACGCGGTGAATGCGGATGCGACAGGCGACGATCATTGCAGGCATGCTGCTGATCGCTTCGAATAGCGCGACAGCTATCGAGCCGAACTTCAATTACACCTGGCTCTAAGCGGGCTACCACGCGAGCGACTTCGATGGTGAAGAAGGGAACGGCTACCACCTGGAAGGCGCCTTCAGCCTCGGCAGCAACATTTTCATCACGGCGAGAGCAGCCGGGGCAGATGCCGATGTGTCCATAACCTCGACCTGGAGCGATACATTCGGCACCAGCCACGAGGTCCACTATGAATATGAGCTCGGCCGCAAGGATGTCGCGCTTGGTCTTGGTGGTGCCTGGCCGCTCGGCAGCCGGCTGGATTTCACGGGCGAGGTGCTGTTCATCGACAGCGAACTGACAGAAACCCTTGCCGGCGGCAGCTGGACCCTCATCAACCCCGACTTGCCGGATCCCCGCCGCACGGTTGCCTTGTGTGAGCTTGACGCGTGCGAATCCCTCACGCTGGATGACGAAGGCTTTGCAGCACGTATTGGTCTGCGCGGCGAAGTTACCGAGCGCTTCGAGCTGTACGGCAGCCTCACGTACTACATCTCCGACCTCGACCCATCGTACACCTACGTCCAGCTCGGCAAGACAATGAACATCGACCTCGACGAAACGGCATTCGCCGCCGGCGCACGCTTTGCCGTAATGGAAAAATTTTTCCTTTCCCTCGGCTACGTGAAGCAGGGAGATTTTGCGTCCTTGCACGCGGGTGCACGTATCGGCTTCTGAACGCCGTCCGCATACCGCGCAACGCCATCAAGTCCAAGGCTTTATGAACCCGAACGGCAAATGGCTTGGTGCGCGTGACGTGTCAAACGCGTCGATTCGACGCACGCTGATTTGCGCTTCAGGCCTGGAGTCCGGTTCAAAGCCATCCTCGACCAGGAAGCGCTGCCACTGCTGAAGTGTTTCCAGCCAGAACTCCCGCAGCCAGGAATCCGGTCGCGCAGAGCGTGAGAGCCACAAGCTGCACAGCGCATGCCAGTGCGATTCGGCCAGCCAGAGCGGGCAATCACTCAGCGCCGTCAGCAACGCCGCAGCCTGTTCCCGCCGCTTCTCGGCCAGCGGTGCATCTCCCGCCCACTGCTCCACTTCCATAACCAATGCACCGACCAACTCGCGCTTGGTCATGCCCGTCAGACCCTTCCTTGAGTCGCGCATCCGTTATCTCCATGTTTTTCTCTTGGTGAGTTTATCTCACTACCACAGATAGTTTAACTCCCCAAGCATGGGACGGAACCCAAGGAGGGCCATCCCATGACTGATCTCAAGCAAGAATTTGGAAGAAAGCTGAAGGAAATTCGCGAAGACAGAGGCTACACGCAGGAAGGCCTGGCCGAAGCCGTGGAGAGTACGCGCGACACCATCCGTAACATCGAGACCGGCCGGCACGGCCCGCGCTTCGGCTTATTCGAGAAGATTCTCAAAGCGCTGGAAGCGCACCCTCGAGATTTCTTCGACTTTAGTTGGTCAACCAGGAAAAGAAAGAAAAAGTGACGGATGGCGAGTGGGTGCGACTGGCCATCCCTGCCTTGTTCGCTCACCAAAAGGGTACCGACCCTTCTTTTTTCACTGGGTACCCGCCAGAACCTCGCCATGCTGCAACCGCCGGACGTGTTTCTCGCGGAGACGCGCGAGATCCTCGCGACCCGAAAGCGTGTGCTTGGCGATGAGCACCCGCAAACCTTGAACTCGTCATCAACCTTGCCTGGGCGCTATCAGCCACCGGCGCAAGCCCTGCCGAACGTGAAGCGCTCATCGCTCCGGCCCTGGAGACGCTCAGACAAACGGCAGAACGGGGCGACCCGCTGCGCCGGGACGCGCAACTGATACTCGCCGAAATTCGGATCGAGCAAGGGCGCTTCGATGACGTAACAAACCTGCTGACAGCGCTCGCTGATTCCGGATTCGTCGATCCGATACTCATCGACGAGCCGACGTTCGTCCCGCTATGGAAACAACCGAAGTACGCCGCGTTGCGCGCCCGGATTACCGGAACGGGCGAAACCCGGGAAGAGTGATTCCGGTGTTTGAATGACAAGACCGTCGTACAGCTTGCGTATCGACGACGTTTCGCCACTGATCGGCGTCGCAAAATTCAGTATTTGGAACAGTGTCTAACCCGCATCAACGCGAGAAGCACCTCGCACGTGGCGCGCTCGCGCTGTCGTACATGCCCCGTTTATCACGCCGCGGGGTGGCTCATCGGAGGTGGTTCTTGATTGAACGCCGTCAACGGCTGAGTCGCGTCATCTTCAAGTCTTGCAGTGCCGCGACCTCTTCCACTTCAAGCAATCCCACAGTGACAGATGACGAAACTATTATGCCGTTTACCGCAGAGTCTCCGTGCACGTCCAGAGACGAGACCATGCGTTTCCGTTCAGGAAAAGTCAGTCCTGAGGTTTGCTGAATGAACTCAAAGTATTCATTTTTTCCTGCGGTGCTTTCGAATTTGAATTGCATTACCGGCGCACTCCACCATGCGGTATCCCCTTCTACGCCGATCTGCAACACGTGTGGGCCGGGCGCTACTTTGGCAAAAAGATAGCCTCCGTTCTTCAAATCGCCCATTGATTGGCCATCCAGATAAATCGGTGGCATGGCGCCACTGGCGTAAAAGCGCGACAGGCGATACACGTACACGCCGGAATTTTTGTCGTCCGGTTTCGCCACCTTCGTGAATGCAGGCCCGGAAGCCGCGCAGGAGGAGAGCGCGAGTACAAACACACTTACCAACGTCATCTGAAAAATTCTCATTATGTTCTCCACTGTCTGTCCGCGTCGTTGGCTGCACGCGCAGCTTTCAGCTCCTGTCACCATCGCCTGTTGATACACGTCAGAGACCGGCTGCCTTGAAGAGGTCGGCGGCGGAGATTTTGAGGGCCTTACAGACTTTGAGAATATTCTTCAGGGCGGGATTGCGCGTTCCGCGCTCAATGCCGCCGATGTAGGTCCGGTCCATCTCGCACTCGTGCGCGAGCGCCTCCTGGGACAACCCCAGTTCCTTACGACGCTCCCGGATCACAGCGCCAAAACGCTTCCTTGCGGTCTCTAGTTTCTTATCCACCATGAGGCGGAAATCTGACCGCTTGACGACTATGGCACCACGGACTATAAGTCCCTATCCGAGCCGATGACAATGAGTCTCAAAGGAACAGTCATGGAAGACATCAGAAAGCTGCTTTACGACCATGAAGCCGCGATTGACCTCGAATCACTGGCCTACACCGTCTGCGGGCTAACGGGCGTATTGACGGAACTTTTAAGAGACGGCCCGCCGACCGAACCGGAGGAACGGGTCCGCTACCAGGGGATGATCGGCGCCGCGGCCCGCTGCGCCGAGCTTCACAGCCTCATGCTCGCCCGCGCCATGAATCGACACTTTGATGAAGAACATTCGGAAGGCTAAAGAAGGTACCGACCCCTTTAAGCTTTTATAAGCTCTTTAAGCTCATAGGAAAGCCTTGCTCGCCGCACAATCACTTGCGCGAACTTGACGTGGTCAAACGTGAGCTCTCCTGAAGTGCGCGCGAGCGCCGAACGCTGGCCCATCTCGCAAGCCTGCCCGACCATGCCTCCATCATCGTCCGCCCATAAGAAAGCGCGAACTACTTGATCTTCACCGGCGCGATCTCAAGCTCACCACGCTGGTAGGCTGCCCACGCCTGCCCGATGGGCAATAGCACGCGCTCCCCCGCCCTGATCGCAACGGCAAGATACTCTCCGCCACAGTCGGGCCCGCCGTACACGCCCATGATGTCGGTTGTAGCATCCTGCGATGCATCCTCGTTGAGGTCGAACTTCTCCCATGTGTGCGATACAAAATCGTACACATCAATCGATACATATTCATAAAAGGTGTCGTGCGCCTGGTAACAGGGCTGAACCTTCATGCGCACCTTTCCTGTCTCGTGGTCGACGGTCAGCGACCGAATCTCGACACGATCTTCGAAACGATGCTGAAGCGTCGCTCCGAGGACTTCGACAACCAACAGGCGACCAGGACTGCTGGCAAACTGCCATTCCGTATACACCTGCAGCACACGCCCGTTCCCGATCGGAACGACGGCGACCCGCCGGGAGTCGATAAGCGATTTCGCAAACTTGCCTTCCTCGGACCCGGCGGCCCCCCATATACCTGGTTCGAATTCCACTCCGAGAAAGTCAGAGATGCCAAGCACTTCGCCACTGTCGAGCGTGATTCGAATATCTGTGTAATCCCCTGGGTCACCCCAGTTATCCGGCACCAGCAGCTCCAGCAAATCCGGCTTGCCGTTCGCGTTCAGATCAACCGAATGGGTTTCGACAATACGAAGTTCATGCTTCACCGCTTCGGCGGAGGTGACGGCATCTGTCACTCCGAAAAGAAACAAGCTCGTTAATGCAACAACTGTTCTCATACTCTGACATACCTCAAGAAAAACAACGCGACTCGAAACAAAACATGCTGCGCCTCATCCTGCGCATTAGAACTGCAATCAATGCGCCCAGCTGTCCAGGACCTGATGCCATGCGGTCTTCAGCTCTGCGCAAGTGCTTTCATCTATCGCACATATCTTGCTTGCCACATTTTCATATAGTTGCCGATCATTCTCAGGATGAGGACCGTCGAAGAGAAACCGCATGGCGTTAAGTCGATGCTCTTTCGGGCGAGCCTCGATGGCCTGAACGAAAAGCAGCGGGACACTTGCAACCACGCGCCGGTATGCGTACTGCATGAAATTTATATTGTCGGCATCCCATGTCGCATTGATTGCGTAACCAATATACAAATCGGCGAGCTCCTCCGCAGATACGAATTCCTCGAGCTTCGGCAGCACTTCGTGAAGCGTTTCGTTATAGAGCGGAGCCGGTCCGGATGCGCGGTCGTAACCGTAAATCGCATTGAACTCACAGAAGTTGCCGGGCATCCGCGCAACGTATCCGTGGCCGACTGTTCCGACGGGTTTTTCATGAATGCGTGCTGCGCTTCGCGCAGTCCGACAATACTCGTGGAATCCACCGCACATGCAGCCTCCTCGCGAGCCGCGACAGCGGTTCCCGCAAAATTCATCGCAAGAACCACGAACATTGTGGAGATCATTGAATATCTCATAAGTGCAAACCCCGCTCGGAGCAATGCTGTTTTCCGTTTTGAAGAAAGGGGGCAATATCCTTTTCTACCCCTGAACGAAGGCTCGTGGCTCGCCTATACGGCCAGCGTCTGTATCTGCGGAAGCTCGCGAAGCTTCTCCAGCGCTTCGACCAGACCTTTGATCTGATGCCGGTACATGCTCATCGGCGCTGTTGCTACTGAAAGCCATGTCCATACCACGAGATGCGCCTTGACTTCTTCGCGCGAACTTTCGCTGTTTCCTCAGAACTTTCGAAAAGTCATCCGATACCGGCAGAACCCGCCGCGAAACTTCCAGACGCCTGGCTGCCGCTGTTCATGAATGGTCGACAGGACCTTGATGCCGTCGTCAATCTGCGCATCGGATAGCGGAACAAGCCGGACGAGGAGCCCGTCTACTCCCGCGGAAACCTCCATGCCGCGGACGACTTCTCCATTGCTGCGCCTGAAATGGCCGAGTCATGCTGGCGCCGAGGTAAGGGCGGACTTCGGCTATCACCTGCTCGGCAAGGTGGCCGTCAACGAACTCCGAAATTCTCTGATCAATACGCATTCGTGCATTCCTTCACTCGTACGCATTCGGCGCCTGCAGCGGTCGGCGCCGATCGGGGTCATCAACGACGTTGACAAATGAACGTCGATGCGAATGCGCAGCGAAAGCGATGGCGAGCAGCCATAGCGTCGCGCCCCCGCCGCTCGATCCAGCGCCCTCGCCACCAGGTGGTGAGGAAGGCGGCGCCTGCACGCTGGTATCCCACTCCGCGACGTTGTTCTGTTGATCGGGGTCATAATTGTTGGTCACGAGCTCAACGGTAATCGGCAAATCCTCGGCACCATCGAATGCCTGCATTGTGAACGTATACATTCCACTCGATTTCAAGCTGCTGGTGAGCTGGCACGCCGTTCGAATGAAACCCACACCAAAGGTCCAATTATCTTCCTCCGCAGTCACAAAGGACTCGCAATTGGCGCTGCCCTCGTTCATGGGCCGAATGAAACCAATGGCGTCGGTCTGACTGAAAATGACCCAGACGCGGGGCGTTGGCAGGGCACCAGGGCTGACAATCGTCACGTCGGCAAAAGGACCGTTCGCTTCCACTTGAATGAAGGCATCTACATCGTTGGGCATGTCGGCCAGGATCAGGTCTTCGTCACGCCTGAACAGTGCCCGGTTTCCGTCGCCGCTTATTCCAAATGGATTTATTAAAGAGCTTGGGCCTCCATCTTCGCTGAATCCGACGAAGGACGCTGTTTCCGTCGCGCGGTCCCATATTGCGGGACCGCGATCGTCGGTCATACCCGGATCGTAGAGACCAACTATGGGATTGGTATCTGCGGCATACAGGATTCTCTTGCCGTCATGAGACAGGAAGAGATTGTCCGGAAAGTTTTGATGATAGGGGACGTCGGGATTCGCCAGCAGCACCTGCGACAGCGTGTCGGACTCGCTGTCGTACAGGTAGTACGACGTCAGGTATCGGTAGTTTTCGTTAACGCCGAGGCCAGCTTCCCATGGCGCGCGGAAAAGGACAATCTTGCCGTCACCGGAAATCTGCAAGTTGCCCAACGTAAACGCCGCAGACAGTTCTCCGGTTTCCGGGTTCACCGATATGAGGTGGAGTTCATTCGTGTCGCAATCAGCCAAGTACACCTGATCATTGGAACTTCCTGCGGGCGCGTCAGGATGTACAGGCCGAATGGTCTTGAAGGCAATGCGGGATCCGTCAAACGATGCAACCGGTTCATTCATGCCGCCTCCGTGCTCAGGATTCGGAGTGTAGGCAGGATTGTGATTGACGTTGCAGCTTGCGACCTCGGACCACGAGGCAATATCGAAGTATCGAACTTCGAACAAGTCCATGTGGAGCAACCGCTTCCCGTCGCGGGTTAATAGCCGCGCATAACCATCACCAAAACTATCCGGCAAATCGAGCAGCGTGTCGGTTTCGCGTAAATAAACGAAGAAGCCGCCATTTCCGTTCGGCGTATAGGTGCGGTTCACGATGTCATTTGTCTGGATGAACAGCACTGAACCGTCAGCCGAAAGTTGCGGCCTGTTCGTATAGCAATTCGAGTAAGGAACCAGATCGAAAAATTCGATGGCGCCGGTAACGGTGTTTTTGAGGTAGACGTCCTCACCGTCGTCCGTGTCTTCCGCAACGAGACTGTAATAGCTGCAGAACGCGACATAGCGGCCATCCGTCGACAGGCTTGCTCGGGTGCTGCCTATCGAGTTCTGGCCGCGCTCCCCATTGGACCCGAGGTCCACTATCGTTTCGGCTGCCCGGGATGTCCCCGCGCTCAATGCCAGAAACATGGCGACCGCGCATGCAGCCTGCCTCCTGAAGCGGTACCGCGCGCCGTGTCGCGCTGCTTTCCCTATCATCATTCCCCCATCCTGTATCTACAATTGACGGGGCTTTTCTACCACATTCAGGCGGACTTACGCTCCATGCGAACGCTACGTTAGCGATATTCGATGTTGTGGGGGAAGTTCGATTTTCCTAGCACAAAAGAAACCCCCGCACTTGGCGGGGGTCTCGTTTCAGGCTGCTGGACCTGGATCCCGGACATGACCTCGTTGCACTCGGTCATTCCGGGATGACGACTACGTCGTCACATCATGCCGTCCATGCCACCCATTCCGCCCATGCCGGCCGGTTCCTTATCTTCCTTCGGCAGCTCGGCGACCATCGCTTCGGTCGTGAGCATG
>CAZRFE010000085.1:0-9534 GCA_964599565.1 uncultured Gammaproteobacteria bacterium
GCGATGCCGCTGCTCGTGCGGCGCGCCGCCGTCCGCGATGCGACGGCGCGTGCGCGCGAGCTGCTGGTTGCGGTGGGTCTCGAGCACCGGCTCGAACACAAGCCCGGGCAGCTCTCCGGCGGCGAACGCCAGCGCGCGGCCGTTGCGCGCGCGCTGATCACGCAGCCCGCCGTCATCCTCGCGGACGAGCCGACAGGGAATCTCGATTCACGGAATGGCGCGCAGGTTTTCGAGCTGATGCTCGCGCTCAACCGCGAACACGGCACGACGCTGCTGGTCGTCACGCACGACCACGAACTCGCGGCGCGCATGGATCGCACCTGGACGCTGGAGGATGGGTTGCTCGTCGCCTAGCGGGTCTTGCGGCGGAAGGGATGCAGCCGGAAATGCGGACGCGCCTTGTAGCGGCGCATGACGGACATCATCCATATCCGGTTCATCACCACGTAGCCGAGCAGCGAGAAGACGACGGCGAACACAACCGTGCCGAGCAGCATCGGCTGCCAGATGTGCATGAAGCCTTCCGTGAGCCACTCGAGCGACAGCTCGAAATGGAAATCCCCCGGATCCTGCCCCAGCAGCCACGCGCCGACGCGGTACTGCGCATAGAAGATCGGACCCATGGTGAACGGGTTCGTGATCCACACGCTTGCCATTGCGATCGGCACGTTGACGCGCCACCACACGGCGATCAGTGCGGCCGGCGCCATCTGGAACGGGATCGGCACGAACGCCCAGAACAATCCCACGCCGAGCGCGAGCGATGCGGTGCGGCGGTTCGGAAACAGCAGCGCGGGGTCATGCAGCAGCGCTTGGAAAGGCCGCAGGAACCACTGCCTGCGCACCGTGTCATGGTCGGGCAAATAGCGCTTGATGAACTTTCGCGGCATGATCGGCGGCCGGAGCAGTGCTGAGAAAGGCCGGGATTATACAGAAGCGTCCGTGCGTGCGCCGACACGGTTTCGCGATGCAGGATGCGCACCATGCCAGGGAGGCAGCAGATGTTCCTTTGGGGTATTGCCCAGCTTGCCGGCGGCATCCTGCTGCTTCGGCTGCCTGAACTGCCGCATCCCGGCGTGTTCATTCTCACATTGCCGTTCTGTCTTGCCGCGCTGGCGTCACGCTGGCGCTGGCTTGCGGGATTGTGGCTTGGCGCCGCGCTTGCCGCCTGGCAGGCGGACCACAACCTCGATGACCGGCTCGCGGTAGGGCTCGATGGCCAGGTTGTCGAGGTCACGGGGCGGATCGTCGACCTCGTGGAGGCCGACGGGCAGCGCCAGCGCTTCCGGTTCCGCATCGAATCCGGGACGTTCAAGGGAGAGGCGGTAGACCTGCCGCGGGAAGTCCGGCTGAGCCTGTACGACGACGACGGCCGCCGGCTTGCGGTTGCCACCGGCGAGCGATGGCGATGGGTGGTGAAGCTGCGCCGCCCGCGCGGCTTCGCGAATCCGGGTGGTTTCGATTACGAGCGCTGGCTGTTCGCGGAAGGTCTGGGTGCAACCGGCTATGTGCGGAACATCGCGCGTGCGGTGCGCCTGGAAGAAAGCCAGGGCGAATGGCGCGCGGCCGTGGCGGCGCGTGTCGCGGCGCTCGCGGAGGGACCGGGGGCGGGGCTTGTTCGCGGCCTTGCGACCGGCGATCGCGCCGGCATCGACAACGCTCAGTGGGACGTGCTGCGGCTTACCGGCACGGCGCACCTGATGGCGATTTCCGGGTTGCATATCGCACTGGTGAGCGGCATGGCGCTGTCGCTCGCGGCCTGGATCCGGCGGCGCGCGTGGCCGGATGCAGGCCTGTATTGGCCGCCGCTTGCCGGCGGCGTGGCGGCACTTGTCTATGGCGCGCTCGCGGGTTTCGGACTGCCTGTCCAGCGCGCGCTCGTCGCGGGTTCTGCGGTGCTGTTCGCGCTGGCGTCGCGCCGTCGAATCACGCCCGGTCACGCATTTGGCGTCGCACTCACCGCAGTGCTCTGGCGTGATCCGCTCGCGTCGCTCGATGTCGGCTTCTGGCTGTCGTTCGGCGCGGTCGCGGCGATTGTCTTCGCGCTCACGGGACGCCGCCCGGCGGGTTCAAGGATCTTCCGTGCGCTGCTTGTACAGGCAGGGTTGTTCGTGTTGATGGCGCCGCTGATTCACGCGAGTTTCGGCCGCGTGCCGCTGCTGTCGCCCGTCGCGAACCTGGTCGCCATACCGGTGTTCGATCTCGTGGCCGTACCGCTCGTCCTGCTCGGTCTTGTGCTGCTGGCCTGGCCGGGCGCCGCCGGCGCGCTGTTTTCAGCGGCCGGCTGGATTCTCGAACATATTCTCGCGCTCCTGGAATTCCTGGCGGGCCTCGACCCCGGATGGGTGCCGGCGGCACTGCCGCTCGCGGTGCTTGGCGGGGCGATGGCCGCGTTTACGCTGCTGTGCGCGCCGCGCAGCTGGCCGGGCCGCGCGTTTGCGCCATGGCTGCTGCTGCCCGCCATCGTGCTGTCACCGGGGCCGCGTCATGCACCACCGCTTGCACTGCATTTTCTTGATGTGGGGCAGGGCGTCGCCGTCATCGTCGAGACGCCGGAGCGGACGCTGGTCTATGACACGGGGCCGCGCTTTGGCGATTCCGACGCGGCGTCGCTGGTCGTTGTGCCGTTTCTTGAAGCGCGCGGCCGCAGGCCTGATCTTGTCATGGTCAGCCATGGCGACAGCGATCACGCCGGCGGCATCGAAAGCCTTCAGCGACGTTATCCGGGAATACGCATCACCGGCCGCGTGGACTCGCGGGATGGCGTGGATGACTGCGCGGACATGGCATGGGAATGGGAAGGCGTTTCGTTCCGCGTGCTGCATCCCGCCGGCGACATGGCCGGTGCGGACAACGACATGTCGTGCGTGCTGCGTATTGAGGCCGGCGATTTCAGCGTGCTGCTTGCCGGCGACATCGAGGCCGGCGCGGAGGCGCAACTGGTGCGTGAGCAGAAGGCCGCGCTCACGGCGGATATCGTGCTCGTGCCGCATCACGGCAGCCGCACATCCTCCACCACGGCATTCATCCGCGCGGTGGCGCCGCGACTTGCGGTGGTCGGCGCGGGGCATGGCAACCAGTGGAATTTTCCGAAGCCGGATGTGGTGAAACGCTGGCGCGCGCAGGGTGCGCAGTTGCTTGAAACCGGCGCGCAAGGCTGCATCAGCGTCACGCTTGACGGTGAATTCATGCGTGTTGAAAGCCTGCGAAACGAGCGGACGATCTGGCGCGAACCGGCCGCGGTCCCGGGCGTGCCGTACCTGCCGGTTCGTTGAGGCGCATCAAATAACGTATGATTCGCGGATTGTTCGGGCGCGCATTGCGACCGTGTGCGCAATCCGGGAAGCGTCGCCGGAAGTCGGAAAGGGGACCTCATGCTGGAGATCGTGCGTTCGGGTGGCTGGCTCATGCTGCCCATCATTGCCTGTTCCATCATTGCCGCAGGCATCATCATCGAACGGCTCTGGTCGCTGCAGGATCGCAAGGTCGTGCCCGAGCATCTTGTTGCGAAGGTGTGGCACCTGCTTGGCGCCGGCGAACTGGGCGACGAGGAAATCCGCAATCTCCACAACAGCTCGCCGCTCGGCCGGCTGCTCGCGACCGGGCTGATGTACCGCGAACGCTCGCGCGAGCTGGTGAAGGAGATGGTCGAGGACACCGGCCGGCACGTCGCGCACGAACTTGAGCGCTACCTGAACACGCTCGGCACCATCGCCGCGATTTCCCCGTTGCTCGGCCTGCTCGGCACGGTGGTGGGCATGATCCAGGTCTTTGCGGTCATCACGACGCAGGGCGTGGGCAATCCGGCTGCGATGGCCGGCGGCATTTCGACGGCGCTGATCACGACCGCGGCGGGACTGATGGTCGCGATTCCGGCGCTGATCGGCTACCGCTACCTGCGCGGCCGCGTCAACGATCACGTGATTCGCATGGAGCAGGAAGCGATCAAGCTCGTCGAAGCACTGCACGGCAACAGGTAGGAAGGCCGCATGAAACTGCAGACGCGAGCGCAGGAAGAACCCGAGCTCAGCCTGGTTTCGCTGATCGACGTCGTGCTGATGCTCGTCATCTTCTTCATGGTCTCGACCAGCTTCGTGCGTGAAGCGGATCTCAAGGTGCAGTTGCCGGAAGCCAGCGTCGAGACGCCGGCGGCGGATGCGCCGCCGCTCGAGATCGTCATCGACAGCAACGGCAACTATTTCCTCAACGGTGACGCGCTCATCGCAAGCCGCGCCGACGTGCTGCGGCGTGCATTCGCGAAAGTGGCGGGCGAGCGGCGCGACATGCCGCTCACGATTCGCGCCGACGCGCGCACCACGCACCAGTCGGTCGTGACCGTCATGGATGTGGCGGGCAAGATGGGCTTCGTGAACATCACCATCGTCACCGCGAATGAAGGCAGCGAGTAACGGCATGCAGGAACGTTCGGACAGTTCCCGGGATTTCCACGTATGGACGACGTACCGGCGTCTTCTGCGTTACGCCGCGCCGCATCGCGCCGTGTTCCTGGTCGGCGCGCTCGCAATGGTTGTCGGTGCGCTCGGCGAACTCGCCACGGCGTGGCTGATGAAGCCACTGCTGGATCAGGGTTTCGGTGAACGCGACCCGCTCGTCATCCAGCTGATACCCGTCGCTGTCATCGGCATCTCGTTCATTCGCGGTATCGGCACGTTCGGCAGTTCCTATTCCATCGGCTGGATCGCGCGTCATGTCATCAAGGACCTGCGCCAGGACGTGTTCGAGAAACTGCTGTCCATGCCGGCGCGCTACTACGACCGCAGTTCCGGCGGCCAGCTCATTTCCAAGATCACCTACAACATCGAGCAGGTCGCGGAATCGACATCCAAGGCCGTGATCGTCGTGCTCGGTGACAGCCTGCGCGCGCTCGCGCTGATCGGCTACATGCTGTGGATGAGCTGGCAGCTGTCGCTGTTCGTGTTCGTGCTGATGCCCGTGCTCGCCGTGATCGTGCGCTGGGTGAGCAAGCGTTTCCGCCGTTACAGCACGCGCATCCAGCGCTCCATGGGCGATGTCACGCAGGTGGCGGAAGAAGTCGTCACGGGACAGCGCGTGATCAAGATATTCGGCGGCGAAGACTACGAGCGCGAACGTTTCCGCGCGGTGAACGAGAACAACCGGCGGCTGCACATGAAACTGCTCGCCACGCGCGCGGGCAGCGTGCCCGTCGTGCAGGTGATCAGCAGCGTCGGCATCGCGATGGTGGTGTACTTCGCCGCGCGCGGCTCGCAGGATTTCAGCTTCACGGCGGGCGATTTCACGTCATACCTCGGCGCGATGCTCCTGCTTGCGCAGCCGATGAAACGGCTCACCGAGATCAACGAGCCGCTGCAGCGCGGCATCGCCGCGGCGTTCAGCATCTTCGAGCTGCTCGACAGCGAATCGCAGATCGACAAGGGTACGCATGCACTTTTGCGCGCACGCGGCGACGTGAGTTTCGAAGGCGTGCGTTTCTCGTACAGCACGGACAAGGGCGACGTGCTGCGCGGCATCGACGTTTCGGTTGCCGCGGGTGAAACCGTTGCGCTCGTTGGCCGGTCAGGCAGCGGCAAGAGCTCGCTGGTCAGCCTGCTGCCGCGCTTCTATGAACCGACGGCGGGCAGCATTCGCGTCGACGGCGTCGATATCCGCGATGTGAAGCTGCGCGATCTGCGCCGCCAGGTTGCGCTCGTGTCGCAGGACATCGTGCTGTTCAACGACACCATCGCGCACAACATTGCGTATGGCGCGCTCGGTCACGCATCGATGGAAGAAATTCGCGAAGCGGCGCGTGCCGCACACGCGCTTGAATTCATCGAGCAGCTGCCGGAAGGCTTCGACACGCTGGTCGGCGATCGCGGCCTGCTGCTGTCGGGCGGTCAGCGGCAGCGGCTTGCCATCGCGCGCGCGCTGCTCAAGGACGCACCGATCCTCATCCTCGATGAAGCAACATCCGCGCTGGACACCGAATCGGAACGCTACATCCAGGCCGCGCTCGACGAACTGATGAAATCGCGCACCACGTTCGTGATCGCGCACCGGCTGTCCACGGTCGAGAAGGCCGACCGGATTCTCGTGCTCGACAGCGGCCGGATCGCGGAGCAGGGAACGCACGCGGAACTCCTCGCAAAGAGCGGCGTCTACGCCGCGCTGCATCGCCTGCAGTTCAGCGAACCTGAAGACCGTTCCGGCGGTTGAACCGCGATGTCCCGTGACGCGCAATTGAACCGGGTCTGGTACGAAGGCGAGAAGCCGGCGTGGTGGCTGCGCCTGTTGAGCATCGTGTTTGCAGGCACAAGCGCATTGCGCCGCGCACTGTATCGAATCGGCGCGCTGCGCGCGTCACACCTTCCTGTTCCCGTGATCGTCATCGGCAATCTCACGGCCGGCGGAACCGGCAAGACACCACTGACGCTGTCGCTCGTGCGGGAGCTTCGGCAACGCGGTTTCTCCCCGGGCATCGTCAGTCGCGGTTATGGTGCGCGGATCGACAACGGTCCATTGGCGGTGACGGGCGAAACATCACCGCAACGCGCGGGCGACGAACCGGTCCTGCTTGCGCGCCGTTCGGATGTGCCGGTCTGGGTGCATCCGCGCCGCGCGCAGGCTGCGGAAGCATTGCTCGCAACATCCGCATCCGATGTCATCGTCTGCGACGACGGACTTCAGCATTACGCGCTTGCACGCGACATCGAAATCGCCGTCGTGGACGCGATGCGCGGTTTCGGCAACGGCCGCCTGATGCCGGCCGGCCCGTTGCGCGAGCCGCTGAAACGTCTGGAGGGCGTGGATCATGTCGTGGTGAACGGCAATGATCCGGCAGACATTTACGCAACGATACCGGCCGAATTCGCCTCGCGCGCGACCCTCATGAAGCTGCAACCCGCCGCACTCGTGAACCTGCGCAGCGGCGAACGGCGCGCGCCGGATGCGCTTGCCGGGGCGAGATGTGCGGCGCTCGCCGGCATTGGCAATCCGCAGCGATTCTTCACGACATTATCCGGTCTGGGCTATGCGGCAACCTGCCGCGCGTTTCCCGACCATCACGCATTTCAATCCGGGGATTTCGCGTTCGCGGCGGGACTGCCGTTGCTCATGACGGAAAAGGACGCCGTGAAATGCCGCGAGTTCGCATCGCCGGACTGGTGGTATCTTGAAATCGCGGCGGTGATTGACGATGCGCTCGTTGCGCAGATTGCGGAACGATTGCGGGAACTGCGCGCCGATCAAAGGAGACAAGGATCATGAACATCGATCTGCTTGAAATCCTCGCCTGCCCCGTCTGCAAGGGCAAGCTCGAGTTTCGCCGTGAAGCGAAGGAACTCGTCTGCCGCATCGACAGGCTTGCGTATCCAGTACGTGACGACGTGCCGGTGATGCTTGTCGAGGAAGCAAGGGAACTCGGCAGCGAGGACGTCCAGTGAGCGGATTCACGGTTGTCATACCGGCACGGTTCGCATCGACGCGGCTGCCCGGCAAACCGCTGGCCGACATCAATGGCCAGCCGATGATCCTGCATGCCTGGAACCGTGCACGCGAAGCGGGCGCCGAACGCGTGATCATTGCGACGGACGACGATCGCATTCGCACTGCCTGCGAACCGCACGCCGAAGTGTTCATGACATCGTCTGCGCATGCATCCGGCACGGATCGCATCAATGAGGTGATGAGCCGGCTGTCGGCGTCGGATGACGACATCTTCGTCAACGTGCAGGGCGACGAACCGTTGATGCCTCCGGAAAACATCCGGCAGGTTGCGGAGCTTGTCGCGCAACCGAAAACCGACATCGCAACGCTGCATGTGCCGGTGTTGTCGCTGGATGAATTTCTCGATCCAAATGTCGTCAAGCTCGTCGCCGACAACGAAGGTCGCGCGCTCTGTTTCAGCCGCGCTCCGCTGCCATGGCCGCGAAACGCTGACCTTGATGACAAGGGCTGGCCTCGCGCATTCGATGGCGCCATGCGTCACCTGGGTATCTATGCCTATCGCGCCGACGCGTTGCGGCGCTTTTCAGCCGCACCGCCATGCGCGCTGGAAGACATCGAGAAACTCGAGCAGCTGCGTGCGCTGTGGATGGGCATGACCATTCGGACGGCGCTCGCCGCGCATGTCCCCGCGCGCGGTGTCGACACACAGGAAGATCTCGACGCCGTGCGCGCCTTGCTCGCGAACAAGGGCGTCTAGCCGTCCCGTTGTGCGCCGTTCTTGCAAACGCACCTGCGTGATTCGAGAATGTTTCATCATTGTGAATCCCGGTAACGCGAATGAACCATTCGTCCGTTCTTTTCGTCTGCATGGGCAACATCTGCCGCTCGCCGACTGCCGAGGGTGTGTTTCGCCGCCTGCTTGAGGAGGAGGGCGCGGACCTCGTCGTGGAACTCGATTCCGCGGGTACGCATGGTTACCACGTCGGTGCGCCGCCGGACCGTCGCGCGCAGGCTGCCGCGCTGCGTCGTGGCATCGATCTTTCACCGTTGCGCGCAAGACAGGTCGAAGTCCGGGACTTCGAGCGTTTCGATCTCGTGCTGGCGATGGATGAAGAGAACCTTGCGATCCTGCACGCGCAGTGTCCGCCGGAACGGCGCTCACGCGTGAAGCTGTTTCTCGAGTACGGCACGCTGGACGAACGCAACGTGCCGGATCCTTATTACGGCGGCGACAACGGCTTTGAACATGTGCTCGACCTGATCGAGGATGCGGCGCGCGGACTGATGATGGAACTGCGACGCCGCTGACCAGGCAAAAAAAAAACCGGCCTTTCGGCCGGTTTTTCATGTTCAGGCATCGGAGCCTGTCGGCTTGTCCTTTTCACCATCCTCGCGGCGCGTCTCGATCTTCACGAGGCCTTCATTGGAACGCTTGATCGCCTGGATGCGTTTCAGCACTTCATCCGCCGATCGCGTTGCACCGCCTGATGTCGATGGTGCGGCAGGCTGCACTGGTGCTGACGCGGGTTCCGGCTGTTCCGTTGCTTCGATCGGACCTTTCACCGGCGCTTCTTCCCTTGCCTCGTCCGTTGAATCATCGGCACTCGTTGCAGCGGGCGATTCCACCGGACCCTTGGCAGGCGCGTCCATCTCGCTTGCAGGCGTCATCGCAATCTGCGTTTCCTGCACTTCGGGATGTACGGTCTCGTCTGCCGTGTTGTCTTCAACGGCGGTGTCCGACGCTTCGATACGCTTTGTCGTGAAGGCTTCCTCTTCGCTGCGCGCCGCCACGGGCCGCGGTGTACGCGGAATCGTGACTGGACGGATGCCGGAGGAAACGGGCGTGGCCTGCTCGTTCGGTGACGTTTCCTGCACAGCAGGATGTTCCGTCGCACGCGGCGTAGCGATATCCGTGTTCGCTTCCACGCTCGCCGGCGGTTCCGCTGTCACGGCCGGTGCGCCTGGCTGTTCGCCATCAACGGGAGTCGAACGTCGTGCGCTTTCGCGCGTCGAGCGTGCGTTCTCCTGGCGCGGACGATCATCGCCGTTCTCGCGCGGCGCTTCCGGCGCTGCGGTCGAGAGCGCACCGTTCACGCCGGATGCGGATGC
>CAZRFE010000086.1:0-9166 GCA_964599565.1 uncultured Gammaproteobacteria bacterium
TCCTTGCCGGTGATGTTCTTGTCGATGAGATCGAGCAGGAAGAGATGGTTGTCCGTGCCACCGCACACGATCCGGTAGCCGCGATCCTGCAACGCCTTCGACATTGCGCGCGCGTTCGCGACGACCTGCTTCTGGTATGCCTTGAATTCCGGTTCGAGCGCTTCCTTGAACGCAACGGCCTTCGCGGCGATGACGTGCATCAGCGGTCCGCCCTGCGTGCCGGGGAACACCATCGACTGCAGTTTCTTCTCGATGTCGGGATTCGACTTCGCAAGGATGAGACCGCCGCGCGGCCCGCGCAGCGTCTTGTGCGTGGTGGACGTGACGACGTGCGCGTGCGGCACGGGATTCGGGTACACGCCGGCGGCGACGAGTCCTGCGACATGCGCCATGTCGACGACGAGATACGCACCGACGTCATCCGCGATCGCACGGAACTTTGCCCAGTCCATGATGCGCGAGTACGCGGAGAAACCCGCGACGACGACTTTCGGCCGATGTTCGTTCGCGAGCTCGGCGATGTGGTCGTAATCAAGCTCGCCGGTGTCGGGATTGATGCCGTACTGCACGGCGTTGAACAGTTTCCCGGAGAAGTTCGGCTTCGCGCCGTGCGTGAGATGGCCGCCGTGATCGAGGCTCATGCCGAGCAGCGTGTCGCCCGGCTTCATCAGCGCGAGGAACACCGCAGCGTTCGCCTGCGAGCCGGAATGCGGCTGCACGTTCGCGTAGTCCGCGCCGAACAGCTGCTTCGCGCGCTCGATGGCAAGGCTTTCCGCCACGTCCACGAATTCGCAGCCGCCGTAATAGCGCTTGCCGGGATAGCCTTCGGCGTACTTGTTGGTCAGCACCGAGCCCTGGGCGGCGAGCACGCGCGGGCTCGCGTAGTTCTCCGAGGCGATCAGCTCGATGTGTTCTTCCTGCCGGCGGCGTTCGTCCTGCATGGCATCGTGAAGCGCGGCATCGAAATCCCGGATGGTCATGTCTTCGCGATACATCAGGCGGCTCTCCCGTTCAGGTGGTGAATCGGCCCGGAAAGGCCCGGTACAGGCCGGGTATGGGCGGCAATCAAGGGCCGCATTGTACCCGAATGCCCCGGGCGACACATGGCGCGCAGCCTGCCACGCTTCACGGTGGACCCTTCCCCGACGGGGACGAAATGCCTGTTTCCAAGCACGATCTCGAGACCGTCCGCCACGACCTTGACCTTGAAGAGTCGCTCGATCTTCACGTCCGGCGCTGGCGCGTGCGCGCGGTCGCATCCGGCGCGGTGCTGCTGCTCGCGATCCTCACGGTGCTCGGGCTGTTCGGCGACGGTCCGTTGAGCAGCACGACGGTTTCCGCGAACGGCGCCACGCTGCACTACGAGCGCTTCGTGCGCCATGGCAAGGAAACGCGCATGGAGGTGCGCATCGGCAAGGGCAACGTCGTCGCGCTCCCGCTCGACTATCTCGCGCGGTTCAAGCTCGACCGCGTGGTTCCCGAACCGAGGTCCGCGCGCGTGCGCGACGGCAGCGTGGTGTTCGAGTTCGACGCCACGGGCGAACTGCGCGCACGTTTCCATCTCCTGCCGGACGATCCCGGATACCTCAGCACGACCGTCACCGCCGCCGGCACGCCGCTGACGGTGACGCAGTTCGTCTATCCCTGAGGTACGCCGATGGATCCCGTCATCCGCTCCGCCGTCGTCTACCTGTTCCTGATGCTGGTGTTCCGGATTCTCGGCAAGCGCAGCCTCTCGGAGATCACGACCTTCGATTTCCTGCTGTTGCTGATCGTCGGCGAAGCCACGCAGCAGGCGTTGCTCGGTTCGGATTTCTCGATCACCAATGCGCTGCTCATCATCATCGTGCTGGTCGGCATCGATCTTGTGATCGCGAAGGTGAAGCAGAAGTGGCCGGCATTCGAGAAGGCCGCGGAAGGCGTGCCGCTCATCATCGTTGCCGAAGGCAAGGCATTGAAGCTGCGCATGAAGCATGCCGGCGTGGACGAAGGCGATGTGCTGGAAGCGGCGCGCATGAAGCACGGCCTTGAGAGAATGGAACAGGTGCGCTACGCGATACAGGAACGCGACGGCAAGATTTCGATCATTCCCTACCAGAAGGAAGGCTGACGCTCGCCTGCACGAACGCATTCACCACCGCGCTCCACGCCGCGCCGATGTTCGCGCGGTTGTAACCACCGCCACCGAGTGCCACCAGCCGGCCGTTCGCATGCTTCTCCGCGAGTGCAACGAGGCGCGCGGCGGCATGTCCGTGATCTTCCGGGGAGAATTCGAGCGCCGTCAGCGGATCGCCGGCGATGGAATCCGCACCGCACTGGAGAAGGATGAACTCCGGCTCGGCCGCATCGATGAACGCTTCCGCCCGCTCCCACGCCGCACGAAACACATCGCTGTCCGCACCCGCGGGCAACGGCAGGTTGAGTTTCGTGCCAGCGGCTTCACCCTTGCCGGTTTCCGCAGCATGACCTGTTCCGGGATACAGCGTGCGTCCGTCCTGGTGAATGTCGGCGATGAAGATTCCCGGATCGCTTTCATAGGCGTAGAAGACGCCGTCGCCGTGATGCGCATCGATATCCACGTACGCAACACGGCGAACGCCGTGACGCTGCCGCAAGGTTTCGATCGCAACGCCGATATCGCTGAACACGCAGAAACCCGCCGCGCGCTCGACGGCTGCATGATGCAGCCCGCCGATGGGCACGAAGGCGCGCGCAAGCCGCCGCTCCGCAACCGCATCGATGGCGGCGAGCGTTGCACCAACGACGGCAAGTCCCGCCTCGAAGAGATGCGGCTCGGCGGGCGTATCGCCGAGATCAAGGCAGCCGCCTTCGCGCGCGCAACGGTCGCGCACGAAGGACACGTAATCGGCATCGTGAAACAGGAGGAGATCCGCCTCGCGCGCGGGACGTGAATCAAGGAGCAGCACCTGTTCATCAAGACCGCGTTCGCGGAGCGCGCGCAGGAACGCATCCTGGCGGTCCTGGCCGAACGGATGCCCGCCGGAAAAGCCATAACGCGCCGTGCCGGCGCCGGCGAAGACTGCAACAGGTCGGAGCGGATCAATGGACATGCGCCGCAGGCTAGCACTCGTGGCGCCAGGGCGAAATGCTATGCTTGCGCGACTTTCGGCGCGGAGAACGGTGTGCCCGGGACGGACAGGACAGGCGAGCGGACGACCGTGGGCTGGCGCGAATGGGTTGCGTTGCCGGAACTCGGCATCGCGCGCATCAAGGCGAAGGTCGACACCGGCGCACGCACCTCCACGCTGCATGCCTTCGACATCCGCGAGTACCACCGCGACGGCCGGCGGCGCGTGCTGTTCGGCATTCATCCGGTGCAGCAGAACACCGACGCGGTGGTGTTCTGCGATGCCGAGGTCGTCGACCAGCGCTGGGTCATGGATTCCGGCGGGCACCGCGAGGAACGGCTCGTCATCCGCACGCCGCTCAAGGTCGGTGCGGAGGAATGGCCGATCGAAATCACGCTCACCGGTCGCGACACCATGCGCTTTCGCATGCTCATCGGCCGCACCGCGATGAACGGACGGCTGGTCGTCTCGCCCGACCGCTCGTTCCTGGTTGCACCCGATGACTCGCTCGATCCCGAAGCCGACAACCTTGAAGAAGACTGACGAGCCGCGCGCATGAAGATCGCCATACTTTCGAGAAACGCGAAACTTTATTCCACGCAGCGGCTGGTCGCGGCCGCAACGGCGCGCGGGCACACCGCGCGCGTCATCGATCCGCTGCGCTGCTACATGAACATCGCCGCGCACAACCCCGAGATTCACTACAAGGGTGGAAAGCTCGAGCATTTCGATGCGGTGATTCCGCGCATCGGCGCATCCGTGACGTTCTATGCAACGTCCATCCTGCGGCAGTTCGAGATGCTGGGCGTGTTTCCGCTGAACGAATCCGTTGCCGTCAGCCGCTCGAAGGACAAGCTGCGCTCGCTGCAGCTCCTTTCGCGCAAGGGCATCGGCATGCCCGCAACCGGCTTCGCGCATTCGCCGGACGATACGCAGGACCTGCTCAAGCTCGTCGGCGGCACGCCCGTCGTGATCAAGCTGCTGGAAGGCACGCAGGGCGTGGGCGTCGTGCTCGCGGAAACGCGCAAGGCGGCGGAATCCGTCATCGATGCATTCCGCGGACTGAACGCGCACTTTCTCGTGCAGGAATTCATCAAGGAAGCGGGCGGCAGCGACATCCGCTGTTTCGTCATCGGCGACAAGGTCGTCGCGGCCATGAAGCGCACTGCGAAGGAAGGCGAGTTCCGTTCCAACCTGCACCGCGGCGGCTCCGCGGAAGTCATCCGCATCACGCCGGACGAACGCCGCATGGCGGTGCGTGCGGCGAAGATCATGGGTCTCAATGTCGCGGGTGTCGACATCCTGCGCTCGGACAAGGGACCGCTCATCATGGAAGTGAATTCCTCGCCGGGACTTGAAGGCATCGAAACCGCCACCGGCAAGGATGTCGCCGGGCAGATCGTCGCGTTCATCGAGAAGAACGCGGAACCCGGCAAGACGCGCACGCGGGGAAAAGGCTGATGAACGCGAAGAAGAAAGACAAGCCGGAACGCGAACGCAACACGCCGATCGTCATCAACAACGTCGAGATCGCCGCCGGAACGCAGCGCACCGTCGACATCCCGATGGCAAGCCTTTACACGCACGCACCGGTCGCGATGCCTGTGCATGTCATCCACGGCCGCCACGCCGGACCGCGACTGATGGTGACGGCCGCCGTGCACGGCGACGAACTGAACGGCATCGAGATCATCCGCCGCCTGCTCGCGCTGCCGGTCCTGAAGCGCCTGGGCGGAACGCTGATCGCAGCGCCGATCGTCAATGTGCTCGGCGTGGTGCACAAGTCGCGTTACCTGCCCGACCGGCGCGATCTCAACCGCAGCTTCCCCGGCTCCGAGGAAGGTTCGCTCGCCGCGCGTCTTGCGCATCTCGTCTGCTCGGAAGTGCTCACGCACGCAACGCACGGCATCGACCTTCACACCGCGGCGATTCACCGCGACAACTATCCGCAGATCCGCGCGGATCTCGATGACGCGGACACGAAGCATCTTGCGCGCATGTTCGGTGCGCCCGTGCTCCTGAACGCGGGCACGCCGGCAGGTTCGCTGCGCGGCACCGCGGTGGAGCACGGCGTGAAATTCCTCGTATATGAAGCTGGCGAAGCGCTGCGTTTCGATGAAACCGCGATCCGCGGCGGTGTGGCGGGCATCATCAACGTGATGCGCGAACTCGGCATGCTGAAGGCCGCAAAGCGACAGAAGCGTACCGAACCTGCCATCGCGCGCTCATCGACCTGGGTGCGCGCCTCGACGAGCGGCATCCTTCGCGCGCTCGTGCCGCTCGGCGATCACGTGAAGAAGGACGAACTGCTCGGCATCATCGGTTCGCCATTCGGCGAGAACGAACACGAACTGCGTGCGCCTTTCAACGGCATGATCATCGGCCGCACCACGATTCCGCTCGTGCACGAGGGCGAAGCGGTGTTTCACATCGCGCGCTTCGAAGGGCCGAAGGAAGCCGCGGTGCGTCTCGAATCGCTCAAGTCCACGTTCGCCGACGACGAACTGCTGCCGAACGAACCGCCGATCGTGTAACGCACCGCGTCCGACAAAGCGCGACCGCTGGGCTATAATGCGCGTCCTTTTCCACTCGCGACGGCAATCATGGCGCAGTACGTCTACACGATGAACCGGGTCGGCAAGGTCGTCCCGCCGAAGAAACACATCCTCCGCGACATTTCGCTCTCCTTCTTTCCCGGCGCGAAGATCGGCGTGCTGGGCCTGAACGGCTCGGGCAAGTCCACCTTGCTGCGCATCATGGCGGGCGTGGACACCGAGATCGAAGGCGAGGCGCGCCCGCAGCCCGGCATCAAGATCGGCTACCTCCCGCAGGAGCCCGATCTCGATCCGACCAAGGACGTGCGCGGCAACGTCTCGGAAGGTCTCGGCGATGTCATCGACGTGCAGAAGCAGCTCGATGCGGTGTATGCGGCGTACGCGGAACCGGATGCGGATTTCGACAAGCTCGCCGCCGAACAGGCGAGGCTCGAGAACATCCTGCAGGCGTCCGGCGGCCACAACACCGATCACCAGCTTGAGGTCGCGGCGGAAGCGCTGCGCCTGCCGCCGTGGGATGCGGACGTGACGAAACTGTCCGGCGGCGAGCGCCGCCGCGTTGCGCTGTGCAAGCTGCTGCTGTCGAAACCGGACATGCTGCTGCTCGACGAACCCACCAACCACCTCGACGCCGAATCCGTCGCGTGGCTGGAACGCTTCCTGGCGGAATTCCCCGGCACCGTCGTTGCGGTGACGCATGATCGCTACTTCCTCGACAACGTCGCCGGCTGGATCCTCGAACTCGACCGCGGCCACGGCATTCCCTGGGAAGGCAACTACTCCTCCTGGCTCGAGCAGAAGGAAAAGCGTCTCGAGCAGGAAGAGAAATCCGAGAACGCGCGCCGCAAGGCCATGCAGGCGGAACTCGAGTGGGTGCGCCAGAATCCGAAGGGCCGCCAGGCGAAATCCAAGGCGCGCCTTGCGCGCTTCGATGAACTCGCCTCCAGCGAATACCAGAAGCGCAACGAAACGAAGGAACTCTACATTCCGCCAGGCCCGCGTCTTGGCGATCTCGTCGTCGAGGCAAACGGCATCCGCAAGTCCTTCGGCGACAAGGTGCTCGTGGATGATCTCGGTTTCATGCTGCCGCCCGGCGGCATCGTCGGCATCATCGGTCCGAACGGCGCGGGCAAGACCACGCTGTTCCGCATGATCACGGGACAGGAGAAACCGGACAGCGGCGAGCTTCGTATCGGTCCTACCGTCGAGATCGCGTACGTCGACCAGTCGCGCGATGCGCTGAACGCGAAGAACAGCGTCTGGCAGGAAGTCTCGAACGGCCAGGACATCATCCAGGTCGGCAGCTACGAGACGCCGTCGCGCGCCTACGTCGGGCGTTTCAACTTCAAGGGCACGGACCAGCAGAAACGCATCGGCGATCTGTCCGGCGGCGAGCGCAACCGCGTGCATCTCGCGAAGCTTTTGAAATCCGGCGGCAACCTGCTGCTGCTCGACGAACCGACCAACGACCTCGACGTGGAAACGCTGCGCGCGCTCGAAGACGCGCTGCTGGAATTCCCCGGCTGCGCGGTCGTCATCTCGCATGACCGCTGGTTCCTCGACCGCGTCGCAACGCACATCCTCGCGTTCGAGGGCGATTCGAAGACCGTGTGGTTCGAAGGCAACTACGCGGACTACGAAGCCGATCGCAAGCGCCGTCTTGGCGCGGAGGCCGACCAGCCGCATCGCATCAAGTACCGTCGCCTGACGACAGCCTGACGCGCTGTGGAAAAACAGAAACGCCGCCGCAAGGCGGCGTTCTGCATTCCGGCCGATGCGGGCCTACTGCTTACTACGCACGGGTAATCCCCGCCCCCTTTACCCGCCTTTTGCGACTGTCGTCACAGATGTAGCCTCGCCAGTCAATGGCAGGTTCAAAGACGCTGGCACCGTGGAAATTCCAGTTGGCACCCGGCCAGGTGCCGATCCGCTACCGGCTGCTCGTCAGCTTCTCGGTTCCGCTCGCGATCTGGATTCTCGTATCCATACTCAACGTCACCGTCTGGCGGAATGCGATCGACAACGCCGAGCGGCTGATCAGCAGCCAGCGCATCATCCTGCTCGCGAATGAATACGTCGGCGCATCGCTGAGAACGGAGGCCGCGAAACGCGGCTATCTCCTGTCTTCCGATCCGCTGTTCCTGAACACCTACAACAACGCCACGAATACGGTGAATCGCGTATTCGACGAACTCAGCGCGCAGGTGCGCGATCAGCGCGAGCAGCGCGAACGCCTGCAGGAAGCCGGCAACATCTTCCAGGAATGGCTTTATGACGTATCGCGCCGGCAGATCGAGGCGCGGCGCGCGCTGCCGTTCAAGATCGTGGTCGTGTCGCATGAACTCGAGAAGGCGCTGCTCAAGCTGCAGGACCTGCACATGCGGCGCGTCGCAAACGCCAACGCGCGCCACGAGCTTCTCATGGAAATCCGCCGCTGCACCCATCTGCTGCTCGAGCACGAAACGCTCGCCGAACAGCGTGCACCCATGGAAAAGGCGCTCGGGCTGCTCGATCACTATGAAACCGTTCACCCCGATCCCGAGCCGTCTTCCGAAGCGCTGCGCGAACTCACCGCGCTGCTGACGCGCGCCATACAGGTCGTGCTGAACCGGGATGCGGAGATCACGCGCGGCGTGATGCGCGATGCAAGAAACGCGACGCTGGATGAATTCCACGGAATCATGGGCCGCTTCATCGCGAGCGAGCGCCTTCAGCTCGCCGGCTACCGCGAGGAAATGTCGGCCAGCGACCAGCGCGGGCAGCTGATCCTGTGGGCGGGCCCTGCGCTCGGGCTGCTGCTGATGCTCATCATGACGAACTGGATGAGCCGGCGCATCGCACGCTCGCTTGACGGCATCACGCGCGCTGCGCGCGGACTCGCGCGCGGCGACCTTCGCGCCCGCGCAAAGGTGGACGGCCACGACGAGTTCGCGGTACTCGCGGAACGCTTCAACGTCATGGCGGATCTCGTGGAAAGCCGCAGCCGCGAATCCGCCGCGCTCGCTGAACTCGGCGAGCTGCTGCAGTCGAGCACCACCATCGACGAGGCGGCGCGCATCTTCGCGGACCTCGCCGCGAAACTCTTTCCCGGACAGCCCGGCGGACTCTATCTCGTCGCGCCAAGCCGCGACGAAGTCGTGGCGCTGACGTTCTGGACCGGCGGCAACGATTATTCCGAGGCGGAGTTTCTTCCCGAGGATTGCTGGGCGCTGCGCCTCAGCCGTCCGCACGAGAACACGGCCGACACCGCCGTGCGCTGCTCGCATCTGGTGACGGACAACGACACCTCGCTCTGCGTACCGCTGCACGCATTCGGCGAGATGCTCGGCATGCTGTTCGTGGTGAACCCGCAGGACGGTTTCGCCGCCGGCAGCATCAACGCCGAACAGCATCGCGAATTCATCGACACCGTCGGCGAACATCTCGCGCTTGCGATCGCGAACCTGCGCATGCGCGAGACGCTGCGCCACCAGTCGATCCGCGATCCGCTCACGCAGCTCTACAACCGCCGCTACCTTGACG
>CAZRFE010000087.1:0-9106 GCA_964599565.1 uncultured Gammaproteobacteria bacterium
GGCGGCGTCGGCGGCATCGCCGTCGGTTTCGCGGCCAAGGACATGCTCGCGAATTTCTTCGGCGGCATGACGGTCTATCTCGACAAGCCGTTTCGCGTCGGCGACTGGATACGCTCCCCGGAAAAGGAAATCGAAGGCACGGTCGAGCGCATCGGCTGGCGCTCCACGCGCATCCGCACGTTCGACCAGCGTCCGCTGTACGTGCCGAACTCCGTGTTCTCGAATGTCGTCGTGGAAAATCCGTCGCGCATGGTCGCGCGCCGCATCTTCGAAACCATCGGCGTGCGCCACGCGGACCTGGATGTACTCGAGAAGATCGTCACCGACATCCGCGCCATGCTGAAGGCGCATGAAGGCATCGCGCAGGACATGACGCTGATGGTGAATTTCGATCGCTATGGTGAATCCAGCCTCGATTTCTTCATCTACGCATTCACGAAGACGCGGGCCTGGGCCGAATACGTGGACGTGAAGCAGGACGTGCTGTTCCAGGTGGGGCGCATCATCGTCGCGCACGGTGCAAGGATCGCGACGCCGACGCGCACGCTGCGCCTTCCGGACGGATTGCCGGCGGAGGGCGGAAAATGAGCGCACCGGGCATCGAGGAACTGCGGCGCGTGCTTGCCGGCGCCGATTGCCTGCATGACGCTGCGAGCGTGCAGTCGGCCGTGCAGAGGCTCGCGCAGGAAATGAACGCGACATACGGCGATGCGATGCCGCTGCTGCTGGTCGTCATGAATGGCGGCCTGCTGCCGGCGGGCTGGCTGCTGCCGCAGCTCGATTTCCTCTTCGAGATCGATTACGTGCATGCGACGCGCTATCGCGGCGACACCGTCGGCAGGGAGCTGCACTGGCTTGCGAAACCGCACCGGCCGCTGCGCGACCGCGACGTGATCCTTGTCGACGACATACTCGATGAAGGCATCACGCTGCGCGAGATTGCAGCGTACTGCGTGCACGAAGGCGCGCGCAGCGTGCGCTCGGCCGTGCTGGTGCAGAAGGATCTCGGCCGTCCCGCGGCCTTCGACGCCGACTTCGTCGGGCTCGTCGTCGAGAACCGCTACGTGTTCGGCTGCGGCCTCGATTACAAGGAACATTTCCGTCACCTGCCGGCGCTGTATGCGGTCGGCGATGATGCATCATAGAAAACGGATCAGCAGGAACTTCATGTCGAACATCGCAATCATCGGCGGGACGGGTCTCGCCAATCTGCCCGGCCTTGACATCACGCGCCGCGAAGTCATCGTCACGCCGTGGGGTGAGCCGTCCGGTCCGGTCATGCACGGTGTGCTGAACGGCCGCGACGTCACCTTTCTTGCGCGCCACGGTTACGGACACACCATTCCGCCGCACAAGGTGAACTACCGCGCGAACATCTGGGCGCTGAGGTCGCTTGGCGTGAAGCGCATCGTCGCGGTCGCGGCCGTCGGCGGCATACGCGCGGACATGGCGCCGGGCAACATTGCGATTCCCGAGCAGATCATCGATTACACCTATGGCCGGCGCCATACGTTCTTCGAGACGGATCTTGAAGAAGTCACGCACGTGGATTTCACGGAACCGTATTGCACCGAGTGCCGCGGCATTCTCGTGGATTCCGCGCGCGCAGCCGGGCTCGATGCGATCGAGGGCGGCACCTACGGCGCGATGCAGGGTCCGCGTCTTGAAACCGCGGCGGAGATCAACCGTCTTGAACGCGACGGCTGCGACATGGTCGGCATGACCGGCATGCCGGAAGCCGTGCTCGCGCGCGAGCTGGATCTTTCCTACGCGTGCTGCGCGGTGATCGCAAACTGGGCGGCGGGACGCGGCGAGATCGACATCCACGCCGACATCGAGCGCAACCTCCGAACGGCGATGGACAAGGTCTTCGTGCTGCTTGCGAATGCCTTGCCGAACCTGTAGTTCGCACGTTCATTCGCGCAAGCGGATTCAGATGAAAGGACCGGTGATCTCGCAGGTGACGCCGTCCGTGGAGCTTCCGCCCGTACCGCGCTGCGAGCTGAAATAAAGCCGCGTGCCGGAGGGATCGAACGCCGGTCCCGTGATTTCCGATTCGTCGTGACCGGTGAGCTGCATGACGGGGCGAACGTTCTGCTCGCGGTCGATCGCAACGATCTGCATGTTGCCGCCATCCTCCGCGACATACACGACGCCATCCTGGGCGACAGTGATGTTGTCGACGCCCGTCAGCACGGGATCGATGGCAGTCGATGCGTCGTAGACGATTTCAAGATGCTGCGTGTCGATGTCGTACGCCCATACGCGACCGTCGCCTTTCGTCGTGAACCAGATCCGCCGGTCGGCATACCACGCGCCCTCGCCGCCGTTGAACGGCGTGCTCGCCGCTACCTGCGTGCGCGTTGCCGCGGATTTTCCGGAAGGATCGTTGAGGGGATGCCAGGTGATGCGACCGCCGCTCGCCGCCGCGATTTCCGCAACGTCCAGCCGGCCTGATTCGAGACTCGGCATTCCGTTTTCCACCGTCGAAGGCGTAAAGCGATAGAAACGTCCGTCGGGACGATCCTCGGTCAGGTACAGCTGCAAGGCGTGCGGGTCCACGGCGACGGCTTCATGCATGAATGCGCCGAGCGCCGGCAGTTCGCGCGCTGCCCGCCTGCCATGCGGATCGCACTCCCAGACATGGCCGCCGGAAACTTCCTCGCAGGAAAGCCACGTGTTCCACGGTGTTGGCCCGCCTGCGCAGTTGCGGCTTGTGCCCGCGAGCACGGCATAGGCGTCGACGATGTCGCCGCGGCTGTCGAACCGGATGGCGCTGGCGCCGCCGCCGCCTTCGTTGATCTCCGAGTTCGAGACATAGATCCAGCCGCCGTCCCCGGTTGCGAAAACCGCACCGCCATCGGGCGCTGCGTGCCAGCGAAAGTTCTCGCCGGGAATCACCGCGCTACCGGTGCGCGCGACGATGCGCGCCGTGAATCCTTCCGGCACGTGAAGTCCCGGCACGTTCGATTCGCGCAGGTTGCCTGCGGGCATGGATGTCCCGTGGCCGCGGCACGCCGTCAACAGGTGGCCGCCTGCGATCAGCCCGAGCGCACTCGCGCCGTAACGCAGGACCCTGCGGCGCGAAGGATCGAACGGATCGTCGGGCAGCGTACGTCGTGCCATCGATTTTCTCCCGCCAGCTATTGATTCGGCGCTGCGGTTGCATCGAGCAGCCGCACAGGCACATCGCGCGGTGTGACGACGACGATGGCGCCATAGGCGGGGTGGTCGAAGAAATTGAGTTCGCGGCTGCGCACGCGACGGTACTGGTTGAGGCGGAAGCCCTGGAACACGTTCTGCTCGGGTTCGAGCGAAAGTATTTCGGCTTCCTCGAGCGTGATGTCGCCGCGCGCGAGCGCTTCGAGAATGTCGCGATGACGCGCGTCGCGTGCGAGCTGTTCCTCTTTCGTCCATTCGCGCGTCGCGGCCTGCACGTCATCGTCAAGCACGTTCAGGTTCAGGTCTTCGGGCAGGTAGGCGAGATCGAGATCAAGGTGCAGGTAGCGTCCCACCGAAAGCTGCACGGTTCCGTCGAGCGGCCGCGCGAGGCTTTCCTCGCTTTCCGGCGTGGCGAGGAATTCCGGGATGTCTTGCGCGGGAGCGATGTCATCGGCAAGGCCGAGCAGCGGTTCGCCGGAATCGTTCACGGCATCGCCGGAAACCCCGCCGGGCAGTTCCTCGATCTCGAGCGGCGCGAGTGCGTCCGGCTGCGTGATGCGCAGTCGCGGCGACTGCTCGCGTTCGAGCGGCGGCTGGGTCCATGCGACATGCAGCACCGGCTCGTACTTCGACGATCGCTGCAGGCTGGCGTACACGCCTTCAAGCTGGTGTTCGGATTCATCGAGAGGAACGTAGGGCACTGGCGCATGTTCGCCCATGCCGTCGCTTTCGATGTCCGCTGCAACACGCGCTTCGCTTGCTGTGACCGACGGCGGCGGGAACAGCGCGCGTGCATCCGCGATCGCGGGCATGCCTGCGTCGGGCGGCCATGTTTCCGTCGTGCGCGTATCGAGATTGCGGAACACGATCAGTTCCACGTCATACCAGGTGACGGTCTCTTCGACCGTTTCGGCCGCATGGAGCGGCAGGCTGAGCAGGATGATGAAGGCGGCGGACAGCAGTCGCACGTGGCATTCTCCCTTCGTTGGTCAGCGGAGTCTAGCGCGAGTCGGGCACAGGTTCACGCGACGGCGCTCTCGCGCGGGCGCAGGCGATCGAGCAGCGCGTGCACGAACGCGAAGCGTTCCGCCGGCTCGTCGAGCGCGGTGATGAAACGCAGCTTCTCCTGCCCGTCGAGCTTGTAGGTGCGGCTCTCGCGCTGGATGAGATTGATGATTGCAAGCGGATCCACCGCCGGTTGCGGCGAAAACACGAGGCGTCCGCCGTTCGGTCCTGCCTCGATCTTGCGGATGCCGAGCGGCGTTGCCTTGAGCTTGAGTTCCGCGAGACGGAAGAGATTCTTCGCCGCTTCCGGCAGCAGGCCGAAACGGTCGATCATCTCCACCTTGAGTTCATCCAGCGCCGCCTCGTCGGGCGCGGACGCAATGCGCTTGTACAGCACAAGGCGCATGTGCACGTCCGGCATGTAATCGGCGGGCAGCAGCGCGGGGACCTTCAGTTCGATTTCCGCGCCGTGGTCAAGCGGGCGGTCGAGATCCGGCACTTCGCCTTTCTTCAGCGCATCGACGGCGCGTTCGAGCAATTCCGAATACAGCGTGAAGCCGACTTCCTGGATCTGCCCGGACTGTTCCTCGCCGAGCAGTTCGCCCGCACCGCGAATCTCGAGATCGTGCGTGGCGAGCGTGAAGCCCGCGCCGAGGTCTTCCAGCGATTCGATGGCTTCGAGACGCTTCACGGCATCGGCGGTCATCGCGGCCTTCGGCGGCGTGAGCAGGTAGGCGTACGCGCGGTGATGCGAGCGGCCGACGCGGCCGCGCATCTGGTGCAGCTGCGCGAGGCCGAACCGGTCGGCGCGGTGAATGATGATGGTGTTCGCGCTCGGCACGTCGATGCCGGATTCGATGATGGTCGTGCACAGCAGCACGTTGAAGCGCCGGTGGTAGAAATCCAGCATCACCTGTTCGAGTTCGCGCTCGTGCATCTGGCCGTGTGCGATGCGCACGTCCGCTTCCGGCACCAGCGCCTCGACCTGCAGGCGGAACTTCTCGATGGTCTGCACTTCGTTGTGCACGAAGTACACCTGTCCGCCGCGACGAATCTCGCGCACGATCGCTTCCTGGATCAACGCGTCATTCCACTCGGAGACGAACGTCTTCACCGAGAGGCGTTCCGTCGGCGGCGTGGCGATGATGGAAAGATCGCGGATGCCGGCAAGCGACATGTTGAGCGTGCGCGGTATCGGTGTCGCGGTGAGCGTGAGCACGTCGACTTCCGCACGCAGCTTCTTCAGCTGCTCCTTGTGGCGCACGCCGAAACGCTGTTCCTCGTCGATGATCGCAAGGCCGAGATCCGCGAACTTCACCTTGTCCGAAAGCAGGCCGTGCGTGCCGACGACAATATCGACGTTGCCGTTCTCGAGGCCCTTGAGAATTTCCGCCTGCTGCTTCCCGGTGCGAAAGCGCGACATCGCCTCGATCTTCACCGGCCAGTCCGCGAAACGGTCCTGGAAGGTCTGGAAGTGCTGCTGGGCGAGCAGGGTGGTCGGCACGAGCACCGCGACCTGCCTGCCCGCCTGCACGGCGACGAACGCGGCGCGCAGCGCGACTTCCGTCTTGCCGAAACCGACATCGCCGCACACCACGCGATCCATCGGCTGTTTCTTCGCAAGATCGGAAACGACGGCGTCGATCGCGGTTTCCTGGTCGGGCGTTTCCTCGAACGGGAAGTCGTCCGCGAAGCGATGATAGTCCGCTTCATCGATGCGGAACGCATGGCCTTCACGCGCGGCACGGCGTGCGTAGATGTCGAGCAGTTCCGCGGCCGCATCGCGCGCCTTTTCCGCCGCACGCCGTTTCGCCTTGCTCCACTGTTCCGAACCGAGCCGGTGAATCGGCGCGTGCTCCGGCGAGGTGCCGGTGTAGCGCGAGATGAGATGCAGCGATTGCACGGGAACGTACAGCTTGTCGCCGCCGGCATATTCCAGCGTGAGAAACTCCGCGGACTCGCCGCCGACGTCGAGCGTCTTCAGCCCAAGGTAACGGCCGATGCCGTGTTCCTCGTGCACGACGGGTGCGCCTTCGGAGAGATCGGTGAGATCGCGGATGATGGTCGCGGGATCGCGCGCGGCGCGTCTCCTGGCACGTGTCTTCGCGCGTTCGCCGAACACCTGCTGCTCGGAAATGACCGAGACACCGAGTTGCGGAAGGTGAATGCCTTCCTGCAAGGGTGCGACACAGACGCTGATTGCGGCATCGCCATCAAGAAATTCGCGCCAGCCTTCCGTGGTTCTCGGTTCGTATCGCCGCTTGCGCAGAAGTTCCAGCAGCGTTTCGCGCCGGCCGGTGGATTCGGCGACGAACAGTGCGCGGCCGCTCCAGCCGTCGAGGAATTCCATCAGCACGCGTGCCGGCTCTTCGAGCTTGCTGTTGAGGCGAAGCTCCGGCGGCGTCGCGCTGCCGAGATTCCGCCCATTGTCCGCAAGCTCGAATGAATGAATCGTCACGCGCGCATGAAGCGCGATTGCCGTTCGGATCTCCTCGGGCTCGAAGGCGATTTCACGGGGTGCGAGCAGCGGCCGCTCGATGTCGCCGCGGCGCTGCTCGTAGCGGTCCTCGATCTGCGTGCGTGCTTCCTCGAACGCATCCGCAACCGTATCGAATTCCAGGATCACGGTATTGCGCGGCAGGTAGTCGAACAGCGACGACGTCTGCTCGAAGAACAGCGGCAGGTAGTATTCGATGCCGGCGGGAACGATGCCGTCCGAAATCGATTTGTAGATCAGGCTGCGCGCCGGATCGCCCTCGAAGCGCGCGCGGTAGCGCGTGCGGAATTCGCGGATCGCATCCTTGTGCATCGGGAACTCGCGCGCGGGCAGCAGGCGGACGTGATCGAGTTTTTCCTTCGAGAGCTGCGTTTCCGGATCGAAGCTTCGGATCGAGTCGATCTCGTCGTCGAACAGGTCGATGCGAAACGGCAGCGGGGAACCCATCGGGTACACGTCGAACAGCGAGCCGCGCACCGCGAATTCGCCGTGCTCCATCACCTGCGAGACGAAGTTGTAGCCGGATGCTTCAAGCCGCATGCGCAGCGCATCGACGTCGAGCGTCTCGCCCGCGTCCATCACGAAGCTTGCGCCGTCAAGCCACGCGCGCGGCGCAAGGCGGTTCAGCAGCGCACTCGCCGTTGCGACGACAACGCCGCGCTTCATCGTCTCCAGGCGGTTCAGCGTCGCAAGCCGCCGCGAGATGATGTCCTGGTGCGGCGAGAAGATGTCATAAGGCAGCGTTTCCCAGTCGGGGAACGGGAACACCGGCAGTTCCGTGCCGCCGAGCAGGAATGCAAGTTCACCTTCCAGCCGCTCGGCCGCCTGCGCGCTCGAGCAGATGACGAGCAGCGGACGCTCGTCCGTCTGCGCGGCCTCCGCAATGGCGAGCGCGGGTGCGGCGCCATAGAGCTGGCCCCAGCGCGTGTCCTTGCCGTTGGCGGGAAGTTCCGGTTTCAGCAGTTTCTTCATGTACCGATCATCTGTGTCGCGTGAACGCAGAAAACCGCTCCCGGAGGCCGGGCGCGGTGCGAGTGCGCATTATACCTGTCCGCGTCCGGCAACCTTCGCGTTCTGCACGTGGGTTGCGCGGCGGGGATGAAAAGGAATGGCCCGTTAAGCGATGCCTTGCGGAGTCGGTGCGCTCAGGCGTTGCCTGCGCGCAATCGCACATCCGTCACGGCCTGGTGGTGTATCAGCTGCGGATGGTCCTTGATCCAGCCGGCCAGCTGGGTGCGCGCATAGCGGTAGCCGATTTCGACGAGTTCGTCGAAACGATCCCACGCGAGCAGGTCGAAGCCGCCGATCGGCGGATTGAGATAGAGATCCGCGCCTGCCTTCGCGGCTTCGAGTTCGCGATGGCTGGAGAGCATGGTCGCTTTCAGCGCAACGCGGTGCACGATGGGCGCGGGGTAGGTGTCCTGCTGGTAATCGCTGTAGTTCCGGATGTACTCCCACGGACCGGGCAGGCGTTCGCGCTCGTAGAGCATGTCGTCTTCGGCGGTGAGGTCCGCGGCGATGACAAGACCGTTGAACTGCCGGCGCATGACGTCGACGGGCAGGTTGTCGAGGATGCCGCCGTCGATGAGAAGTTCGCCGTTCTCGACCGCGGGCGGAAAGATGCCGGGCAGTGACGCGCTCGCGCGCTGCGCCTTCCACAGCGGACCGGTGCGGTGCACGTGTTCGCGGTTCGTCGAGAGATTGCTTGAGACCGCGAAGTAGCGCAGCCACAGATCGGGAATCTCGACGTCGCCGAAATGACGCCGCAGTCCCTGTTCCATGCGTCCTCCCTGGAGCAGTCCCATCACGGGCAGCGTGTAATCGCTCATCGGGCGTTCCGCAACGAACGCCTGGCGATACGCATGCAGCATCTTGCGGTTGTCCCAGCCGAGCGCGACGCCGCCGGCGACGATGGAACCGATGCTGGTTCCGCCAACGACATCGACGGGAATTCCCGCTTCACGCAATGCGCGGATCACGCCGATGTGCGCGAAGCCGCGCGCGCCGCCGCCGGCGAGCACGAGACCGACGGCGTTGCCGGAGAGGAAACGCGCGAGACGGAAATAGCCGACATCGCGTCCTTCGACGACATGGTGGTGGTCGCTGACGTGCAGCGTTTCGAGCCAGCGGCTGGTGCCGCTCGGCGCGCACGCCGGGTCCTCGTGCAGCAGCACGAGTTCGGCCGGCGGCATGGTGGCGCCTGCGGGCAGGCGAGCGGCGAGTGCGGCGGCCGCACGTGCCGGATCGGAACCTGCGCGCGCGACGAGCAGCACGCGGTCTGCATACGTCAGGCACTTGGATGTCCATGCCGTTGCCGCGGTATCGGCATGCAGGATGGCGTAATCGTGATCCGCTTCCACTTCGTCCAGGTGCTGCTCGAGACGGATCGCGGAACCGTCGGCGTGAATGCCGAGATCATTGCCGAGTCTTGCTGCAACCGCG
>CAZRFE010000088.1:0-8673 GCA_964599565.1 uncultured Gammaproteobacteria bacterium
ATTACCAGCAGGCCGACACCGGCACGAAGATGATCCACATGGGCCGGCACACCCGCTCGACAATCGTCTCGAAAGGCATTTCCGCCGGTCACGGGCAGAATGCCTACCGCGGCCTCGTGCGCATCACGCCGAAGGCGGAAGGTGCGCGCAACTACACGCAGTGCGATTCGCTGCTGATGGGCGACAAGTGCGGCGCGCACACCTTCCCGTACGTGGAAGTGCGCAACCCGACAGCGGTGCTCGAGCACGAAGCGACGACCTCGAAGATTTCCGCCGACCAGCTGTTCTATCTCATGCAGCGCGGCATCTCCGAGGAAGACGCGACGAACATGATCGTCAACGGCTTCTGCAAGGACGTGTTCCGCACGCTGCCGATGGAATTCGCGGTCGAGGCGCAGAACCTGCTTGCGGTCTCCCTGGAAGGCGCAGTCGGCTAAGCCAGGAGTGGATGCACCGCGCCTTGTTCTCGAACAAGATCTCCGACTCCTGGCGCGTTGAGTATTTACGAACGTTGAGAAACTAAAGATGCTGAAAATCGAGAATCTGAAAGCCCGCGTCGACGACAAGGAAATCCTCAAGGGATTGACCCTCGACGTGAAGCCCGGCGAAGTGCACGCCATCATGGGTCCGAACGGCTCGGGCAAGTCCACGCTCTCAAGCGTGATCGCCGGCCGCGAAGGCTACGACGTGACGGAAGGTTCCGTGACGTTCGAGGGCCGCAACCTGCTTGCGATGGAACCGGAAGAGCGCGCGCGCGACGGCGTGTTCCTTGCCTTCCAGTATCCCGTCGAGATTCCCGGCGTGAACAACGTGTACCTCCTCAAGGCAGGACTCAACGCCGTGCGCCGCCATCGCGGCGAGGAAGAACTCGACGCTGCGGACTTCCTCATGCTCGTGAAGGAAAAGATGAAGGTCATGCAGATGGACGAATCCTTCCTGAAGCGCGGCGTGAACGAAGGCTTCTCCGGCGGCGAGAAGAAACGCAACGAGATACTGCAGATGCTCGTGCTCGAACCGAAGCTGTGCATTCTCGATGAAACCGATTCCGGCCTCGATATCGACGCACTGAAGGTCGTCTCGCAGGGCGTGAACGCGCTGCGCGCGGAGAATCGCGCGATCGTGATGATCACGCACTACCAGCGCCTGCTGAACTACATCGAGCCGGACTTCGTGCATGTGCTTTCCGAGGGTCGCATCATCAAGTCCGGCGACAAGTCGCTCGCGCTCGAACTCGAGAAGCGCGGCTACGACTGGGTGAAGCAGGAAGCGGCGGCATGAGCCTTGCGAATGCCGTGACCGCGCCGTTTGCAAACGCCGTCGTGAACGAATTCGACGTCGTTGCGCCGCGGCTGCCGGGCGAGAATCTCGCCTGGCTCGAAACCGCGCGGCGCGCCGCGCTCGCGACGCTTGCCGAAGGCGGTTTCCCGACGCGGAAGAACGAACAGTGGAAGTACACGGACGTCACGCCGCTGCTGCAGGGAAGCTTCACCCCTGCCCCGCTCGCAACGCCGCCGGACGCCTTCTTCCAGGGCGTGCAGCGCTTCGAACTCGACTGCCACCGCGTGGTGTTCGTGAACGGCGTGTACCGGAAGAATCTTTCGGATCATCACGGCGTTCCGGGCCTGGAACTCCTGCCGTTCGCGGACGCGATCGCGACGCATCCGGATGCCGTCCGCGCCGCGATGTCGCGCCGGGAGAATGCGGCGGAATTCGTGGCATTGAACGCCGCCTACCTGCATGACGGCGTCTTCATCGGGATTGCACCGGATGCCGTCATCGACAAGCCCGTTCACCTGATCTTCCTGTCCGTTGCGCACGAACCGGACGCCGTCGCTTCGCATCCGCGCATCATCATCTCGGCGGGCCGGAATTCCGGGGCGCGCGTGCTGGAAAGCCATCTTGGCCTCGACGGCGCGAAGAACTTCACGAATCTTGTTGCGGACATCGCGCTCGAGCCTGGCGCGAACCTGCGTCACCTTCGGCTCATCGAGGCCGGCAAGGAAGAATTCCACGTCGCGAACATGTGTGCGCGCGTCGAACGGGATGCACGCTACGTGAATCACCAGGTATGCCTCGGCGGCCGGCTGGTGCGAAACGACGTGCGCGTGGAACTCGTCGCAGAGAATGCGGACACCGAGCTCAACGGTTTCGTGCTCGCCGACGACGTCGCGCACATCGACAACCACCTCGATGTACGGCACGTCGCGCCGCGCACCAGCAGCTCGCAGTTCTACCGCGCCGTGCTCGATGGCCGTTCGCGCGGCGTCTTCAACGGCCGCGTGCATGTCGCGAAGGACGCACAGAAGATCGATGCATCGCAGGCGTCGAACAATCTCCTGCTCTCGAAGCTTGCCGAGATCGACACCAAGCCGGAACTCGAGATCTACGCCGACGACGTGAAATGCAGTCACGGCGCGACGGTCGGTCAGCTCGATGAAAACATGCTGTTCTACCTGCGCTCCCGCGGCATCGATGCCGCGACTGCGCGCGGCCTGCTGATCTTCGCGTTCGCGGACGATGTCATCCGCCGCATCGGCCTGCCGGAAATCCGCGCGCACGTCGAGGAAGCCGTCGTCAGCCGCCTGCCGGACGCCGAACGCCTGAAGGAATTCGTCTGATGAGTGTCGCGAAAGAGAAGATGAAATCCGCGTTCGATCCGCTGAAGTACCGCGCCGACTTCCCGATCCTCGGCGAAATGATTCACGGGAAACCCGTTGCGTACCTCGACAACGCGGCGACCGCGCAGAAGCCGCAGGCCGTGATCGACGCCGTCCGCAATTACTACACGCATGCGAACGCAAACGTGCATCGCGGCGTGCACCAGCTCTCGGAGCGCGCGACCGCGCTCTACGAAGGCGCGCGCGAAAAGCTTGCACGCTTCGTGAATGCGCCGTCTGCCAGGGGCGTCGTGTTCACGCGCGGCACGACGGAAGCGGTGAATCTCGTCGCGCAATCGTTCGTGCGGCCGAAGGTGGCCGCGGGCGATGAAATCCTGATCACGCACATGGAGCATCACTCCAACATCGTGCCGTGGCAGATCGTCGCGGAGCAGACCGGCGCGAAAGTCATTGCCGCACCCATCAATCGGCGCGGCGAACTCATCATGGACGCGTTCAAGGAACGCCTGAACGAACGGACAAGGTTCGTGAGCGTCGGACACGTCTCGAATGCACTCGGCACCGTGAACCCGGTCGCGGAGATCATCGCGCTTGCGCACGCACGCGGGGTTCCGGTGATGGTCGATGGTGCGCAGGCGATTCCGCACGCACGCGTCGACATCGCCGCACTCGATGCGGACTTCTATGCGCTGTCCGGCCACAAGATGTTCGGGCCAACCGGCATCGGCGCACTCATCGCGAAGGAAGAACACCTCAACGCCATGCTGCCGTACCAGGGCGGCGGCGAGATGATCCGGATGGTCAGCTTCGAGCGCAGCATCTGGAACGACATCCCGCACAAGTTCGAGGCCGGCACGCCGAACATCGCCGGTGCCGCGGGGCTCGGCGCAACGGTGGATTACCTTGAGTCCGTCGGCATGGAAAACATCGCGGCGTATGAAGCCGAACTGCTTGCGTGGGCGACGGAACGGCTGCTCGCGGTCGATGGCCTTGAAATCATCGGCACGGCCGCGAACAAGGCAGGCGTCATTTCCTTTTCGCTCGCCGGCGTGCATCCGCACGATATCGGTACGATCGTGGACACGCACGGTGTGGCGATCCGAACGGGCCACCACTGCGCGATGCCCGTCATGGATTTCTTCAACGTGCCCGCGACGGCGCGCGCCTCGCTTGCGTTCTACAACACGCGCGAGGATGTCGAGCGACTGGCGGTTGCGCTTGCGGACTGCAAGCGGATGCTGGGGTGATCATCGCAGGAGCGGCTTCAGCCGCGAATTTCACGAATCGCGGCTGAAGCCGCTCCCACAGCAAACGCAGGAAGATCAACGTGGACCTGAAAGATCTCTACCAGGACATCATCGTCGACCATAATCGCCGGCCGCGAAATTTCCGGCGCATGGACGACGCCGACCGTCACGCGGAAGGCTTCAATCCGCTGTGCGGCGACAAGCTCATGCTGTACCTGAAACTCGACGGCGATGTGATCGGCGATGCGAGTTTCCAGGGCTCGGGGTGCGCGATTTCCGTCGCCTCCGCGTCGCTGCTCACCGAGCGGCTGAAAGGCATGAAGGTCGCAGACGCTGAAAAACTCTTCGGCGACATGATTCCGCTGCTCACCGGCCAGTTGCCGGAAACCGACTCGCGCGAGAAATTCCACAAGCTCGCTGCACTCGAAGGCGTGAAGGAATATCCCTCGCGCGTGAAGTGCGCGACCTTGAGCTGGCACACGCTGGATGCCGCGTTGAAGAACGCGAACCAGCCCGTATCCACCGAGTGAATGCATGTTCAACACCAGTGAACCCATTGCCCTGAAGCGCGACGTCCAAGCGGTGATGATTCCCGCCGGCAACCGCGTGATCATTCCCGAAGGCACCGCCGTGCAGGTCGCCCAGTCGCTTGGCGGCTCGTACACCGTTTATCTCGGCGGTCAGCTTGCGCGTATCGCGGGCGAGGACGCGGACGCGCTCGGTCACGAACCGCTCAAGCAACCGGAGCTTCCCGAGAACGCAACGGACGCGGACATCGAGAACCTTGTCTGGGAACAGATGAAGACCTGCTTCGACCCGGAGATTCCCATCGACATCGTGAATCTCGGTCTCGTCTATCGCTGCGAGCTTATCGATGCCGGCAACGGCGAGAAGATCGCGGAGATCGACATGACGCTCACTGCACCAGGCTGCGGCATGGGCGGCGTGATCGCGAACGACGTGAAGGACAAGGTGGAAGCCGTCCCGCGCATCAGGGAGGCGAAAGTCGAACTCGTGTTTGATCCGCCGTGGAACCAGTCGATGATGAGCGATGAAGCCAAGCTCAGGACCGGCATGTACTGATTCGCACGCTTTCTTCATCCCGTACACGCTCTCAAAAAAAAGGCCGCTTGCGCGGCCTTTTTCGTTCCCGGTGCAAGAACCGGTATTCCCTTTCTCACTTCAACCCGCGGCGCTCCAGCAGCGGCTCGATGTTCGGATCGCGTCCGGCAAAGTCGCGGAACAGGCTCATGGCGTCCGCGCTGCCGCCCTGTGAAAGCAGCGTCTTGCGGAAGTGATCGCCATTCTCGCGCTTGAGGCCGCCGTTCTCCTTGAACCATTCAACGGTATCCGCGTCGAGCACCTCGGACCAGATGTACGCGTAGTAGCCGGCCGAGTAACCGCCGATGATGTGCGAGAAGTACGTGCTGCGGTAACGCGGCGGCACGACGTCGAGCGCAACCCCCGCCTTCTTCAGCGCACTGGCTTCGAAGTCGAGGATTTCATCCGCCGCCGGCGTCTCGCCGGGCTTGAGCTGGTGATATGCCTGGTCAAGCAGCGATGCCGCGAGGTATTCCGTCGTCGCGTAACCCTGGTTGAACTTCTGCGTGGCGAGCACCTTGTCGAGCAGCGCGCGCGGCATCGGTTCGCCGGTCTTGTAGTGCACGGCGTAGTTCGCAAGCACCGAAGGCCACGTCGACCACATCTCGTTCACCTGCGAGGGATACTCGACGAAGTCGCGCGGTACGGAGGTGCCGGAGAACGACGGGTATTCCACGTCGGAGAACATGCCGTGCAGCGCATGGCCAAACTCATGGAACATGGTCGTGACTTCATCCCATGTGAGCAGCGTCGGCTGGCCGGCCGGCGGCTTCGGGATGTTGAGATGGTTCGCGACAACCGGCTTCGTGCCGAAAAGATCCGACTGTGAAACGTACGCATTCATCCACGCGCCGCCACGCTTCGACGGGCGTGCGTACATGTCCGCGTAGAACAGCGCGAGCGGCTCGCCGTTCGCATCCGTGACTTCATACACCGTCACGTCCGGATGATAGACCGGCAGGTCGGTGCGCTTCCTGAAGGTGACGCCGTAGAGCTGGGTCGCGGCGTAGAACACGCCGTTCTCGAGCACGTTCGTCATCTCGAAGTACGGCTTCAGCTGCGAGGCATCGAAGTCATAGCGCTGCTGGCGCACCTTCTCCGCGTAATAGTCCCAGTCCCAGGATGCGAGCTTGAACTTGCCGCCTTCGGCGTCGATCACCTTCTGCAGGTCCGCCGCTTCGCGCTTCGCGTTCGCAACCGCGGGCGGCGCGAGCTGCGCAAGACGCTCGTTGACCGCGCCGGCGGTGCGCGCCGTCTGGTCTTCCAGGCTGTACGCCGCATGATGCGGATAGCCCATCAGTTTCGCGCGCTCGGCACGAAGTGCGACGATCCGCGCGAGCTCGTCGCGGTTGTCGTACTCGCCGCCGCTGCTGCCGCGTGCGAGCGATGCCTTCATGATGCGTTCACGCAGCGCGCGGTTCTCAAGCGAGGCAAGCGCCGGCTGCTGGCTGGTGTTAAGGAGCGCGATCACGTACTTGCCTTCAAGACCCCGCTCCTTCGCCGCTTCCGCCGCAGCGGCGATCTCGTTCTCCGAGAGACCGGCGAGTTCTTCCTTCGTGTCCACCACGACGGCGGATGCGTTCACTTCATCCAGCACGTTCTGGCTGAACTTCGTCTGCAGCGAGGCGAGCTCGCTGTTGATCGTCTTCAGCTGTTCCTTCTCGGCGTCCGTGAGCAGCGCGCCGGAACGCACGAAATCCTTGTAGGTTTCCTCGACGAGACGCAGTGACTCCGGATCAAGATCCAGGCTGCCGCGCTGCTCGTAGATCGCCTTCACGCGCGCAAACAGCTGCGGATTCAGCGAAATGGCATCGGAATGCGCGGACAGCTTCGGCGCCATCTCCGCGCGGATCGCGTCCATCTCATCGTTGGTGTGCGCGGACGACAGCGCGAAGAACACGGTCGCGACGCGGTCCAGCAGGCGGCCGGAGCGCTCAAGCGGGATGAAGGTGTTCTCGAACGTCGGCGCCTCGGCGTTGTTCGCGATCGCCTCGATCTCCGCGAGATGTTCCTTCATGCCCTGCTCGAAGGCAGGCTTGTAGTGCGCATTCGTGATGCGGTCGAACGCCGGCGCGTGGAACGGCAGCGTGCTTTCGGTGAAGAAGGGATTGGCGTTCATGTCGGACATGGTACCGGGAGCATCAGCCTGGGACAGGCCCTCGCTCGCGGTGGCCTCCGGATCAGGCGTGGAACAGGCGGCGGCAGAAAACGCCAGTACGGTCACTGCCAGCAACGGTGCGCGTTTCATCAGCAGGTTTCCTTGAAGATGTTGGACGAAAGCCGGTGAGAATACCTATCCCGCCGCGGAAACCCAAGCGATGGATATTGCGATGCGGGAAAAGCGGTTTCCCTGCTTGAGACTCACTCGCAGGAGCGAAGTTCCAGAATCAGCTTCCGCAAGGAACCTGCCGCATCGTGAAATCCACGCCGCGCAGCACACCGTTCTTCTCGCCTTCGATGCGCGCCGTAAGTGCATCGCCGCCGAGCGTGTAGATGATCCGCTGCGGGAAGTCGTGCGCGGGGTTTTCGAATACAAGGCGGCGGGATTCAACCTTGCTTGCGGTGAATACGGTGAGCGATTGTCCTGAAGGAATCGCGGTGTACTGCAGTGTGCGCGTTTCCGCTGTGCGATCGATGCGCAGGTATTCGGTTGCCGTGACCTTGCCGTCCCTGACGGTACGGCTCATGCCGAGCATCATGTCGCCGGCCGGCGCCATCCAGTGTTCTTCATACACGAAATCCTCCGATCGCTGTTCCCAGCACCCGGCCATCCATGCCGGCATGTCCGCTTCGCCTGCAAGGGTCGATGCAAGCGCGAACAGCAATGCAGCGGTATTCATGTTGTGCGCTCCGGTGCCAGGGCCTTGAATGATGCACAGCAATGAAAGCACCTGCAATTGAAAACCGGCCGGCCGGCTGCCACATGATGGGTATCAGCCTTCCACCGGAGGAACCATGAAGACGGGAATTCTCATCATTGCTGCTGCCATGCCGTTCATCGCGGACGCTGCGGGCGCGGAGAAAGGCGTTGTGGCGGATGATGCGGCGCTTCGCGATGCCGTGACGCTGACGACGATCCTGGAGGCGAACGTGGAATCCGCGGATGGCCGCGAGATTGCGGATCTCGCGAACGTGCTGATCGCGACGGACGGTCGGATCAAGGCATACCTGCTGGATGCGTCGGACACCGACGCGGCGAACACGGGCGACGCCGTCACGTTCGCGGATGACGTTGCGGACTTCGATGAAGCGCCCGTTGGCGAAACCGCATCGCGGGAAGATGAACTGCAGCTCGATCACCTGGTCGTGGATGCGCGCAACGCGCATTACGATGACGTCGAACAGGTTCTCGAGGTCGATCTTGGCGGCCGCTCGCTCGGCGATCTCCCGCAACAGGATCGCGGCGTTTCCGGCCAGAACGAAGGCGTCTACGGCGACGATCTCATCGGCATGGAGGTGAATCTTGCCGACGCGGAATCCTTCGGCGAGATCGAGGACGTGCTGGTGGATGCAGACGGCGCGCGCGTGGTCGCCTATGTCGTTGACAGCATCGACGGGCTGGACAGGAAGCGCCACGCATTGCGCGCGGATGCGGCGCAGTTCAACACGACGGCGAGCACGATCCGGCAGGAATATGGCGAGACCGAGATCGACGTCGTCAACTTTCCATACACGCGCGAGCAGCTCGACGCCGCGCCGCAGTTCGA
>CAZRFE010000089.1:0-8385 GCA_964599565.1 uncultured Gammaproteobacteria bacterium
AGCAGTTCGTCCGCATAGCGCGTGATGTTGAGGTAGTACATCGGCATTTCGCGCTTTTCTACCAGGGCGCCGGTTCGCCAGCCGCGGCCGTCGATCACCTGCTCGTTCGCAAGCACGGTCTGATCGGCCGGATCCCAGTTCACGATGCCGGTCTTCTTGTATGCGATGCCCTTTTCACGCAGGCGGAGGAAAAACCACTGGTTCCACCGGTAGTAGTCCGGCTGGCAGGTGGCAAGCTCGCGCTCCCAGTCGATCGCGAAACCGAGCGCCTTCAGCTGGCGGCGCATGTACGCGATGTTCTCGTACGTCCACTTTGCCGGCGGCACGCCGTTCTGCATCGCCGCGTTTTCCGCGGGGAGACCGAATGCATCCCAGCCCATCGGCTGCAGCACGTTGAAGCCGCGCATGCGCGCCTGGCGCGTGATCACGTCACCGATGGTGTAGTTGCGCACATGGCCCATGTGCAGCTTGCCGCTCGGGTACGGCAGCATGCTGAGGCAGTAATACTTCGGACGGTCGCCGCGTTCCTCGCTGCGAAAGGTTTTCTGCTCGGTCCAGCGCTGCTGCGCGGCGCGCTCGATGTCCTGCGGTCTGTAAGCCTTGTCCATGTCGTTGTCATTCATCTCGAAGGAAAAGTTCGTTTGTCGCCGGCTGCGCGTGCAGTGCCGTCGCAAGCAGCAGAACCAGCATGCAATAGTACGTGATGCCCAGCGAGTGATTGAAGATCGTTTCCGTCAGGCCGGATACGGCGACGGACACCACGAATGCCATTCCCGCCATGCCGAAGACATCGCCGCGACGCCGGAAAACCAGGAACGGCGCAACATACACCGCGAAAAGCGCCAGCAGGCCGAGCAGGCCGCGCTCCGCGGCAACGGTGAACATCTCGTTGTGCGCATGATCGTATTCGGTGATCGACCAGGGACCCTCGCCTGCCGCCGCATGCGCTGTCGTCACCGCCGGGTATGCGCCTGTGCCGTGTCCGAGGACCGGCGCATCAAGGAACGCATCGCTCGCCGCCTGCCACATGTAGAACCGCGCACCGACCGACGTGTTCGCCGACGGGAATGCATATTCGCCGGCCGTTGACGCAACCGGCAGCAGGCGGATTTCATCGCCGGGTTCCAGGATTACGCGAACGCGCGAATCCTTCGTTGTCGATCCATCCAGCCGTATGCGCTGCCATGCGGTTGTACGGGTCTGAAGCCACGCGTCGCGCGCCGCGCCGTTCACAAGAAACATCGCCGTACCGCGCACGAGCAGCGTTGCATCCCGGCGGTCCGCGGGAACGTTTCGCGTCGGCAGCATCAGCCACGCAGCCTTTTTCCCCGCGTTGTGCAGGACGAGCACGTACTCGCCGTCACAGGCGAGCGAACGCAGCGATTCTGCGTCCTGTACGCGTTCGATACGAATCCCGAGCGCGTCGCCGTGCACGCGACCGTTGTCCACAAGCGCATGAAGAAACGTCTCGGACGCAGGACACGACGCCGCTTCCATCGGAACATCGAGTTTCGATCCTTCCTGGAACTGCGCGAGTTCCGCCACGCCCTGCTCGATGCGGCTTGTGACACTTTCATGGACACCGGATGCGAACATCGCCACCGTACCGGCGAGCGCGCACGCAAGGACGCTGATCCAGCGGCGAACGGAACGCCCCGCCCACGCGATGGAAACAATGGCAATGACGACTGCAACGCTCATGAGCGCGCCGCGCGTGCCGGAAAGCAGTACCGCAACCAGCGCGCCGAGCGTTCCCAGGACGGCTGCGATGCGTTGCCGGCGCTGCAGATACAGCATGCACACAAGATTGACCGCGAACAGCGCTGCGCACAGATGGCCGAACACGATCGAGATCGTTTCCCCGCCCGCACGATCCGTCACCTGGATCTGCACGATGGCGACAGCCGCGGCGAGCGCGCCACCGATCCATGTTGCATTCCGGATCAGCCACGCGCGCGCCGGCAACTGCATCAGCACGAAAAACACCGGCACCGCGGCGAGAAAGCGGATGTCGCGCCCGAGAATCTTCTCGCCAAGCCGCGTCTGCTCGCCAAGGAAGAAGCACAGCACACCCACGGCGAAATACGCCGCGAACGCAAACAGCAAGAAACGCATCGATGCATCCGGCCGTTCACGCGGCCCGCGGACGAGCAGCCATGCGCCGGCAAGAAAGAAGACCGTGAATATCACGCTTGCGGACTTGTCGACGACCAGCGCAAGCACCGGGAACGCGAACGCGAGCACGCTGCCTGCAAGCTGCCATCTCGAGTACACGCCGTTCACGCGAGGAATGTTCACGCGCGCTCCCGGTAGCCGAGCACGGCCGCGATCGCGAGCAGCGCAAACGACAGCATTGCGATGAATACGTTGCCCCAGCGCACGTAGGGCGTGGCACCCGTGCGCGGCTCGACGTTCGCGCGCAGTACGCCGGTTTCGAACTGCGGCAACTGCGCGACAACGTCGCCGCGCTCGTCGACGATGGCGGTGACGCCGGTATTCGTCGCGCGCGCGAGCCAGCGCCCGGTTTCGATCGCGCGCATGCGCGCGATCTGGAAATGCTGCAGCGGGCCGATGGAGCGGCCGAACCAGCCGTCGTTGCTGATGTTCACGAGAAGTCCTGCGTCCGGCAGCGCGGTGATGACTTCCTCGCCGAACACCGCCTCGTAGCAGATCATCACGGCGACCGAGAGGTCCGCGGAAATGCGCAGCGCAGAACCATCGGTTCCCGTTTCGAAATCGCTGTATGGCAGGTTCATGAGGCGCAGCCAGTGACGCACGAAATCCGGCACCGGAAAGTATTCGCCGAACGGCACAAGGTGACGCTTGTGATAGAAACGCCGCTCCGGGCCGCCGAGCACGACACTGCTGTTGAAATACACATCATGCTCGTAATCATGCACGAGCGTGCCCGTCAGCAAACGTTGTTCGCCGTCCAGCAGTTCGTCCTCGAGCTGCTGGTAGAAGCCTCGGTCAAGCTGGTAATAGAGCGCGGGAATCGCCGCCTCCGGCCAGATGAACAGGTCCGCGTCGTCGTTCGCGCGCGTCAGCGACCAGTAGCGTTCCATGGTCGGCAGGCGATTCTCCGGCAGCCATTTCTGGTCCTGCCCGAAATTTCCCTGCATGAGCGCAACATCAACCGCAACACCTTGCGCGCGCGTCCATTCCGTGTTGCGCAGCATCCAGCCGCCAAGCAGCACGCCGGCAGCGACAGCGAGCGCCAGCGCGCGCGTTGCACGGGACGCATCCAGCAGCAGCGCAAGCGCACCGGCGAGCATGACGACGACGAGCGATACACCGAACACGCCGGCAAGCGGCGCGTAACCGGCAAGCCATGTATCGGTATGCGCATAGCCGAGTGCGAACCACGGAAAGCCGCTCATGAACCAGCCGCGTATCCATTCAAGCAATGCCCACAGCGCCGGCGCCCACAGGAGATGGCGCGCCACTGGCTGTCGCGGCGAAAAGCGTGCGGTGAGCCACGCGAACAATGCGTAGTACGCCGCCATGATCGCGATGAGCACGAGCATCAGCAGCACCGCGAGAATGGCGGGCGTCTTGCCGAAGTCATGGATACTTATATATAGCCAGTACATGCCGCCCGCGAACCACGCGGCACCGAAGCAGAATCCGAGCGCGGCGGCGCGGCGCGGCGGCGCGGCGGCAACCAGCACGAGCAGCAGCGCAACGGTGACGACCGGGATGACATGCAGCCCGAACGGCGCGAACGCAAAAACGTTCGCCGCCCCGGCAAGGGCGGCGATGGGAAGGGAAACCGGGCTGCGAATCAGCGACGCGGGGAGTTTCAGCATGTCATGGCGGTCAGCCGCTGCCTTCCGGCGCTGCAGCCAGCACGTTGACTTCCAGCAGGTGCACGCGCCGGTTGTCCGCGCGGCTCACGCGAAAGCGGAAGCGATCGATCGCGATCGTCTCGCCGCGCCGCGGCATGTGGCCTATCGCGTTCATCACGAAACCGCCGATGGTGTCGAATTCCTCGTCGCTGAAATCCGCGCCGAAGTATTCGTTGAAATCCGCAATCGCGGTCAGCGCCTTGACGGTGTAGCGCGTCTCGTTGTGCCGGAGAATCTCGGTTTCCTCTTCGACGTCATGCTCGTCGTCGATCTCGCCGACGATCTGCTCCAGCACGTCCTCGATGGTCACGAGTCCCGCGACGCCGCCGTATTCGTCCACGACGATGGCCATGTGGTTGCGGCTGGAACGGAATTCCTTCAAAAGCACGTTCAGCCGCTTCGATTCGGGTATGAACGTGGCCGGGCGCAGGTATTCGCGCACGTTGAAACCGCCCGGTTTTTCCACCCAGAAACGCAGCAGGTCCTTCGCAAGCACGATGCCGAGCACCTCGTCGCGCGATTCGCCGATGACGGGAAAACGCGAGTGTCCCGATTCGATGATGATCGGCAGGACCTCGGCTTCGGTGGCATCACGCTCGATCACGGCCATCTGCGAGCGCGGGATCATCACGTCGCGCACCTGCATGTCCGCAACCTGCAGCACGCCTTCGAGCATGGCCTGCGCGTCGGCGTCGAACAGGTTGCGCTTCTGCGCATCGCGCAGCAGTTCGAGAAGTTCCTCGCGGTCGCGCGGTTCGCCGGAAAGCACCATGCCGATGCGATCGAGCCAGCCGCGTATGCCGGAGCCGTTGCCAGTGTCAGTGGGACTGGGAGGAGGTTGGTCGTCGGACATGCAGATCAGTTTTCCTGGTAAGGGTCGGGGTAGCCTAAGCGCGCCATGATTTCCGTTTCAAGCGATTCCATGACATTGGCGTCGGATTCCGTCTCGTGATCGAAATCGAGCAGGTGCAGGCAGCCATGCACGGTGAGATGCGCCCAGTGCGCGATCGCCGGTTTGCCCTGCTCCGCGGCTTCGCGCGCCACCACGGGCGCGCACAGCACGAGATCGCCAAGCAGCGCGACGCCGATGTCTTCCGGCAGGTCGGCGGGGAAGCTGAGCACGTTCGTTGCGTAATCGCGCCCGCGGTAATCGCGATTGAGCGCGCGGCCTTCGGCTTCATCGACGACGCGAATGGAAAGCTCCGCATCCGCGCGCCGTTCTTCCAGCGCGGCTTCCGCCCAGCGGCGGAAATCGTCCGTCGCCGGCGCCTCGCGAACGCCATCTGCATACTGGACATCAAGTTCGAGCGTCACTGGTCTTCCCCGCCCTGGCTTTCATATGCCTCGACGATCCGCTGCACGAGGTTGTGCCGCACGACGTCGCGCGCAGAGAAGAACGTGAAGCTCACGCCATCGACATCCTTCAGCACTTCGATGGCGTGGCGCAGGCCGGAGCGGATGTGGCGCGGCAGGTCGATCTGCGTCACGTCGCCGTTCACCACCGCGCGCGAACCGAAGCCGATGCGCGTGAGAAACATCTTCATCTGTTCGACGGTCGTGTTCTGCGCTTCATCGAGAAGGATGAACGATTCGTTCAGCGTGCGGCCGCGCATGAATGCAAGCGGCGCGACCTCGATGACGTTGCGCTCGATGAGCCGCGCGACCTTCTCGAAGCCGAGCATCTCGTACAGCGCGTCGTACATGGGACGAAGATAAGGGTCGACCTTCTGGCTGAGATCGCCGGGAAGAAAACCGAGCTTCTCGCCTGCCTCGACGGCGGGGCGCACCAGCACGAGCCGGCGTACCTCGTCGCGTTCCAGCGCCTCGACGGCGCTCGCCACCGCGAGATATGTCTTGCCCGTACCGGCAGGGCCGACGCCGAAACTGAGATCATGCGTGCGGATGCAGGAGAGATATGCACGCTGCGCGGGTCCGCGACCGCGAACCTGGCCGCGTTTCGTCTGCACGATGACGTCTTCCTGCTCACGCCGCTCGCTGTCCTTGCCGATCATCTCCTCCGCGCCGGATTCCTGCAGCGAAAGATGCACGCGTTCCGGCGTCAGCGTTTCCTTGCCCGCAACGCGGTAGAGGTCGCGCAGGATTTCCGCCGCGACTTCAGATGCATTGCCGTCACCGATGATCTGGAAATGCGTGCCGCGGTTGCTGATCTCCACGCCAAGACGCCGTTCGACCTGCCGAAGGTGCGCATCGAATGCGCCGCACAGGTTGGCAAGGCGTTCGTTGTTCTCGGGGGAAAGAACGATGTCGACGGTGTGAGGTTGTGCGTTCAAGCCGTTACCTGTTTTCACGCGCTCGCCGCGGCCGCGAGCGCCAGGCGACCGCGCAGCGAGTTGGGCATGTTCTCCGTGATCACGACATCCACGAAGTGCCCGATGAGCGACGCCGGGCCGTCGAAGTTCACCCACCGGTTGTTGTCGGTGCGTCCGGCGAGCTGGCGCGGATTCTTCGTCGAGGGACGCTCGACGAGCACGCGCTGCGTCGTGCCCACCATCGCCGCGGTGTATTCCTGGTTGAACTGCTGGATGCGCGCCTGCAGCTTCGCCAGGCGCTGCTGCTTTTCGTCGTAGGTCACATCATCCTCGAACGACGCCGCCGGCGTGCCGGGACGCCTCGAGTAGATGAAGCTGAACGCCTGGTCGAACTTCACGTCATCGATGAGCTTCATCGTCTGCTCGAAATCCTTCACCGCCTCGCCCGGAAAACCGACGATGAAGTCGGAGGAAAGCGAGATGTCGGGACGCGCTTCGCGCAGGCGGCGAATCTTCTGCTTGTATTCGAGCATCGTGTGGCCGCGTTTCATCGCAGCAAGAATCCGGTCGGAACCGGACTGCACGGGAAGATGCAGGTAGCTTGCAAGCTTCGGCACGTCGCGGAACGCTTCGATGAGGCTGTCGGAGAATTCCAGCGGATGCGAGGTCGTGAAGCGGATGCGCTCGATGCCGTCGATTTCCGCAACGTAGCGGATCAGCAGAGCGAGATCGCACAGCGTGCCATCGTGCATGGCGCCGCGATAGGCATTCACGTTCTGGCCGAGCAGCGTCACTTCCTTCACGCCCTGCGCGGCGAGCTGGACGACTTCCGCGATGACGTCGTCGAACGGCCGGCTGACTTCCTCGCCCCGCGTGTATGGCACCACGCAGAAGGTGCAGTACTTCGAGCAGCCTTCCATGATCGAGACGAACGCCGTCGGGCCTTCCGCGCGCGGTGCGGGCAGGTGATCGAACTTCTCGATTTCCGGGAAGCTGATGTCGACGACCGCGCGCTTCTCGCGTCTTGCGGCATCGATCATCTCGGGCAGGCGGTGAATCGTCTGCGGACCGAACACAAGGTCCACGAATGGCGCGCGCTTCACGATACCTTCGCCTTCCTGGCTCGCCACGCAGCCGCCCACGCCGATCACGAGATGCGGCTTCTCCTGCTTCCAGGATTTCCAGCGGCCGAGCTGCGAAAACACCTTCTCCTGCGCCTTCTCGCGCACGGAACAGGTATTGAGCAGGATGACGTCCGCGTCTTCCGGCGCGTCAACGGGTTCCAGCGCGTGCGATTCCCGCAGCACGTCCAGCATGCGGGCGGAATCGTACTCGTTCATCTGGCAACCGAAGGTCTGGACGTAAAGCTTTCCGGGCATCGACGTTCCCGCTCCGGCACGGCCGGAGCAATCTCCGAAAATTTCTCAAGGAACTGAATAGTTTACAGGCTGGGAGGATGGCGCTCCAGCCACATCAGGGAAGGTTACTGGACGATGCGAAGCTGCGGCTGGCGGCCTTTCGACGTGTCCGGCGTGGCGGTGCGGAATTCGGGAACAAGGTTGCGCAGGCAACTCACTGTCGCCTGTGCGTCGCCCTGCCGCACGATGCGTTCGAGCGCGTCGATCCCGGCGGCAATGCCGGCAAGGTCCGCGGCGAAGCTGCTGGCCTGCAGCAGCTTCGGATGCGGTGTCGGCAGCAGCTCTTCCCGCTCGTAGAACAGCTCCTCGTGCAGCTTCTCGCCGGGGCGAAGGCCGGTGTAGGTGATGCGAATGTCCTTGCCCGGCGTCTTGCCCGCAAGCCGGATCATCTTCTCCGCCAGCTCGCGGATGCGGATCGGCTGGCCCATGTCCATCACGAGAATCTCGCCGCCCTTGCCGATGACGGCCGCATGCAGGATGAGGCTGACCGCCTCGCGAATGGTCATGAAATAGCGCGTGACATCCGGATCCGTGACGGTGACGGGACCGCCGTTTCGAATCTGTTCCTCGAACAGCGGCACGACCGACCCGCAGGACGCGAGAACGTTGCCGAACCGCGTGGTGACGAACTGTGTTTCGCACGTGCGGCCGAGATTCTGGCAGTACAGCTCGGCGACGCGCTTGGTCGCGCCCATCACGCTGGTCGGATTGACGGTCTTGTCCGTGGAGATCAGCACGAACCGCTCGACATCGTGGCGCACGGCGGCATCGGCGACGATCTTCGTGCCGAGCACGTTGTTCTCCACCGCCTGGGCGGGATTCTCCTCGAGGATCGGCACGTGCTTGTAT
>CAZRFE010000090.1:0-8328 GCA_964599565.1 uncultured Gammaproteobacteria bacterium
CCCGGCCGGGCGTTACCCATGACTTTGATCGATCCGTTCCAGTGCATCTGCTATTGGTTCCCGGCTGGCGGGGCGAACGAGACGAGCTACCTCGTTGCCGTTTTCAAGGAAGATCAGCGTGGGCCAGAGCTTTACGCGAAATGAACGTCCGAGTCGGCGGCCCTTGCCGTCTTCGATCTTCATGTGACGCACACCCGGATGAGCCGCCAGTGCGGTTGCGATGGCATGGTGCGCGCCAATGCAATGCGCGCACCAGGACGCGCCGAACTCCAGCATTGTCGGTCCTTGCAGTGCGTCGACTTCTTCACGTGCGGGCTCCATTTCGTCACCTCGTTTCACATCGCTCATCTTGATGTTTGCTTCCGGCAGAACAACATCAACCCGGCCTGGCGTTCTGCTTTCCTGAATTGCCGCGATATGTCACATCGGCAGTTAGACGTTTCTACCCGTATTAAAAACGACACCCATAACTAAACTGGCTTTCTCCGATCGCCGCGCGCGCCTGCGCAAGGAGGCGGCACCGCTCATCACAGTTCACGTCGAGGTATCACGGCAGCGATGGCAGAAGACGATTCGCAACGCGAAATCCGGAGATCGGATGTGCTGCGCCGGTACGGCTTCCTGGGCGGCGGCCGGAAGACCGTTTTCGACTTTGACAGCATCGTGCAGCTCGCCGCGCAATTGTGCGATACGCCGATGGCGGCGTTCAGCGTCAATGACGTGTCCCGCGAGCGCTTCATTTCGTGTCATGGCCTGAAGCTTGATCGTATTGATCTCGACAGGGGTTTTTCCGATTACGTTGTCGGCGGCGGGACGCCGCTGCTGGTGAACGACACGCGCGCGGATGTCCGCTTCGCACATGCGGTGCTCGCCGGCCCGCTGCAAGCGGTGCGCTTCTATGCCGGCGTGCCGGTGACAAGCCCGGACGGCGTGCATATCGGAACGCTCGCGGTCATGGACAGGCTGCCGCGCCACCTGCCGCGGGAAAAGATCGATGCACTGGCGACGCTCGCGAGCCAGGTGATCACGCAGCTCGAATTTGCACGCGGCCTCTCCCCTGCTTCCTCGCTTCACGCGCCTGATGGCGAGACTGCGCATCCACCGATGGAGGTCGATTTTCACGCGATCTTCGATGCGATAGCCGGACTGTGCTGTGTCGTCGAGCCGGAACATTTCAGCATCGTTGCAGCGAGCGAAGCGTTTCTCGAATGCGTGCAGACGACCCGCGACGCCCTGATCGGAAAGCCCATCACGGATGCGTTTCGCGTCGATCCCGGGGCAGACGGCATCGGCCGCGTGCTCGCATCGTTCGAGCTGGTACGCAGCAGCGGCCGCGAGGATGCGTTGTTCGCGCAACGGTACCCGATCCCGTCCGCAGACCCTGAAGGCGACAATATCGATGAACGTTACTGGAATGCGCGAAGCATTCCGGTGTTCGCCCCGGACGGTTCGCTCGCCTTCATTGTGCATCGCATGGAGGACGTCACCGATATCGTCCGGGTGAATCCGCGCGAAGACCGCAATCAGCACGCGCTTGAAGCGCACACCGCGAAACTCGAAGCCGACATCGTCCGGCATGCGCACGAACTCGAACGCCTCAACAAGCATCTCGCCATGGCGCAGAGTGTCGGAAACATCGGCAGCTGGGAGTTGCGGATCGCAGACGGAAAGCGTGCGTGGTCAGACGAGGTATACCGGATTCTCGGTGTCGCGAGGGAGGATTACCCGGAAGGCGAAGAGGCGATACTCGCTGTCGTTCACCCCGATGACATTGCGCTTGTGCGAGGCGAACGTGATCGCGCCATTCGCGGTGAAGGTCCGCTCGAACTGACGCACCGCATCGTGCGCCCCGACGGCGAAGTCCGGTATGTGCACGAGCGTGCGCGCATCCAGTACGCCGATGATGGCAGCGACGGTGATCCCGAGGCGCTCTACGGGACCATCCAGGACATCACGGAGCAGAAGCTCGCCGAAATGGAGCTCAGCGCACGCGCGCGCCGCCAGCATGTCGTTGCACTTCTCGGTCAGCGCGCCTTGCAGGGCGCGCGCGTCGAGGATCTTCTCGATGAAGCCGTTTCGATGGCGATGGAAATGCTCGACGTCGATCACGTTGCGATTCTCGAACTGCTTCCGGACGGAAACACGTTGAAGCTACTTGCCGGCACTGGCTGGAAACGCGAGGTGGCCGGCGGCGACATCATCGCCGGCAGCGAGCCGCGCAGCGTCATGGCGCATGCGCTGCAATCGCCGCGCCCGGTAATCATTGATGATTTTCGCCATGACCGGCGCTTCGCGGCATCGGATCTGCTGGCGCGGGAGAACGTGACAAGCGGCATGCTGGTGACCATTGCAGGCGCAACCCGGCCATTCGGCATCCTCGGCGCATTCGCGACGCGGCGCGTCAGCTTCACGCAGGACGATGCGAACTTCCTGCAAAGCATTGCGAACGTGACGGCGGAGGCCATCCAGCGCGCGCGTGCCGGCTCGGAGTTGCGTGCGCGTGCCACCCAGCAGGCGGCGGTATCGCGCCTCGGGCGCGAAGCGTTGAAGGATCTCGATCTTTCACGGCTGCAGCAGCTGGCCACGGAACTCGTCGCGGCAACATTCGATGTCGAATATTGCATGCTTCTCGAAAAGCTGCCCGATGGCAGCGGCATGAAGATGGTTGCGGGTGTCGGCTGGAAGGAAGGCACCGTCGGTCGCGCGATTCTCGGCTGCCGGAAAACCTCGCTCGCCGGCTATACGACGCACTCGCGGGCGCCTGTCGTCATTGACGATCTGATCAGGGAAATGCGCTTCCACCCTCCTCCCCTGCTTCTGGATCACGGTGTCGTCAGCGGCATCAGCGTCAGCATCCCCGGCGAGCGCGGCACCTGGGGAATGATCTCCGCGCATGCCGCTAGCAGGCGTCACTTCACGGAAGAAGACATGAACTTCTTCCAGAGCATTGCGAACGTGCTCGCCGAAGTCACGCAGCGCGCCAACGTCGACAGCGCCATTCGCGAGAGCGAACAGCGCACGCGGCAGGCCATCGACAATGCACTGGATGCGGTGATCTCCATTGACGCTGCGGACGTTGTCACGGGCTGGAATCCGCAGGCGGAAGCGACATTCGGCTGGAGCGCCGATGACGCCATCGGCCGGATGCTGCACGAGCTGATCATTCCGGAGCGCTACCGTGACGCGCACCTGCGCGGGCTTGCGCGCTACCGCGCAACGGGAACCGGCGTGCTGATTGACCGGCGCGTGGAACTGAGCGCGCTCGACAAGGACGGACGCGAGTTTCCGATCGAGCTTGCAATATCGCCGCTCAGCACCAACTCGGGACTCACGTTCAGCGCGTTCGTCCGCGATATCGGGGAGCGGAAACAGCGCGAAGCCGCGCTGCGCGAAAGCGAGGAGCGGCTGCGCATCATCGCGCGCACGACGATAGACACCATCTGGGACTGGAACCTGCAGACCGACGAGATCTGGTGGAACGAAGGCATGTTCAGCGCATTCGGCTACGACAAGGAAGACCTTGAGCCTGACTCGCGCTCGTGGTCGTCCCGCGTTCACCCCGACGATCTTGAGCGCATCAGCGGAAGCCTGCGCAGGCTGATCAGCGGCGGTGACGAAGAATGGCGCGAGGCATTCCGTTTCCGTCGCAAGGACGGCAGCTATGCGCACGTGAAGGGCCGCGGTTTCGTGATTCGCGACGAGAACGGCAAGCCACTTCGCATGGTCGGCGGCATGGATGACGTGACGCAACAGCTTGAATACGAGGCGCGTCTCCGGGAGCAGGCGGAGCTGCTCGACAAGGCGCACGAAGCAATCATCGTGCTGGATACCGATGGCCGGGTTAAATACTGGAACAAGAGCGCGGAGCACATGTATGGATGGACGGAAGAAGAAGCGCTCGGCCGCTTCAAGGCAGAGCTTCTGCATGAAGACAAGGCGTACTTTGCTGCATCGCTGCGCACGCTTTTCGCAACGGGAGACTGGAGCGGCATCGTCACGCAGCATCGCAAGGACGGAAGTTCGCTGACGGTCGAAGCGACATGGTCGCTCGTCACGGACGAGGACGGCGCGCCGGAGGCGGTGTTCTCGATCATCACGGACATTACGCAACGTCTCGCGCTTGAAGAGCAGCTTCGCCAGGCGCAGCGCCTTGAATCCATCGGCAAGCTCACCGGCGGCGTTGCACACGATTTCAACAACCTGCTCACGGTGATACTCGGCAACGCGGATCTGATGATCGACCAGCTTCCCGAAGACGGCAGGCTGCACAAGCTTGCGCGCATGACGCGCACGGCGGCGCGACGCGGCGCGGAACTCACGCATCGCCTGCTTGCATTCGCGCGCCGCCAGGCGCTGGATCCGAAAACGATTGACATAAACCAGCTTGTCCTCGGCATGGAAGACCTGTTGCGGCGCACTTTGCTGGAGAATGTCGATATCGAAGTCGTTCCAAAGGATGACCTGTGGCATGCGTTCGCGGATCCAGCGCAACTTGAATCCGTGATGCTGAACCTCGCGATCAACGCCAAGGATGCAATGAAGGAAGGCGGTCAGCTCACGATCGAAACCGCGAACGTATGGCTTGATGATGAATATGCCGCAGCCAACACCGACGTCGCGCCCGGCAGCTATGTGCTGATCGCTGTCTCGGACACTGGCCACGGGATTCCTCCGGAAATCCTCGAGCACGTATTCGATCCGTTCTTCACCACGAAGGAAAAAGGCAAAGGCACAGGGCTCGGACTCAGCATGGCATACGGTTTTGCAAAACAATCCGGCGGTCACATAAAGATATATTCGGAACCAGGCCAGGGCACGACGGTGAAGCTTTACCTGCCGCGTGCGGAGACTGCGGTTGAAAGCAAGGAACCGGAGCCTGCCGCCGAAAAGGTTCAGCCGGGCCACGAGAAGGTGCTGGTCGTGGAAGACGACGATCTCGTGCGCGAGCACGCGAAGACGCAGCTCGCCCGCTTCGGTTACGAAGTGCTCACGGCGCACAACGGCGCGCAGGCGCTGGAGTTGATTCGCAGCGAGCCGGACATCGATCTCCTTTTCACCGACGTGATCATGTCCGGCGGCATGAACGGACGCGACCTGGCGGAAGTGGCGAAACGCCTGCGGCCGAAACTCAAGGTTCTGTACACATCGGGTTACACGGAGAACGCGATCATCCATCACGGCCGGCTCGATCCCGGCGTGCATCTGCTGCAGAAACCGTACCGCAGCGCCGAACTCGCGCGGAAGATGCGCGCCGTGCTCGATGCACGCGAAGGCAGGAACGAGTGACGCGATGACGGGCCGCGTACTCATTCTCGACGACGACGCCGCCGTGGGTGAAACCATCGGGTTCGCCGCAGAAGCGATCGGCATGGACGTGAAGTCCGTGACGAAGCCCGCTGACTTCTTTCGCGCGGCCGACGAATGGAAGCCGACGCACATCATTCTCGATCTCGTCATGCCGGAGATGGACGGCGTGGAGATCATGCGGCATCTCGCCGCGCGCCGTTGTCGCGCGCGCATCATCATCCTGAGCGGTGTCGGCAGCCGCGTGCTCGATGCCGCGCGACGCACCGCTGCGGAGAAAGGCCTCGACATCGCCGGCGTGCTCTCCAAGCCGGTGTCGCCGCGCGAGCTGCAGGCATTTCTCGATACCGGTCCTGCGCCGGCGAAACCTTCCGGTGCGGCTGCGAGCGCAACGCAAACGCGCGCGATCACCGAAGACGATCTGCGCCGCGCGATCGATGAACGGCAGTTCGATGTCGTCTACCAGCCGAAGATGCATTGCCCGACCAACACGCTCGCCGGATTCGAGGCGCTGGTGCGCTGGAATCATCCGGAGCTTGGCCGCATCATGCCGGACGATTTCATTCCCGTTGCCGAGCGGCTTGATCTGATCGGCGACATGACCTGGCAGATACTTGACCAGGCGTGCCGCTGGATAAAGGAAGCGGACCCGGACGAGAAACTGTCGCTGTCGGTGAACCTCTCCGCGAAGGCGCTTGTCGACATCACGCTCGTCGACCGGCTGGCGAGCGTGTGCCGGAACACAGGCATACGCCCGGAACGTCTCATTCTCGAACTCACGGAGACGACGGCGATGGAAGACCCGGTGCTTGCGCTCGACCTCGTGATGCGGCTTCGCATGAAAGGGTTCGATGTGTCGATCGACGACGTCGGCACCGGCTACTCATCGATGGCACAGCTCGCGCGGCTGCCTTTCTCCGAGATGAAGGTCGACAAGTCGTTCGTGATGACAGCCGCCGCGTCGCAGGAATCGCGCACGATCATCAGTTCCATCATCGAGCTTGGCCACAAGCTTGACCTTCGCGTCGTGGCGGAAGGCGTCGAAGACGAAGCCACGCTCGACTTCCTGCAGGCCGCCGGTTGCGACTACGCGCAGGGTTTCTACATCGCGCGCCCGATGGACGGCAACGCGATCACGAACTGGATGGAAAGCCGGCACTGAAGGCTCGCGCGATTCCGCGCGCATCGCTGACTTTCGAATCAGCCTGGGCTTACAGCGGCGATGATCCCTCACGGTTAGGTTTGGTCATCGACGTTGCCGGAGCGAGGTTCATGGGGGACAGGCCACCGCGGCGGGACAAGGATATCGTGCTCGACCGTGACGATGACGGCGCGATCTATGCGTGCCTGCCGCGCAGCGTGCGGCACTACAGCCTCGAGATGGACTGGGGTTACATCGGTCCTGCGAGCGCGGAACTCGCGCTGAACATCCTGAACTGGATTCTGCCGCCCGGCATTGACGGCGATGCGCCGATACGCTGCGAGGACGGCGAATGCTCGGCCGTGGCGTGGCGGCTGCACCGCAGCTTTCTCGCGGAATTTCTCGTGCGCGTGCCGCACCCGGGCGGTTGCCTGCATGAAAGCGACATCCGCCGCTGGGTGTCGCAGCACGGTACGGCAACGGCGGGCGATGCGCGCGACGACTACGGGAGCGAGCTCTACTTCCTCCCGTGACGCCTAGCGTCCGAAGCTGCCCGACTGGTAGTCGCGCATCGCCTGTTCGATTTCCTCGCGGGTATTCATCACGAACGGACCGTACTGCACGATCGGTTCGTTCAGCGGCTTCGCGGCGAGCAGCAGGAAGGATGCGCCCTCCGCGCCGCCCGTGATGCGAATGCCCTCGCCCGCCCCGAATACGCCAAGCTCGCCTTGCGCGAGCTTCGGATGACCATCGCCCACCGCGTTGCGCAGTTCTCCCTGGTAGACGTAGGCGCAGGCATTGCGCGCATCGTCCACATCCAGGTCGATCCCGGCGCCGGGTTCAAGGCGTACATCGAGGTACAGCGGTTCCGTGCTCGCGCCATGCACCGCGCCCTTGCGGCCTTCATATTCGCCCGCAATGATCGTGACCGTGCCGCCGGCAATCGCGGTGCCCGGCACCTCTGCCGCCGGGATGTCGCGCCACGCCGGATTCTTCATCTTCTCGTCGGCCGGAAGGTTCAGCCACAGCTGGAAGCCGTGCATCAGGCCGGATTCCTGCTCGGGCATTTCGGCGTGAATGATGCCGCGCGCCGCGGTCATCCATTGCACGCCGCCGCCTTCGATCACGCCGCGGTTGCCGAGATGGTCCTCGTGCCGCATGCGGCCAGCGAGCATGTAGGTGACCGTTTCGAAGCCGCGATGCGGATGCGCGGGGAAACCGGCGATGTAGTCGGATGCGTCGTCGGAGCGGAACTCATCGAGCATCAGGAACGGGTCGAGCCTCGCGAACGGCGTCTGGCCGAGCGTGCGTTTCAGGCGCACGCCCGCGCCGTCGGAAGTCTCCTGCCCGCGGATCACGCGTTCAATGCTGCGCAGTTTCATGAAGGTCTCCTTGTGGCTTCAGCCTTTGTCGCAATTCGCGGGCAATGCCCAGGACGTGACGGGAACAACGTGTTTCATCGCCGCCGGCAGCGGGAACGCGAGACCGGTGAACATCTCGATGTCCGCGACCGGCACGAGGTACTCGTCAAGCCGCGCGCGCGTCGCATCGCTGCGGTTTGGCACGATCCACGCGATATGCCGTGCGGGATTCGCGGCCGAGATCACGATCTTCCAGAAGTAGTCCGGCGTGCGCACGCCGTGACTCGCAATGAAATGATCGTTCTTCCCGTCAAAACCCCAGAACACCCCGCCCCAGACCTCCAGCGGCTCGATGTCCCGGTGGCATTCGATGATTTCCTCCGTCCGCAGCCACGCGCCGCGGTTCATGCCGCTCGCCTGGGGGAGGATGTTCGTCATCCGGTTCGACTGCCGTATTCCGTCCGGCAGGTGATCGAGGTGGTTCGCGGGAACGAGGTGCCCGCGATCGTAGGATTCCGTCGC
>CAZRFE010000091.1:0-8207 GCA_964599565.1 uncultured Gammaproteobacteria bacterium
GTTGCGTCGACGACTTCACGAAGAAACCCTTCATCTTCATCCCAGTCGCCTTCGTATTCGGCAAGGTTGCGGCGCCGGTGAGCAAGATCAAACAGCCGCCACGCGCTGGATTCGTACCCGAGCGTGTGGGGCAGGCATTGAAAGACGATATAGCGGCTGTCCGAGCGGTAACCGCAGTTTCGTAATGCGGCAAGGGCGAGGCCATGTGCTGCGTTGTAGGCGAGATCGAAGCGGCTCGCGTAGGACAAAGCTGCGTTGGCGGCGTCATGCAGGCGCATTTCCGCGAAGTGGATCATGCGCCGTACATCATCAACGTTCGCGGGTTCGGCTTTCAGTTGCCGCGCTTTCTCAAGATTTTCCAGGGGACCCATTGCCATCGACCTCCTTGCCGATGAGATGAATGCGCGGCGCGTTCAGCACGCGCTGCAGGAACCTTGTTTCACTTCGCTTGCGCTCGAAATCCGCCGATGAGTAAAGCGTGGGATTGACTGGTCGTTCCAGTTCCGCACATTCATCCAGTTGCGCCAGGATCTCTGTATAGCCAAGCCGGTCCGATATCACCATCAGGTCGATGTCGCTGCCAGCGTGGTCATCGCGCCTTGCGACCGAACCATAGATGAATGCCGATTCGATCTCGCCTGCGAGCGGTGCCAGCGCGTTGCGCAGCACGTCGGCCACGCCGGCGGTTTTCGTCACCAGCGCGCGCAATTCCTCGAACACGATGGAGGCGGCATCAGCCTGGTAGTGCACCTGGTTGCCGAGGCGCAGGCGAGTCACAAGACCGGCTGAAACCAGCCGGTCCAGTTCGCGGCGTACCGTGCCGCTGCCGACGCCCGCGAGCATGACGATGCGGTTCAGATGAAAACTCTGGCCTGGATGCGTGAACAACAGGCCGAGAACCCGCGCCTGGGTACGAGTGAACAACGCATCGGTGAGGCTGGTCCTGGTTGCGCCCATATTGGGCATGATAAGGCCCATATTGGGCACTATCAATACGACGCGCTCGGTTCAGGTTCCGGACCTCGCGCCTTCCGCGTCGCCGGTCGTCCTGCCTTCCATCGCGAGCATGACGAAAACCGGCACAAACCCGAAGGGCACCAGGAACAGCAGCTGCCACCACCCGCTGTGGCCGACGTCGTTGAGCCTTCGCGTGCCCGCGGCGAGCAGCGGCACGAGCAGTATCAGCATCACGACCTGGTACGCCTTTACATGGATGACCGTGGCAATCGCCGCCGCGATGAGCACGAACAGCAGGAACCACCAGTACTCCGCCCGCGTTGCCGTGCCCGAGAAATCCGCGAACCTGGTGAAGGCCGTCTTCACGGCCTCGAACGGCGCGGTGCGTTCATCGGTCGCGGGCAGGATCAGCTCGTCCGGCGCGACGCCGAAAACCGCCGCCAGCGCACGCACCGATTCAATGGATGCATTGCCGCTGCGTTCCAGGCGTTGCACCGTTCTCAGGTTGAGTCCGCAGGCATCGGCGAGCTGCTCCTGCGACCAGTGCCTTGCGGTGCGCAGCATCTTCACGCGTTCTGCATTGATCTTCATCGGCTCTCCTGCCGGTCTGCCCCAGTGCGCGCAACGATATCCCAACGAACGGCGCGGGGGTTACGACAATCCAGCGACAGCGATGCGACAGCAGCAAAGCATTCCCTGGCATTGACAATCGAGCCACGCCACTCACCGGCCGTCGCATTCCTTGATGTACGCATCCTGCAACGCTTCCAGCTGATCGTGTTCGTCACCCATCCGCGAGCCGAAGAAGTGCGCCACTTCGCCCGCGAACAGTTCCGCGGCAGTGGCGAGGCCGGCCGCCTTCAGGAGTGAACGCCGCGAGACTTCACCGCCGCCTTCCTCGTGGATCACATCCGAAAGCGCGATGCACAGGCCGTGCAGCGTATAAGAAGAGTGCGACGGCCGAAGCGGCCAGGATGAAGGTTTCTCGCTGTTCATGTCTTTGCTTCCCTGCGTAGGAGCGGCTTCAGCCGCGATCCGTAGGAGCGACTTCAGTCGCGATTTGTAGGAGCGGCTTCAGCCGCGATTCTTCCTTCCCGTCACCCGCGCCAGCGTTCACTGCACCCGGCCGTAAACCGGCCCGTCTTCCCGCACCCCATATCCCGACCCGGAATCCTCCACCACGCACCGCGAGGCCAGCGCGGCCACGTTTACAAACCGGTGCCGGCCGATCTTGATGGCTGGCAGGTAGCCCCGGTCCAGCATGCCTCTTATTACGCCCACCTCCACGCCCACCAGTTTGGCGAAGCGTTCCTTCGACATCACGGGAACCTGTATCAACAGGGCGAGCGGGGGCGTGCCGGAACGTTCCATGTCGGCTAGACTCCTGATCACTTTGAATCACATTGCGTCACGCTTTATACGTCACGTGTTGTACTTCGCGTGAAGCACCTTCGAGAAAAGTATAACGAGGAAACTGGAAGTGTCAACCGTTGCAGAAAGGATTCGTATGGTTCGTGAGGCTCATGAACTGAGCCAGTCGGCGTTCGCGACCAGGATCGGTATTTCAGTGCGAACCATACATACGCTGGAGTACCGAGGAACGTCGGCGAGCGTTCAGATCGTCGCTGCCGTCGCGGAGCAGTGGCCGGAATATTCGTACTGGCTGTTGACCGGGAAAGTGAATTTGAAGGTGGGCCAAACGAAGCCGAAGAAAACGCAGAAATATGCTGGCTAGGTTTTTGTATCTCATACCCTCCGGCCGTTATTGTTTGTCAATCTGCCAAGGGGACAGCCGCCTCTAATAGTGGTAATTTTCCCTGAAACAACGGCAGCCGAGCGGGAGGGGGGATGATCGACCCGGCAAGCCAGACCAAACTAAAAGAGGCAATCGCAGATTGCATAAGCACCGATCATGGGGTGTTAGATGCACTTCGAGAAGAGATTCGCCCGCTGAAGAGCGCTACACACCGTATTCAGCCTCGCGCAACGACATCAATTTCGCTGGTCGGAACCGATGGTGGTAACAACCAACTCCAGTTTGACCCCTTCCTAATTCAGTTAGTCCGGGTGGTGGATAGCAGCAACAACGAGTACTGCCTGGAAGCGGTCTCGCCTACGACCCCGATTCTTAAGCTAAACGAACGTCAGTTCGCAGCTGATGGATCTGCGCGGACGGCATTGGGCGAGATGATGTCCTTTCTGGGCGTAGATGGCTTGCCGACGCTCTCCCATATGATTCGACCGACGGGCAAGGGTAAGCCGGTTTCACCCAGCTGGGTGCAGGTCTATCGCGAGCTGATCGAATGGGCCATCTTGTTCGCCATCCTCAGGAAAGACTTCGGAACCGATACCCTGATCGTTTGCGACGGTCTATTGCGCAGCAAGGTCTTCGCGAAGGACCTTTTCCAGCGTCTGCTCCAAGGCATGAAGGACCGCATCGATGCGCAGTGGAATAAGAGCCGCCGCCGCGTGTACCTGGCAGGTGTCGCCAAACACAGCAAGGTGCTCTCACGATATCGTCTCGCTATGACCCTTGAGGAGGTGCTTCAGACCGATTATCCAGCCTACGTAGAGGTACCACGTGATGTGGAGGAGAAGGCCTACGTGTGGTCGGAATTCGCACGAGGTGATGATCGTGCTGATGAGGGTGGAGAAATCAACAAGTTCGTTGGTGGCAAGATGTTCCTCGTCAAGTTCGGAACCCATCGTCGGGATCCTATATGGCCCGTGGATATTTTTGTGCCGCAAGTCCGAGACTCGCAGACCATTCTCGGCTCAATGCTCGCCGATGCGATCAACGGATTCCCAGTGCCGCATTACCCCCGCTGTCTGCAAAAGGCACATGAAAATGCGGCGCTGGTCGATTTCGATTTCGACATCCTGCAGGACTTCATCTACGAAGGTGTTCGGTCGAGTCTTGGTGACGACGCGGAAACATTGGACGCCTTTCAACTTCAGGATGCTGATCCGGCACAGCGCCGGTACAGTTAAGGGGGCGATATGGCAGCGATTCAGCTCTTTCCTAAGGAACAGGTCGTCGGGATCTTCCGAGGTTTCCAGCAAGGAGGAATGGAATTCCACGCCGACCTAGTTTTACCGTACCGGAACGAGTTTCAGAACATCCCGATGCACGGCCAGTTTCTCCTCGTTCAACTAGAAACTCCTGATGAAGCCGTGTTAGGTCGCATTGTTTCATTTTCCTCAGAGGGAAAACTGTCTTTTGGGTCAGGTGAGGAATTTAACATTCGTGCAGTCCGCGAAGACAGACCCGTTCCAGAAGATCTTCGCGAGCAGTATCTGAAGTACCGGGTGAATATCCGTGTGCTTGGTGTACTGCGGCGAAATGGTAAAGGACTAACCTTCGTCCCCTCTCATCGCCGACTTCCTCATGTTGGTAGCAAAGTAGCATTTCCGAGCGACGACGTGCTTCGTGATATCGCCGGGCACAATATCGAGGGCGTGTCCATCGGGCATCTGGCATTCGGGGAGTACATCTACGCTGCGGGAAATAAGTCATTCGAGTCGCAAGAATGGATGCAAGTGGTTAACCCGGAGGTGTCGGTACGTTTCCCAATCGAGTCACTGGTATCTCGTCGTAGCTTCATCTTTGCTCGTGCCGGCTTCGGTAAGTCCAACCTCAACAAATTACTTTTCTCAAAGCTCTACGAGACGACACCGGTGGTTACCAAAAGAGCGGGCAAACATGTACCGGTCGGCACGGTGATTTTTGATCCGGACGGTGAATACTTCTGGCCTGACGACAAAGGGCGTCCTGGGTTATGCGATGTTCCCGCGCTGGAGGATAAAGTCGTTGTTTTTACTGACAGGAAAAATCCAAGTTCCTTCTATCAATCGTTTGTGGCTGGCGGTATCAAGCTAGATATTCGCCGTTTACGCCCGAGCGATGTGATTTCGATCGCGCTTGGTCCAGAACGACAGGAGCAACAGAACGTCCGAAAGTTGCGTGGGCTTCCACAAGATCGATGGGAATCGCTAGTCAATTTAATTGATGTCAATGGCAATACGACGCCTCTCGAAGACGTTTGCCGCCTGCTCGACCTCGATGCGCAGCGACAGGAAGCAGAAGCCTTAGCGGCCAGAGGTAACATGACCGCGATCGTAAAGATGCTGCACGACAAGAGCAGCCAGCTCATGGACATGCTTGTTCACGCGCTCTCAGAGGGAAAGCTGTGTGTTATTGATGTATCCCAGATGCGTGGTGGGCAATCGTTGGTTCTCTCCGGTCTGATTCTTCGTCGCATCTTTGATCGGAATCAACAGGAGTTTACCGCAGCAGATCCGAAAACAATCCCGACCATCGCTGTCGTCGAAGAGGCTCAATCGGTACTCAATGAAAATGCTCCGGCCGCGGAACCTTATATCGCTTGGGTAAAGGAAGGTCGTAAATATGATCTGGGAGCGCTACTGATCACGCAGCAGCCAGGCAGCATCCCCGTTGAGATACTCAGTCAAGGCGACAATTGGTTTATCTTTCATCTGTTGTCTGCAGCGGATCTCGCATCTCTAAAGCGAGCTAATGCTCATTTCAGTGACGACCTATTAAGTTCGCTCCTAAATGAGCCCATTCCTGGTCAAGGCGTATTTTGGAGCTCGGTAGGAGGCAAGCCATATCCGATAAGCCTTCGTGCCTTGTCATTCGAGAAGATGTTCTCAATGCGCGACCGGGACTACGGGCAAGCAGCTGGTCAGACCTATGCTCAAACGCTGCGTACAATTTTTTCGTCGGTAATAAGGCAAGGTGCGGCGGCAGATCAAGTGCCCGATCGTGGTGTGTCATCTATTTCATCCCCTATCGATGCAGATGATGTTGAGCCCGTTGACGTTATGGCAAACATTGAGCTTCAAGCTATCGAGGCTCTAAAATCCAACGCGGAAATAAGAAATAAGATCGAGTCGGACGAAGGGATGCCTTGGTTCGGCATCCAAAAATTCTTGATGGATTCCGCTTTAGTGAATGTAGAGGACCCTAAGCAGCTTGCCTATCATTTGCTCCCCAAAGTACTGAATGCTGTTTACGGCGTACAAGGGCAGTCTTGGGAAACATTTAAGAATCCTAGTACAGGAAAGACTTGGGTAAGAGTGAGTAAGTGATTTGCGGATACCAGACATGTTCGATCGAAGCCAATCAAGTCGTTTGGGGCTAGAAGCAGCCCGCCTTGGAACCGTTTAGAACGTTAGTAAGTTGATCTGCTGGATGAGATTTTTAAGGAACGAATCATGAACGCCTCCCAGCGGAAGGAATTCTCGCTAAATGCTATCTGCCCATACTTCACTATGTTCCCTCTGGAATTCCCTTTCCGTGTTCTGAAATCAGCGGCTCAAGACGCAATCGTGCTCGACCCCTTCTGCGGACGGGGGACTACAAATTTTGCTTCACGTTATAAGGGATTGCGGAGTTTCGGAATTGATTCATCACCTGTTGCAGTAGCAATTGCTCAAGCAAAGCTCGCAAAGATCGATGTCGAAGCAGTCATTTCAATCGTAAAGCGCTTTCTTTCCAGAGCCGATCTTCTGCACACCGTTCCTACTGGGGAGTTTTGGCAACTCGCGTATCATCCCGACACACTGGAGCAAATTGTCAAGATTCGAAATGGACTCTTGGACGCTAGAATCAGCAATAGTAATGTTGTGCTTCGGGCGATAATGCTTGGGGCGCTTCACGGCCCCTTGCCTAAAAACTCGAGAAATTTCGCATACTTTTCAAATCAGATGCCGCGCACATTTGCGAGTAAGCCAGAGTATTCAATACGCTTTTGGAAGAAGCACAGGCTTCGCCCGCAGAAAATCAATGTATCTGAGCCAATAATCCGAAGATTGGAAAGACTGAACCAGGCTGTGAACTTACCAAAATTCACGCGATTTAGGGATATCCGACATGGCGATGCTACGCGTGAATCTTCTTATCGAAATATCTCAAACGTGGAGCACGTGATCACGTCCCCGCCGTACTACGGACTTCGTACATATGTACAAGATCAGTGGCTAAGAAATTGGTTCTTAGGTGGAGCAGACGATGTGTTTTATGGCAGTACGCTCCAACTTAGTCATTCATCACCCGAATCTTTCGCGAAGTCCTTGGCGAAGGTTTGGGATAACGTCGGCAATGTAATCAATCCCGAACGTGGAAGGATGGTGGTGCGTTTCGGAGGTATAGGTTCTCGGTTGACAGAACTTCCAGAAACCATTCTTAGGGAATCGTTCACCTTCTCAGTTCATGACTGGAACATTTACCGATCCTTAAGTTGCGGTAGCGCAGAAAAGGGTAAGCGCCAAGCCCTTACCATGGGAAGGCGTTCAAGCGCCGTTGAAGAAAAGGACTATTTTGTTCGATTGGTTTGAATTCAGGATCAACGAGGGTGAGGCCTCACGTCTAAACGTGTCTTAAAGAGCCCCGACTCTGCAAGCAAACTTCGTCTGCCCTTTTGCTCATAGAATGAATGCTCCCGGTGCGCACGCCAGGTTGCTGTTCCCGAGCGCGAAACATAAAAAACCCGCCGCAGGCGGGTTCTTCATTTCACTGTTCAGCAAACATCTCACTGTACTTGCGCGAGCCTGCTGACATTCTGCCAATGAAGCGGCAGCTTGTTGCTCAGCGAGGCCCGCACGTGATGACGTACCACCGCGATGACCCAGCCGTATTCGCTTTGCAGCCCGTGCTCGGGCCAATGTATCAGTCTTTGAAAGTAATCCAGCCGCCAGATTTCCTTGTCGCGCCCTGGCGCTGCGTCCGCAAAATTCCAAATTACCCGTTTTTCAAATTTTGTATTCAAGGGAGACAAATTCGCCTTTTCTCGTAGTAACCCGATCAGTATAGACCGCCCAGTGCAGCCCCCACCGGGTATCGCGGCAGATAGTTGCCATTAAATACGAAGCGCGATTGCCTCAACACGCCATCCGGATAGCGAACTCCCCGGGCGCCGTTGCTTGCCGGACTTATGTATATAACGTTGGCGGATGGATATTTGGAATTATCAGAAGGGTTGTACAAGTCCCGTTTCTGTTTCTGCGTTTCACTACTCGATGAATACATAATAACGCCCATATATTGGTATGGCTTTCGCGGGGTATTCCGGCTACCATCCGCTGCATGAGCAAGGAATGCTTTGAATGGGATGAGGCCAAGGACCGCCAGAACTGCGCGAAACACGGTGTTCGCTTCGTTGAAGCACAGTTTGCGTTCGCTGATCCTCGCCGCGTGATTCTCGAAGACCTGGAACACAGTGACGAGG
>CAZRFE010000092.1:0-8168 GCA_964599565.1 uncultured Gammaproteobacteria bacterium
CGAACGATCGGCGAGATTGGAAAGAATGCGCAGGAAGACCTTGCCGCCGGTGATGCTTTCGATGAGCGACGCGACGCCTTCGCACATGGTATTGACGAGGTTCGCGCCCATCGCATCGCGCGTGTCCACGAGCAGGTGCACGACGAGCATGTCGGCCTTCGTGTATTCGCTGGGATGCACGTGAATTTCGAGATCCTTCGCGCCGCCGCCGCGCGCGACCATCTTCGGGTGCAGCGAGTTCGCGAGATTCAGGATTTCATCCTTGCGCTGCACGACGGCCGCCTGCGCCTTCGCGATGTGCGGCACGTCGACGACCTGCACCTGCCCGATCAGGATCGGATCCGTGCTCGATGTCTCGAAACCGCCGGCGTTGCGTATCGTCTTTGCGGCCGATGACATCGCGGCAACGATGGACGGCTCCTCGACGACGAGCGGCACGACGTAGTCCTTGCCATTGACGAGAAAGTTGAGGCCAAGGCCGACCGGCAGCCCCATCACGCCGATGACGTTCTCGATCATCTTGTCGGCGGATTCGACGTTCAGCGTGTGCTGACCGGACGACAGCGCAAGGAAATCCTCGTTGGACAGCAGGCCGCGCTCGCGCATCATGCGCACGCGTTCTGCGACAGAAAGCTTGTAGAAACTCGGAATGCGGGAACGGTCCATCTATTCCTTCACCACGTGCAGGCCGCGCGCGCCGAAGCGCAGCGGCAGGATGTTGTAACCGGCTGACGAAAGTGCGGATTTTACCCTTTCCCGGCGCTCCTCGTCGTCCGCGCCGATCACCGCGAGACCGACGTCGCCGCCGCCCGCCCCGCTTGGCTTGTAGAGTCCGCCCGCGCCGCGAACGATCTCCCCGATCCGCTCGTGCGCAGGACTCCAGATCGGCAGGTTTGCCGCGGCGCCCAGCGCGCGCAGCGCCGCACCGCAGCCGTCGAAGGCTTCGCGAAAGCTGTCGGCATCGCCCGTGCTCGCGGCGATGCACGCCTCCTCGGCTTCCTTCTCGAGCACCGCGAACCGCTCGCGGAACATTTCCGGCGAGGCTTGCTGGAAGTCCGCGAGCCGTCGCAGGAACTCCGCGGTTCCGGCCACCTCGCCGCTCCACACGGGCAGGATTTCGAATGCGTCCGGGAGTGCGACGGGCGCTGCTATGCGCGGCTCGCGGCGGTAGAGAATGGTGCCGCCGGCAAGCGTCGTGGCGATGTCCGCGCCGCTGCCGCCGCCCTGCCAGGCCGTGTGCGCGGACTTCAGTGCGGCAAAGGCGTCTGCTTCCGCGGGCAGTTCACCCGCGGCTTTCCACAGCGCGCCAACCAGCGCCGCCAGCGCCGCCGCGCTGGAGCCGAGCCCGAGCTTGCGGTCCTTCAGGAAGAACGCGGACGTATCCAGCGACACGTGCCAGCCGGATGCTGCGAGTTCCCCGCGCTGCGGCTCCGGCAGCGCGCGCCAGGCGGCGTCGAACAGCGGCACCGGCTCGCCTTCCCAGCACGGCAATCCGTCGACGATGCGAAACACCTGCGGCGCCGCGGACAGCGGCTGCGCGAGCAGGCGCCACGTCCTGTCGCCGGAGGGCCGCATGCGGCAGACCGCACGTACATCCACCGCCGTGAGCATGGCGGGCGCGCGGTCGAGAACCGCATATTCGCCGGTGATGAACAGCTTGCCGGGCGCCGATGCGCAGATTGCGTTCAATTTCCTGTCTCCACGCCGTTACCGAGTCCGCTTGAGATGACACGCTTCACGCCGGTCACGGCGAGCAGCGTTTCGCGCGCCGCCGTTTCCGCGTCGGGCAGGCATACCGCCTTCAGTTGCGGACCGGCGTCGATGGTGAAAAACACGGGCATGCCCTTCGCGCGCAGCGCGCGCACTGCGTGCAGCGCGTCGAGCGTCGCGCCGTTCCAGTAAATGACGCCCGGGCGCGCAGCGAATGCCGATGCATGCATCTTCAGGCAGGAATATTCGCTGACTTCCGCAAGCTTCTCGAAATCGCGCGCGAGCACCGCGGCGCGCGCTTCGCCGAGATCGCTCTCCTGCCCTTCCACCCAGGCATCGAAGAACGGCGAGGTGAATTCGGTGCGCGTCATGCCATCCTTCGAGCCGGTGTGCTTCTGGCCTTCGTCGGTGACGGCGACCAGCACGCGCAGCGGCCAGTGATCGGCATCGGCGAGCGGCTCGGCGTGGGAATCCGTCCCGTCGTCACGCATGCCGCGATGCCATTCCACGATGCCGCCGAAGATCGACCGCGCGGCGGAGCCCGAGCCGCGGCGTGCCAGCGCGGAAAGCTCCGCGGGCGCAAGCTCAAGGGCAAGCGCGCGCGCCGCGGCCGCCGCAAGCGCGGCGAAACCCGAGGCGGATGACGCGAGTCCCGCGCCGGTCGGAAAGTTGTTCTCGCTGTCGATGTGCGCGTATTCCTTCCTTCCGGCGAGACCGCGAACGATGTCGAGGTATCGCGATACGCGCACCGCGGCGGCCGCGTCTTCACGGCCGTTCAGGCGCAAGGTGTCGCCCTTGAGCGCACTGTCAAACCGTATGCGCGTACGCGTGTACAGCGCATCCAGCGTGAGCGAAAGCGAACCGACAGCCGGCAGGTTCAAGGAGAGATCGCCGCCGTGCGGACGGCGCTTGCCCCAGTACTTGATCAGCGCGATGTTTGCGCGAGCGGTGGCTTCGGCCTGTGCGGGCATGGTTGTCGACGGTACCGGCGCCGGCATGAGAATTCCCTGGTTGCAGCGGCAATTGCCGCGATGCGAAGGCCGCATTCTAACGCATGCGGCGCGCGGTCCGAGCGTGTTCAGGGCGCGTGCATTCCGGTAAGCTTCGCGCTTCTTTTTACGGTATTCACCGGAGAATCGTGGTGGCAATGCTTGTCGGACAACGCCTGGATGCGTGGCGCGAGCGCGTGGAACGGAAGCTGGAATCCGTCCTGCCGGCCACCGCGGAAATGCCGGAACGGCTGCACGCCGCCATCCGGTATTCCGTGCTCAACGGCGGCAAGCGGCTGCGCCCTCTCCTTGTCCATGCGGCCGGCGAGATGTTCGGCGTCCCGCCCATGCAGCTCGACGCGCCCGCGACGGCCGTGGAGCTGGTTCACTGCTATTCGCTGGTCCACGATGATCTCCCCGCGATGGACGACGACGACCTGCGCCGCGGCCGCGCAACCACGCACCGGCGTTTCGATGAAGCGACAGCCATTCTCGTCGGCGATGCCCTGCAGATGCTCGCGTTCGAGATTCTTGCAACGGATCGCGGCCTGCCTGCGGATCCCGCGCGGCGCCTGCGGCTCGTCACGCTGCTCGCGCAGGCCGGCGGCTCGCGCGGCATGACCGGCGGCCAGGCGCTCGATCTTGCGGCGGAACGGCGGTCGATCGGCATCGACGAGCTGGAACGCATTCATCGCCTCAAGACCGGATGCCTGCTGCGGGCATCGGTATTGATGGGCGCTTCGCTCGCGCCCGCGCTGGATGCCGCGGCCGAACAGTCGCTGGCGCGCTTCGGCGATCTGATCGGTCTTGCCTTCCAGGTCCGCGACGACCTGCTCGACGTCGAGAGCGATACCGCAACGCTGGGCAAGACAGCCGGCAGCGACGCGCTGCACGGCAAGGCGACATTCCCCGCGCTGCTCGGCGTGGAGGAATCGCGCCGCCGGCTCGATGCGCTTTACCGCGATGCGCTCGGCGCGCTGGCCGGTTTCGATGCGCGCGCCGATGCGTTGCGCGAACTCGCGCGCTTCGCGGTGGACCGGCAGGCATGATCGTCGCCGTATAATGGCCCGTCGCACCGATTCACCCATCCCGCGGAGAAATCCATGAAATTTGAAAACGCGAAAGCCATCGTCAGCGGTGGCGTCTCGGGCCTCGGCTTTGCCGTTGCCGAACGGCTGGTCCACGCCGGCGGCCACGTCGCAATGCTCGACGTGAACGAAGATGCCGGCAGGGCCGCAACCGAGAAACTCGGCGAGCGCGCACTGTTCATTCGCACCGACGTCTCGAACGAAGCCAGCGTGAACGCCGCCATCGAGCAGGCGAAGGCGACGTTCGGCAGCCTCACGCTCGCCGTGAACTGCGCGGGCATCCTCGGCGCCGGTCGCGTGCTCGGCAAGCAGGGTCCGATGGCGAGCGAATTCTTCGCAAAGGTCATCCACGTGAACCTCATCGGCAGCTTCAACCTCGGCAAGGCCGCGGCGGCGGCCATGGAATCGAACGAAGCCGACGCCGACGGACAGCGCGGACTCATCATCAACACGGCATCGGTCGCGGCGTTCGAAGGACAGATCGGCCAGGCGGCGTACTCGGCGTCGAAGGGCGGCGTCGTCGCAATGACGCTGCCGATGGCGCGTGAATTCGCGCGCATCGGCGTGCGCGTCGTGTCCATTGCGCCCGGCATCTTCTGGACGCCGATGATGGAAGGCATGCCGCCGGAGGTGCAGGACTCGCTCGGCAAGCAGGTGCCGTTTCCCTCGCGCCTCGGCAAGCCCGGGGAATACGCGCAACTGGTCGCCTCGATCTACGAGAACACGATGATCAACGGCACAACGATCCGCCTCGACGGCGCGATCCGCATGCAGCCGAAATAAGTTCACTCGCGCGCGCTGACGCCCCGCCTCGCGGGGCGTTTTTCTTGCATCCGTCATCGAAGCGGGTAAATTCGTTCCTCCGCCGGGAACTTGACCGGCACGCGCGTTTCCAATGAAACGCACTCGACAACCGTCGACACCCAGGGGAATACATCATGCGCACGCTGCTACGTGGCACGGCGCTGTCCGCAACGCTTGTTTTCGTCACGGCATGTGGCGGCGGGCCGACGGACACCGCAACAGTCACCGAGAAACCCGCTGTACCCGCAAGCTATTCCGTTCCCGTCGCATATCACACGCTCGACAACGGCCTGAAGGTCGTCATCTCCGAGGATCACACCGCGCCGATCGCCACCATCGCGGTCTACTACAACATCGGCTTTCGCATCGAGCCGCGCGATCGGACCGGATTCGCGCACCTGTTCGAGCACATGATGTTCCAGGGCTCCGGGAATCTCGGAAAGATGGAATTCATCCGGCTCATCCAGCGAAACGGCGGCGTGCTGAACGGCTCGACGCGCTTCGATTTCACGAACTACTTCGAGATCGTGCCTTCAAACACCGTCGAGATGATGCTGTGGGCGGAAGCCGACCGCATGCGCGGCCTCGACATCACGCAGGAAAACCTCGCGAACCAGCAGGGCGTGGTGAAGAACGAAGTGCGCGTGAACGTGCTGAACCAGCCGTACGGCGGATTCCCGTGGCTGTGGATGCCGCAGTACGCGAACACCAACTGGTACAACGCGCATAACTTCTACGGCGAGCTCGACGACCTCGACGCCGCCACGCTCGACGACGTGAAGGATTTCTTCGCGACCTACTACGCACCGAACAATGCCGTCGTGGTCGTGGCCGGCGACGTCGATCCCGCAGAGACACTCGCATGGGTGAAGCAGTATTTCGGCGACATTCCGCGCGCCGACCTGCCCGCCGCGCCGGACATCGCCGAACCGCCGCAGCGGGAAGAGAAGATTGCGGTCAGGGAGGACGCGCTGATCAATCGCCCCGCGCTCGCCTTCGCGTATCACATGCCCGCGCGCAACACGCCGGAGTACTACGCGATGGGGCTGATCGATCAGATCCTGCTCCAGGGCGACGACAGCCTGCTCACGCAGAAGCTCGTGAAGGAAAAGGGCTACACCGGCAGCGTGTCGGGCGGCATCAACCTGCTCGGCAACATGTTCAACTACAGCGGTCCGATGCTGTGGACGGCGTCGCTGATCCACGATGCGGATGTCGATGCGAAGGACATCATGAGCGCGACGGATGAAGCGATCGCCGAGCTGCGTACGAAGCCCGTCGATCAGGCAACGCTCGATCGCGCACTCGTGAAGATGCGCTCCAGCCTGTATGACACCGTCGGCGGCTTCTACGGCTTCGGTCGCGCAGACCTGCTCGCGTCGTTCGCGCTGTTCGATGACGACCCGGCGCGCATCAACACGCTGGAAGACGAGTTCCGCCAGGTCACGCCGGAGCTGATCCGCACGACAGCAGAGAAATACCTGCAGCCGACGAACCGGACGGTGCTGAAACTCGCGCCGCCCGCCAACACCACGAACAAGGGGGAGTGACGCCATGAAGACAACAAAGTCACTGATCCTGCTGGCCGGGTTTCTCGCAGGCTCCATTGCATCGAGCGCCGAGCCGCCCGCGCCTTCCGCGCCGAAACCCTTCACGCTGCCGCAGCCGGTGGAATTCGCGCTCGACAACGGACTGGAAGCGACACTGGTGCCGTATGGCAGCCTGCCGAAAGTCACCGTGCAGGTTGTCGTGCGCACCGGCAATCTCAACGAAGGCGAGAAGCGCTGGCTTGCGGATTTCACGTCCGCGCTGCTGCAGGAAGGCACGAAGAATCGCAGCGCACAGCAACTCGCGGCGGATGTCGCGGCGATGGGCGGCGAGATCTTCGTCAGCACCGGTCTCGATGAAACCATGATCGGCGGCGACGTGCTGACGGAGTTCGCACCGGATCTTGTCATGCTGCTCGCGGAAATCGCCCGCTCGCCCGCGCTGCCGGAATCCGAAGTGGCGCGCATCAAGGCGGACCTGCTGCGCAGCCTTGAAGTGTCGCGCTCGCAGGCGCAGACGCTGGCGCAGGAAGCGTTCCTCGAGGCGACATACGGCGATCATCCGTATGGCGACATCCTGCCGGACGCCGCACAGGTAAGTGGGTATTCCGTCGCGGATGCGCGCGCCTTCCACGAACGCGAATTCGGCGCGCAACGCACGCACGTGTACGTCGCCGGCCGGTTCGATGAAGCGGCCGTGCGGGATGTGGTCAGGAACGCATTCGGCGACTGGCACCAGGGACCGGCCGTGAAGCTCGATGTGCCGGGGAGCGAACCCGCGCACCGCCTCGTGCTGCTTAACCGCAAGGGCGCGCCGCAGTCCACGCTCATTCTCGGCCTGCCGGTCGTCGACCCGAGCCACCCGGACTTCGTGAAGCTGCAGGTCATGAACACCTTGCTCGGCGGTTCGTTCGGCTCGCGCATCACCTCGAACATCCGCGAGGACAAGGGCTATACCTACTCGCCGGGCAGTTCCATCGATGCCAACTACCGCGTCGCGACCTGGGCGGAACATGCGGACGTGACGACCGTGCACACGGCGGATTCCGTCCGCGAAATCCTCAAGGAGATCGCCCGGCTGCAGTCGGAACCGCCGCCGGCAGCGGAACTGGCAGGCATCAAGAACTACCTCTCGGGCGTGTTCGTGCTGCAGAACTCCAGCCGCGGCAGCATCATCGGCCAGCTGCGCAACATGGAGCTGCACGGACTGCCGGCGGATCACCTGTCGACGTTCGTGCAGCGCGTCAATGCGGTCACGCCCGCCGAGGTCAGCGAGATGGCGAAGAAGTATCTCGCCATCGACGACATGACGCTGGTCGTGGTCGGCGACCTCGAGACGGTCCGTCCGCAGCTTGAGGGCCTCGACTGGATCAAGGAAGGCGACCTCGAATGACCGCGTAAGCCTTTGGCCGGGAAGCACATGTTCCCGGAATCCGTTAAAATGCGGCCCGGCCGTAAACGCAGCCCCCCGTTTATCGGGGGCTGCCATTTTCTGTAAGCAAATTTCTGTCACGCAGAATCGCGCGCTGTTGCGCCGCATGACCAGTCCAGGGGGACGCCGTGGTCGAACGCGATCAGATGGAATACGACGTCGTCGTCGTCGGCGCAGGTCCTGCAGGACTCGCCTGCGCGATCCGTCTCAAGCAGAAGAACGCGGACATGAACGTCTGCGTGCTCGAGAAAGGCTCCGAGGTCGGCGCGCACATTCTCTCGGGTTGCGTGCTCCAGGCGGACGCGCTCGACGAACTCTGGCCGGAGTGGCGCGACGATTCGCCCGCCATCTGCGTGCCCGCCACGAAAGACGAATTTCTCCTTCTGACCGAACACCGGCGCTTTCGCCTGCCGACGCCACCGCAGCAGAACAATCACGGCAATTTCATCATCTCGCTCGGCAGTCTCTGCCAGAAGCTTGCCGCGCGCGCCGAAGCGCTCGGCGTGGATGTCTTCCCCGGATTTCCCGCCGCGGCACCGCTGATCGAGAACGATCGCGTCGTCGGTGTGCGCTGCGGCGACATGGGCGTGGAGAAAGA
>CAZRFE010000093.1:0-8062 GCA_964599565.1 uncultured Gammaproteobacteria bacterium
GTTCGCGAGCGGGCCGTAGACGATGTAGCTGTGTCCCGTCACCCAGCCGATGTCCGCCGTGCACCAGTAGATGTCGTTCTCCCCGGCGGACGAACGATAGTCGAAGACGATCTCGTGCGTGTACGACACGTACACGAGATAGCCGCCCGTGGTGTGCAGCACGCCCTTGGGTTTTCCCGTCGAGCCGGAGGTGTAGAGAATGAACAGCGGGTCTTCCGCGTTCATCGGTTCCGGTTCGCAGTCCGCATCCACCGTCGCCTCGAGATCGTGCAGCCAGCGGTCGCGGCCTTCATGCCATGTCACGTCGCCGCCGGTGTTGCGCACCACGAGCACGTGCTTCACGCGATCGCCCGTGCGCTCGACGGCGGCATCGACATTCGCCTTCATCGGCGTCGTCTTTCCGCCGCGCCGGCCTTCATCCGCGGTGATCACGATTTCCGAGGCGCAATCCTCGATGCGCCCGGCGAGCGAATCCGGCGAGAACCCGCCGAAGACAACGGAATGGATCGCGCCGATGCGCGCGCACGCGAGCATCGCGATGGCGGCATCCGGAATCATCGGCATGTAGATGGTGACGCGGTCACCTTTCTTCGCGCCGAGCTGCTTCAGCACGTTCGCGAAGCGGCACACGCGCTCATACAGCTCGCCGTAGGTGATGCGCGCATCGTTCGCGGGATCGTCGCCTTCCCAGAGAATCGCGACATCGTCGCGGCGCGTCGCGAGATGGCGGTCCACGCAGTTCACGCACGCGTTCAGCGTGCCGTCATGGAACCACTTGATATGCAGGTCCTTCGCGTCGAAGGAAACGTCCTTCACTTCCGTGAATGGCCGCATCCAGTCCAGCCGCTTCGCGACGTGCGACCAGAACGCCGCGCTGTCCGTCGCCGCTTCGCGGTACTGCGCCGCATAGTCCGCGGCATCGACAATCGCGTGCTTCGCGACTTCCGGGGGAACGGGGTAGACAGGATTGCTGCTCACGGTGCGCTCCTCGATCGGTGCCGGCTGAGCGTCGAATGATGACGCGCAGCGTCAGCGCAGGCAACGCCCTTCGCCGCGGATACGGTGTTTACCGTATCTGCCACGCATCGCGCCTATTCCCGCAGCCAGTGCCGCAGCTTCACCACCAGCAGCTCGCCTTCCGACAGCGCCGCGCGCTCGGCAAGCAGCTCATGCAGCAGGGCGGGGCGGTCGGTGATGATGCCGTCCACGCCCATGTCGATGAAGCGCGACATCTGCGCGCGCCCGTTCACGGTGAACACGAACACCTCGTGGCCGCGGCGATGCGCATCGAGGATGAATTCCGGCGTCACCGCGGAACTGCGCACGGCGAGCACGTCGAAGCCTGTCGATGCCGCGGCGCCGATGCTGAAATGAATGAACAGCGCCGTTCGCGTGGCGGGCGCCAGCGTTCGAATCTCGCGCAGCACGGCGGGGCTGGATGCACCGATCAGCGCGGCATCGAGCGTGCCGGTTTCATCGAGCACGGCGATCACGGCATGCAGCACCGCAGCTTCCGTTGACTTGATATCCACGAGAGGAATGACGCGGCCGCTCACCTGCTCGGCTACAGCGCGCAGCGTCGGCACCGTTTCACCGGCGTACCGCGCGCCGACGCGGCGGCCGATGTCGATGCGCGAAAGTTCCGCAACATCGAGCGCGTTCACTGCGCGCGCATCGCCCGCAACGCGAAGCAGATCGCGGTCGTGCATCAGCACCGGCGTGCCGTCCGCGCTCGCGCGCACATCGATCTCGACGTAGTCCGCGCCATCCGCGAGCGCCTGCTCGATGGCGGCGATGCTGTTCTCCGGCGCCGTCATGGAACTGCCGCGGTGCGCGATCACCGCAACGTCATCCGTGAAATGGAAATGTTCCATCACCTGCACCGCCTGCCACAGCGAGAACAGGATGAGCAGCAGCTCGATGCTCCACGACAGCAGGCCGGCGCGCCGCGCACGCGTTGCCGCGAGCGGTTCGCGGTCACGGCCTGCCGCGCGCGCATGCGCAACGTGCAGGAACGCGGCACTCACGCCAGTGGCGAGAAATGTCAGGACGATCGCGAACAGCGTGTAGAGCGCAATCACCGCGATCGTCGCGGGAATGAGAATCGCGAAGCGATCCGGCAGGAGATCGAGCGCGAGCAGGGCGAGGTTGTCGAACACGAACGCAAGCACCGCGGGCAGCGCGAGCAGTGCGGATGCGAGCGTCGCGACCTTCAGCAGCAACCGCCAGCGCCAGCCGCGCGCGAGCCGGTGGCTGCGCCGCAGCGCGCCGAGCGCGCTCATGTGCTCCAGCATCACGCAGGGCAGCGCAAGCAGCCAGCGGATGTAGAGCGTGCCGTTCAGCACGACGATGGCGACCGCGAACGGCAGCGACGCCGCGAGGAACAGCCACAGCGCGGCGGGCTTCGTGCGCATCACGAAGTCGTTCTCGTAGCCGCCGAGCAGCGCATCGTGAAGCAGGTAGATGCAGAGCAGGAACGGCGCGGCGAGCAGCAGATGCGCACTCGCGCGGATCAGGGAGAGGCGAAACAGCCGCGGAAATTTCCGCACGACGTGCACGAACGCCGTCACGACCTGGCGTGACGGCGTGCCATGGTGTTCTGCGCAGATCACGATCATGCCCGCGCGCTGCAGGTTGATGACGAGCAGCAGCAGCGTCGCGCCGGTGAGTCCCCAGAGCAGCCCGACGGGCGAGAGCATGAAATCGACGATCGCGTAATTGCTTATCGCGCGCTCGCCGCTTCGCGTCAGCACCGCCGTCATGATCCAGCCCGTCGCGGGCAGGAGAATGCCAGCAACCAGCACGCTGAAGAAAAGGTGAAACGCGAGCAGCGCGCGGCGCTGCCGGCGTAGCGTGGCGAACACCTGCGTTGCGAACTGCACGGCGGCTTTCATGCCGAAAGCCTCACACCCATGGCCGCGGCCCGCAAGGCGGACAGGACGTAGGTGAATGCCCTCAGCGCGGCAATGCGCGCCTGAAGCCGTACACCTGCAGCGTCTCCTGCATGAAATCGAGATCCGGCGCGCGCACGAAACCGAGCTTCTCGTACATCGCCCACGCAACGTGCATGGCGTGCGTGGTGTGCAGCACGACCTCGGCGCGGCCTTGCTCCTGCGCAAGGCGCACGCAGGCTTCGGTCAGCGCCTTGCCGACGCCCATGCCGCGAAAGCGCGGGTCGACGGCGAGCAGGCGGATGCCGGATGCGTTCGTGATGCGCGTTGCGCTGCCGCCGGAGCCGTATTCCGCCATGTCGCCGAAATACACCACGCCGCCGGCGAGTTCGTCCGTCGCCGTGTGCGCGACGAGAACCCTGGCATGCTTTCTTTCAGTGAAGCGTCCGATGTTCGCGAGCATCTCGTAGTAGCGCGGCTGCTCGTCGGGTTTCGGGAAACCGTCGAGCGCGGCATACACCGCAACCATCAGCCGGCCGAGCGGTTCGAATTCCTCCGCGCGCAGGTCGCGGATGTGCAGGTTTTCTGTCGTCACGTTTCGTTCCTGTGCTGCCGCCGCATCATGGCAAGTTGCGGCGTGGCGGGAAAGCTTTTCGGCATGCCAGAATGCGCACGGGTTGATGGAGAAGAACAATGAACGGCAGTCTTTCTTTCGTCCTGCACATCGTTCTCGTCGGCGTCGGTGCGACCGTGGTGATGGATCTGTGGGGCGTGCTGCTTGCGCTTGCCACCCGCGCGCCGATGCCGGATTACACGATGGTCGGCCGCTGGATGGGCCACTTCCCGCGCGGGCGTTTCGTGCAGGAGAACATCCGCGCGGCGGCGGCGGTTCCGGGTGAAGCGGCAATCGGCTGGAGCGCGCATTACCTCATCGGCATTCTCTACGCCGCGCTGCTTGTCGCGCTCGAAGGGGCGGGATGGCTGCAGGAACCGACGCTGCTGCCGGCGCTGGCCGTTGCGCTTGCGCTGCTGGTTGCGCCGTACTTCATCATGCAGCCGGGGCTCGGCATGGGTATTGCCGCATCGCGCATGCCGAAGCCATGGGTTGCGCGCCTGCGCAGCCTCGTCACGCACGCGGTCTTCGGGTTCGGTCTTTATCTCGCCGCGTGGCTGCTCGCCGTCATCGGCGCGTAACCGCGGCGGCCGGAGCGAAGGTCGCACCGGCCGCACGAGTCCTACCAGATCAGCGTCTTCACGAACTGCGAGTTCTCGTCCATCGGTGTGACGACCTTGATCACCTGCTGCGTGTCCTTCGCTATCCAGAAGCGCGTCGCGGGACGCTCGGGCTGGTTGTAGTCCGTCGTCACGATCCAGCATTCGACGCCGCGCCCGTCCGGCCCGGTCAACGTGTCCGCACCGGAAACGGTGAACACGTAGGGCGCGGGCGGCGGACCGCCGGGATGATGGAACACGATGCGCGCGGCGTAGCCGGGTGCAAGCGGCAGCGCCTGCAGGAACAGGAGATCCGTTTCGAAATTGAACGCGGGCACAGGCGATGCGACGTCGTAGTCCGCGCGCGCATTGTCCGCCACGCCGGCGAGCCCGGTGATTCTCTCTTCCGTGAACAGGAAACCTTCCGTCGTCGTGACGCCATCCTTCGTGATGCGCCGGATGTGTGTCGAGGGGCGGAACGTTCCCGGCTCGAACCACGAGTCAAGCGTTCTTCCACCGCTCTGCGGCGCGGCGAGATCCCAGTGCTGCGTGACATGCAGTTGCCGCTCGCCGTCGCGCTCCTCGAATGCGACATGGATGCTGATCACATCCACTGCGCTCATCGTCTCGCCCGTCTGCCGGTAACGCAGGTATTGCCGCACGCCCGGTTTCACAAGATCAATGCGCGCCAGGCGTTCGCCCATGCGCACGTCCACGGGTTCGCCGGCGGCGGCCGGCGCAAGAGCAAGCAAGGAAACGATGGCAAGCGCCGGCAGTGCATATCGCATGGTTCACCTTTCACGAGACTGAAGTAACGCTTCGACAATATGCAGTGCAGAAGTTCCACGCTCTGCAGGGTGTCCTGCCTTGTATCGCCCGCTCCTCGTGCGATGCACGGATGCCCGCGCTGCCGTGATGTCGCGATACTGCGGGAAGATGTGAACGGGGAGCGGTTCCATGGCGAAAGCGCCGCCTGGGCGTGCGCGCGGGCACAGCCGGCTGCTGTACCGGCTCGAAGCGGAGCTCGAGCCGGTGATGTTCCTGCTCGCCATTGCGTGGCTGTGGCTGTTCATCGATGAGCTCGTCTCCGGCATCGCGCCGTGGCAGGAGCGCGTGATGGCCGCGATATGGATCGCGTTCATCGCGGAGTTCCTGTTGAAGCTCTGGCTTGCACCGCGGCGCGTTCGCTATTTCGTGAACAACTGGCTGACGGTGATCGCGCTGCTCGTGCCCGCGCTGCGCGTCTTTCGCCTGCTGCGCGCACTGCGCCTGCTGCAGACCGCGCGCGTGGCGTCCACCACGCGCGTCGTGCGCGCGCTCACCTCCGGCCGGCGCTTCTACAACGATCTCAAGGAAGTGCAGGGCGAGACGCCGGAACCGGAAATGAACGCCGGCATGCTCATCGTTGCGAGTCCCGCGGAAGATGTCGCCGGGCTCGATGCGTTCGCGTCCGGCATCGCGCAAGCCGTGCGCGCGGATCTTGAAACCGCAAGCGCGCTCAACTGGCGCTTTCATCGCGTGAAGGCGCGCCGGCTCGAATCCGACAACGCGCGCATGCCGTCGGATTTCCTCGACGAGGCGAGCCTTGCCATGGCGCAGGGACCGTACGACATGGTCATCGTCATCACGGATGTCGCGCTCGTCTCGCGCCGGCGGAACACGCAGCCGGGGCTTGCATCGCCCACGGCGCGCATCGCCGTCATCTCCACGCGCGCGCTCACCACCGCGCCGCGCGGCAAGCCGCAGCGCATGCTGGATGACGAGGCGACGCGCGCGAACGGTGCAGCGCTGCTGCTGCATCTCATCGGTCATCTCACGGGGTTGCGGCACGCCGTGCAAAGCCGCGCGATGCGGCCGTTCGCATTCCGCGCGTCGCGCCGCGCGCTGCCGGATTTCAACGACGCGGAACGGAAGAAGCTTCGCGCCATCGGCACGCGGCTTCCCGAGCGCGAACTGCACGGCAATGCCAGGCTCGCGGGATTTCTCTTTCATGTATTGATGGCGCTGCGTCATCCCGCGCAGATCCTGCGGCCCTTGCTCCGGAACAAGGCGCCGCTGCTGCCGCTCTCGCTGCCGGGCCTTGCAACCGCGGCCGTCGCGCCGACCTTCCTGCTCGTGTTCACCGCGGAGATCTGGGATGTCGGCCTTGGCATGAGCAACGGTGTCGCGGCGCTGTATGCCGCGCTCAGCATCCTGGGCGCGACGCTGTATCTTGCGAACGTGCAGTCGCTGTTCCTGCCGCGCAAGGAACGCAACGTGCTCACCGAGCATCTCGCCGTCGCGAACGCCGTCATCTTCCTCAGCATCCTGCTTGCGTGCATCGGCCTGTTCCTGCTCGTCGGCGCACTCATGCTGCTCATCGAGATGTACATCTTTCCCGCCGATCTGATCGCGACCTGGCCGACACTGGACCAGCCCGCCGCCGGGTTCGCGGACAAGCTGCGCCTGTCCGCGTTCATCGCGACCATCGGCGTCACCACCGGCGCGCTCGCCGGCGGCTTCGAGAGCCGCACGGTGATACGCAATCTCGCCCTGTTCGAGGACGAGGCATGAGAGAGGGGAAATCCCTCTCTGGATTGCGCACGGCCTGACCACAGAACGTAAGGGAGCGGACGACGGGAGCGAACGATGCGCCTCGCGGAATTCATGCGCGACAACGAAGAGCGAATCCTGCACGAATGGGAAGATTTCGCGAGCGGGCTGCGCTCGGCGCCGAGCAGCATGGATGAGGATGATCTGCGCGATCACGCGCTCGGCATGCTTCGCTGCATTGCCGGGATTCTCGAAACCGGGCACGACGCAGCGCGCGCACACTGGGTTTCACCGCGCGGCCGCGAGGAGACCGCGGCGGAAGCGCACGGCGGCGACCGGCACGAGTGGGGCTTCAGCATCGATGACATGATGGCGGAGTTCCGCGCCCTGCGGCGCAGCGTCGTGCGGCTGTGGGGAAACGCCACCGATCACATGGATGGCGCGGACCTGATTCGCTTCAACGAAGCCATCGACCGCGAACTCGCCGAATCGCTCGACACCTACATCGCCGAGACGGAATACGAGGCACGCCTGCTCAAGGCCATGCTTTCACACACCTCCGACTACAGCAGCATTCTCGATCGCGACGGACGTTTTCTCTATGTCAACCGCGCGCTCGCGGAAGCCTACGGCAGGCACGCGCATGACATCGTCGGCATGCGCATCGACGAGGTGAAGCCCGCGCTCGCCGCGGAGGTGCACGAGCACCTGCGGTACGTGTTCGACACGCGGCAGGAGCGCCGCGGCGAATTCCACGTGACGACGGCGAACGGCGAGCCGCGCGTGATCGAGTATCTCTTTGCGCCGATTCTCGATGACAAGGGCAGCGTCGAGGCCGTGACCGCGAACTCGCGCGACATCACCCTGCGCAAGGCGGGCGAGCGCCAGCTGTGGATGCACGCCAACCACGATCCGCTGACCGGCGTGCCGAACCGCCGCCTGTTCATCGACCGGCTGGAGCAGGACATGCGGCTTGCGAAGCGCCACGGCGAAACGCTCGCACTCCTTTATATAGACCTCGACAAGTTCAAGGACGCGAACGATCACCTCGGGCATGAGGGCGGCGACGAGCTGCTGAAGCAGGTCACGCAGCGCATCGGCGGCTGCATCCGCGAGACGGACACGCTTGCGCGCATGGGCGGCGACGAGTTCACCGTCATCCTCATGGACGCGCGCGACGCCGAAGCGGTGGAAAGCGTCGCGCAGGTCATGCTCGACCAGCTTTCCCGGCCGTTCTTCATCCAGCACGAAACCGTGCACATCGCCGGCAGCGTCGGCATCGCGCTTTACCCGCAGAACGGCGAAACGGTGAACGACCTGCTCGTGCACGCAGACCAGGCGATGTACGAAGCGAAGGGAGATGGCGGCGGCGAGTACATGTTCTTCGATCCGAAGGGCGCCGCGCACGCGCGAAGTGCGAACGCGCA
>CAZRFE010000094.1:0-7911 GCA_964599565.1 uncultured Gammaproteobacteria bacterium
ATGCCTTTGCGTACCGCACGTCGCCGTATACAAGAAGCGCGGGGTCAATCTCAAAAATAGTATGCACCAGCCAACTGCAGTTCACGCCAGGCAGCGTCATCCAGCCGATGATATTTCGCCGTCAATCGCATCGACCAGTCATCCGCCAGTGCGATGCTGCCGCCAAACTCCGCCGAACGATGACTTGATTCACCGCCGCCAAACCATCTGTCGGCGCGCAGTTCAAGCAGCAATGCGCTGCTTGCCGTAACCTGCCACAGCGCACCGGCATCGATGCCGAACGACGAGAAATGCCCCTTCGGCAGATCATCGTCGGCGAGCAGCCGCGCATTCCCGTGCAACCAGTACAGCAATGAATCGTCGCCCAGCTGCCAGCTCATGCCGAGCGCACCGCCCACATCTGCGACCAGCGGATTGTCCGGATCGGCTCCCGGCAGGCGGCCGGCGCGTACATGCAGGCGCCACGACTTCGGCTGAAATACCCGTGTGCGCGGCGACAGCGAATCGATCTCCAGCAGATCCAGGCTCTGGATTTGTGCGTCACCATTTTCATAGTCACGGATCTTCAAGCCGAACATGGTGATCGCCGCGCCATGCTGAAACCCGGGCGCCGGATCAAGATGATCGTGATAAGCGGCGCGAAACCCGAGCTCCGTAAAGTGCCTGCCGTCAAGCGCACCGACTCCCAGCATCGCGCGCGCTGAACCATGGCCGCTCTCGGGCGCTGTATCCGGCACCGGCTCTTTGCCAAACACATCGCCGGCGGGATAGGCAGCGCGCGCTTTCAGCAGTTCAAACGCTATCGGGCCTGAAACCTGCTGCGTGCCGCCTTCACGGTAATGCTTGTATCGCAACCAGCTGTAGGCAAATTCAAGTACACGCGCATTCTCCAGCGCAGTTGAATCGCTGCTCGGCAGTTGTCCGGCCGCCGATTCACCGTTCACCACCGCGATGGATCTTTCTATCTGTTCGTCATCGAGAAACGACGCCTGGTGTTTCAAGCGGGTCGCAAGTGCCGGACGGAATACCGGCGTACCGGTGAGCCCGACTTCAAGCAACACCTGCTTGACGGTATCGGATGGAATCACCTGGTAGGTGTAATCATCCGTCAGCGTCAGCGACGGGCGTGCGACCTCCAGCAGGCTCAACAATTGATAGGAGCAGTTTTCATCGAAAAAGAAATAATCAAATTCGATGTCGTTCAGCGCCCACAGATGCAGCAACAGGCGGCGTGTTTCATGCGTTGAAAGATTCAGGCGATATTCCCAGATATCGCGATTTTCAAGGTCGTTGTATTCATTCACCTTGCGGTAATACGGCATCACGCCGAAAACACCGGCGTACATTCCGCTCAAGCCCTTCACCGCGAAGATCAAGCCGTTCGACTCCGTGGATTGCGCCGCGAAATTGACGGCATACGACGTCAGCGCCGACTCGCCGCCCGGCGGGTCGATCCGCAACAGGGTATGGCCGTACATCGATGCTGGATTGTTCAGGTACGCGGCGGGAAATATCAACGTCACGGTATGCGGATCGATCTCGTCATACCATTCATGCAACTCTGCACAACTGCCAAGGTCGGCAAGCGGTTCATCAAGCTTGTCTGCCAGCCATTCCGCGCGCACCGGGTAGCGGCAAGCGACTGCCGAAGGATCGCCACGCAGTCCATCGAGTGTTGCCGCGAGCTCTGCGCGAGGGTCTGATTTTCCATTCGGTGCGAGAAAGAAATGGTCTGAATCGACTTCCGATTCGTATCCGGTGAGCGTTGCTTTCCAGTGCCCGAGCTTCAGCCAGAAGGGATCGCGAGCCAGCGCATTGATATCGACGGCCGCCGACGCGGACATCGGCAACCACAGCAGCAGAAGTATCCAGAATCTTGTCATGGCTAAAAAAAACACCCGGGAGAAACTCCCGGGTGTCCTGGTCTCATATCGTGTCAGATGGCGTAGCTATTGAATGCTTCGTCTTCCGCCATGACCTGGCGAAGATTGGCGATCACCTCACCCGCCGTAACATCCGCGCTGCTGTAGATGCGTGCAAAATTATCCTTGGTCAGCGTGTAGAAGGCGGCGCGGTCTTCATCCGCAATTTCCATCAGCGCCGCAACGGTTTCCAGCGCTTCGCCTTCGCCACGCGACATGTCGAGCGCGAGGCTTTCCATGTTTTCGCCGGTGAACATGCTCATCTTGGCGTTGGACGAAATGGTGCCATCGGCATCGCAACCCAGCGTGCCACTGGAAATGCCGAAGGTCTGGTTGCCCGTCGATCCGTTGGTGGTGACCGCGAGGACCTGCGGGAACACGCCTGACTGGCCGTCAAAGATTATCGATCCAAGGCCACAGCCGGTGCTGTCATCAGCCGCTGCCTGCCCACCGAACAGCAGCGCAGCGGCTGCCAATATCGCAATCTTCTTGTTCATGAACATTCTCCGCTTTTTTTGCTTTTAAAACCCCGGTGCAGGAAAACCTGCCCGCACAGTAAACATGACAGGCGGGTCTTTGTCTATTTGGCTTGTTCTCTTTGGGACAATCCGGTCCTGGAGAGCCAGGTCAAGCACGAAGAGCAGCACAGAGCTTGCCGGCATGGTCATCAGCGAATCGAGCATGAACGCGAAGGTGTAGCGCGGATTGTCCCTGGAACACGTTCAGACGCTGGTCCATGACAAGACTCGACGCATTCAGTCAGAACCCAATCATGAAAGAGCAACTTCAGCAGCCACCGTCAGCCGACGAAAGCGCGCGCAGCTCCGACCTTCGCGGAAGATCCCGCGGCGTGCACAGGTTCCAGGCCAGGCCAGCGCGTTCCAGCCCTTTCAAGACCCACCAACCCGGATCAGGTTCACCTGCGTGTATTCCGAGCATCGCGGAACCGGGAGGCGCGGGTTTCATTCATATCTAACCGTGAGGAATAGGCGCAAACTGTTCGTTCCTGTTCTCCGTATTTCTTCCGACGGTATAGCAATACAGGCTGCTTGGCAGCAGTCGTACATTGACGCCATTGACAGTGCGCGTATCCGAAACTGTCCTGGTTGTAATCAGAATCGACGGTTCCTTGAGCTTCGCCTTGCGTGCCAGCTCAAGTAACGCGGCGTACTCCGAATCGTCTCGCATCGGCCTGTCGGACCATTTCACTTCAACCGCCCATTGAGCTTTCTGCCTCAGAGGATCGAGATTCACCAGATCAACTTCCCGCTTGCCATCCCATCTTGCATACCTGAGATTGCCAATAATTCGAGGCGAATGGACCCATTGTCCGAATATCGCTGTCTCGACCAGCTCGCCGATCCCGGGAGATTGTTCTGACACCGGCGCGAACAGTGCCGCTCGCATTGATGTGTTCGTCAGGTACAGCTTGAAAGTACGTGCCCGCTTGAAGTTCTTTGCATTCGAATCCACCCGGTCAAGCCTTCGAATGAGAAATGCAGCCTCAAGGTATTCGAGAAACTTTCGTAACGTGTTCTTGGGTATGTCCGATTCGCTTGACAGGCTTTCGAGGTTGAATTCGCGCCCGGTGTTATAAGCCACAAGATTGAACAACTGATTCAGATCCTGGATGTTCTGTATGCCGTACAGCTGCGGCAGATCGCGCAACAGAACCTTTTCGATGATATCGCTGCGGATGTAACGCCCTGCTTCCTGGCGAACCTCCTGGTTGATTACCGCCTCCGGATATCCGCCGATATTTATGTAATCAACGAACTCCTTGTTCAGCGATTCGATATCGGTCGTAGCGTAAGGCTCGGATGATCTTGTCGGTGAAACAATGAGCGAATCGTGTACGTGGCGGAAATCAAGAAACTCGAAGAATGTCAGCGGAGGAAGAAGGAATTCGGTAAAACGACCTGCCCCCGATTCCATGCTCTTCAGCTTGAGCGCCGCCGCCGCGGAGCCGGTTGCAACAAACTTGAACGCAGGGAAGGTGTCGACAAGGCTCTTAAGGTGACGTTCCCATTCCTTCAAGTACTGGATTTCATCAAAGAAGACATAGAGAGCGTCGTCCCGCTTGTGATCATGCTTCCGCAGGAAGATATCCACGAGCGTCGCGAGCGAGCGACCGGTGAAAACAGGTGTCTCCATCGAGATATAGACGATGTTTTTTCCAGCCACCCCTCTGTCAAGGAGGTATTGGATGGCGTGGTAGACCATCACTGTCTTCCCGACACGCCGCGGCCCCATCAGGATCACGGCACGATTCACCTCCCGGTTCTCCACCAGCCGGATGAACGATGGCGCGTATGCCCGCAGGGCAAGCGCCCGAAAACGGGGCTCGATCCCCGCAGAGGCGACGTCCCACCATGGGTTATCGAAACTCAGCTTTTCGAGAATCTCGGTTTCGGTGATTGGCTGCATTTATTTAAGCTCAATGACTTGATCTTAAGTCTAGGTGAACCGTTGAAATAGCGTCAACACTTTGACCTTAATTTGGAACGACGCCTTAACTGTTTGTTTTATAAAGCCAAAAGCAATCTAAATAGTGGCCTCCGCTTGCTGCTCCGCGTCTTGATGCCGCGCAGGGATACTGGATATACATACAGCCCTTTCGAGCGAGGCTGGTGCGATGTGTCATTTCTACTGCCTTCGTCAGATCTCCCTCTCACCCCTGCGCGCGCACCGAAACTGGTGGCAGCAACGCCGGTACTACCGCCTTCACCCAGGCGAGGAAGGGCAGATATTGCGCAGCCAGTCGAAGGGCACCGTCGAGGATCTCAACTGGGGTTTCCGTACGCGCCTGCGCGGCATGCCCAACAAGCCACTCATTAGCGCGGAGATCGTTGCGGAACGGCCGGTCACCGAAAGCGCGTTCCGCAAGCAGCGTTGCCTCGTGATCGCGGACGGGTTCTACATCGGCAGCGGCAAGGGTACAACGCGGCGCTATTACTTCTTCCAGCGGCCGGATCACCAGCCGTTTGCATTCGCCGGCATCTGGCACGAAGCCGTTGATGGCGCGCGCAAGGATACGTTCGCGATTCTCACCTGCCCCGCCAACTGCATTGTCGGCAGCGTGCATGAACGCATGCCCGTGATTCTCGGGCAGGGATTTCACGACACCTGGAAGGATGATGCGTACAACAACGTCACGGCGCTGAAGCGCATGCTGCGCCCGTGGTCAGACCGATTGCTGGAAGGCTGGGAAGTGAGACCGGACCTCGTTGTTCGATCAGGCGACGATCACAAGATCATGGATGCTATCGGGCCGAAGCTGCGCGCGAAGAGAAGGAAGCTGGGTGGGGGATTGTTGGTGGTGACGTGAAGCGCGATTGATCGAATTTAAAACTTGGTCGTGAATCACTACTCAGGGCGTATCACCTGATCCCTTAACTCCCAATAGAGATACGCATCAAGCACTAACGATTGATCTTGGGTTGCGCTGGACGCGTCTTGTTTCGCGATAACAGTTTTCACTTTTCCTTCAAGGCTACTCATGCTGTCTTCAATCGAAGATCTAGGCAGTATGCCAAATATGTACGATCGATGATCTATCGAGTAATTGAGCCTCGCTTGTGTCAATCCCCTTGTCCGAGAACCGAGCATCTTTATAATTCTTTTGAAAAACCGATCCCCGTGAAGAATGGCGTACTTAAGAATCCAGGTCGTCCGCGCGCTTTTGCTAGCCCTCCCTGCAGCCCGCAACAACACTTCCTTCTGACTATCGTCCGTTAGTTGACTAAGCCAAAAGAAAGCTGGTGCCCCATACATGACGCTGTAGTACGCAAGAATTTCTATCACTTGGGTCGTCAGATTCGGCAGATGTGCTTGCCTATCTCTGTAAACAGCCCAAAGAAACCACTTATCTAGTTGTGCTGGTTTGGGCTCCTGCCCACCGTCCTCTAGAACCCTGAGAACGTGCAGAGCGTCGGCAAGACTCTTCGGCGCTTCATTTATTGAGCTCCAATTTATTCCCGCCGCAGTGACGCCAGTCCCCGATGGCACAGATCCCGATTTAACCACCTGAACAACAGGATTTGGGCCTCCAGAAAGAACCTGCGCGACACCGTCCAGAATCTTCTGCCTTCTTTTTAAGAAGAAAATTTCTACTAGGTTCGTTAGGTCATCGCCTGTCGCCAGAACAGACTCTTCAACTTTTCTCACGAACGTCTGGGACTTGTACCATCTCACTTCTTTTCCAGATTTTTCGTATACAACATCTTTCGATAAAAAATGGAGCCTATCGGATGACGGAACATGAACAAGAACAAACTTCTTTCCATCCCTTTCGAACATCTTTGCGTCCATCAAAAAAATTTGTGGGTAAATGAAAGAATTCGCTTGTGCAAGAATAGATTTCGGATTCGAGAATGCGGCCGATGTCGCTTTATTCGTTCCCTCAAGCTCCCAAGTCTTGTCTTTTTTTCCTATAAAGAAATACCCACCCGCATTGTTTGCGAATGCAATTAGATCTTTAAGAAAATCAAACCTTCCAGGCGCCTCCCTCACCTCGAATGCTAGTTTGTAGTCGACCAATATATCTTCGTGGTCATAATCAGAAAGAAACTCGAAAACCACGTCTGACAGCGGATCATCCGATTCCAAACATTGACGAACGGAAGTGATTACCATGATTCTGTCTATTTATTCTTACTAAGGATAACGTGCCTGCATTTACTTCATGTTCGAATAGAGCGCGAGTACCACTTTGCCAAATTCGCTCAATTCATACCCAGATTTGCGTTCTTCTATTAGGTTGAGTGCGAGAGCCTCTTGCAGCTTCGCCGGGTCGTGGCCAAACAAGCCAGGATGTGGAAAGTCCTCGGCAAGCCAGCGAAGTAGTTCATGGTATTTTTTGTCGATACTCTCAGAACTGAAGCGACTGCCAACAGCTACGGCTCCTAGCAGGCCTCCAAAATCTGAGAGCCCAGGCGTCGACCGTAACATACCTCCGCCGGTTGGTTTCGGTCGTAGCAAACCTCCGACGGTTGGTTTCGGTCGTAGCAAACCTCCGACGGTTGACGGAAGGACAGGCTCGTCATTACTAGTTTGCCGCGACACGTTCTCCATCCGGTTTCTCGCATCATTCAGCTCTTCCTTCAGTGCCGCCAATTCATCTCGTATAGATCTATTTGCATCAACATTATCTTCGGGTGCGGCATGCAGCGCGTTCTCTAGTTTTACTTGACGGTCTTGTAGTTGAGTAATGACGGATTCGTACTGCGTACGCTGTTCCAACAGCTGTCCATAGTAGGCGTCGCGTTCTCCTTGCAAGGTCCGATAATCGGTAATCAGTTTTGCTCTCTCCTCTCCGCTGAAAGGTTTCTTGTTCTCATACCGATAGCCGATGCGTCGTTGCAAAACGTCACCAAAATCCGCAATTGCATAGGCACCAACAAGAAGGAAGGGGTGAATAACAACGTACAAAAAAGTAACCACAGCTGGTCCCCAGAAAAGGGTCCACCAGCCGCTAAACAACATGATGGCAATCTCCGTACGTACAAGAATTGGCCGATCGTCTAGGAGAACGAACATAACGGCACGCCAATTGAAGACAAGCCAGAGAATGGCAAAGACACCAGTTACAGGGCTCGTGATCCTGTCGCGGAATGCTTTCCAGATGGACTGATGAATTTCTTCCAATGCATTACCCCTTATACATTCGCCGGCGTATGGAATTGGCTAAAGTCTGAAATTGGTAGAACAGAAACGCTACTACGGACGTGTTTGCCCAACGTCGGCGTCAGCTTTCCCCGTAAGGATCCAGAGAACGTGCTGCGGATACTTTTCTGCAATCTTTCCTAAGATGTCAGCGCCAGGCTTGTTGCCGTCGTACTCGATTGCCGCGAGCGTTCGTTGATTGATGCCGACGTGCCGAGCCCAGAGCGTCCTCCCCATCCCCGTGCTTTCACGCAGCTTCTGAATCCTTTCATTAATAGTTGTTGACATGCCCGTTTGCTCGGCTATTATTCGACTATCACAAAAT
>CAZRFE010000095.1:0-7883 GCA_964599565.1 uncultured Gammaproteobacteria bacterium
TCAACTACGACATTCCCTACGACACCGAAGCCTACGTGCACCGCATCGGGCGCACGGGCCGCGCGGGACGCAGCGGCGAAGCGATACTTTTCGTCGCACCGCGCGAGAAGCGGCTGCTCTCGCTCATCGAGCGCGCCACGCGGCAGAAGATCACGGAGATGCAGCTGCCGACGACGGAAGCGATCAACGACCGGCGCATCGCGAACTTCCACCAGAAGATCACGGACACGCTCACCGGCGGCGAACTCGCGTTCTTCCACGAGCTGATCGCAAGCTACCAGCAGCAGCACGACGTGCCGCCGCTCGAGATTGCGGCCGCGCTCGCGAAACTTGCGCAGGCCGGCAAGCCGCTGCTGCTGAAACCGAAGGCAGAACAGCCGCCCGAGGAACGCGAACGGAAACCGAAGCGCGAACTGCGCGAGGAGCGCAACGAGAAATTTCGCGAAGACGCGTACGGTTCGCGCCGCAAGCGCGTGGATGACGCGCCGCTGCCCGATGGCATGGAACGCTTCCGCATCGAGGTCGGCCATGATCATGGCGTGAAGCCCGGCAACATCATGGGCGCGATCGCGAACGAGGCCGGACTCGAAGGCCGTTACATCGGCCGCATCCAGATCTTCAACGACCACTCGTTCGTGGATCTTCCCGAAGGCATGCCGCAGGAAATCTTCCGCGACCTGCAGAAGACGCGCGTTGCGGGCCAGGCGCTGCGCATTGCGCGCGCGGACGGCACGGCCGTTGTCGCCGACAACGACGCGGAAGTGTCATTGCCGCCGTTCGGCGGCAAGGCGCGCGCACTGCAGTCGGCTGCACGTGAATCGCACGCAACCGACGAGACCCGCTCGCCGAAGAAACGCACGTTCAAGGACAAGCCCCGCTCCGCGGGAAAACCCGGCGCCGGCGCAAGGCCGCGCCGCGATGACAAGCCGCGGTTCGATGCATCGCAGCCGCACGAGAAGCCCCGCGAGAAGACGCATGAAAAGAGCGCGGCCGCCGGCAAGGCGCAAGCCAGGAAGCAGCGGCCCGGGAAGAACGCGCGCCTCGCGGCAAAGACGAAGGGCAAACCCGCCGATGCGCCGCGCGCGCGGCGGCCCGGAACGCTGACGACGAAAACAAGGCGCGACAAGTAAGCGGGCGGGAGCTTTCCCGCCTTCCATCCGCGTTCACTCGCCGCTCGCGTGTCAGCCGTCGAGCAGGTACAGCACCGCCACGAAATGGCACACGCTGCCGGTGAGGCAGAACACATGCCAGATGCCGTGGTTGTGCGGCAGCGATTCCCAGCGATAGAAGACCGTGCCGATGGAGTACGCGATGCCGCCGGCGAGCACGAACGTGAACGATACCTGCGGCAGTTCCTCGTAAAGCGGCACGATGGCGACCATGCCGACCCAGCCCATCAGCAGGTACGCGATCGTCGAAATGCCGTCGTAGCGGTCGCCATACGTTGCCTTGAAGGCGATGCCGAATGCCGCGAGCAGCCACAGCACGAGGAACAGCGACCAGCCGATCACATCGCCGAGTTCCGCGAGAAGAAACGGCGTGTACGTGCCCGCGATCAGCACGTAGACCATCATGTGATCGAGCTTCTGCAGCAGCTTCTTCGCCTCGCCCTGCGGCCAGGCGTGATACAGCGTGGAGACGAGATACAGCAGTATCAGCGACGCGGAATACACGATGAACGTGTAAAGCTCCGCAACGGTGCCGCTGATGGTCGCCATGAGGATCAGCACGGGCACGGCGCTGACGGCGAACAGGAATCCGATGAAATGCGTCACGGCGTTCACGATCTCATGCCGCGGCCAGTGCAGGTGCACAAGACCGTCGTGCCCGAACTTCGCGCTCAACTCCTTCTCCTCGTCGATGAAAGCGGTAGATGAAATTCTAGCGAGCGGCGTGCGCGCGCCAATGAGTGTCCCGCCCTAGAGGAGAATGCGCAGGGATGCGCGCAGGCGTTGACGTGAAAGGCGGGCATTCGCCCGCCTTTCACGTATTCCCGTCACTCGATATCCACGAACTGCTTGCGGAAGCCGACGACCTTCGCGAGATAGGTGCGCGTCTCTTCATAGGGAAGGTCGGCGCGCAGCTTCTCGTAGACGGCAGCCGGCGTGCGGCTGTTGATGGCGTTCACCGCCTCCACGCGGTCGCGCGAAAACGTCTTCAGCACGTTGCCCGCGCCGGTGTTGTACGCGGAGATCATGCAGTACTCGCGCGAGACGCTGTCCTGGACCATCGAAAGGTATTCGGTGTTCAGCAGGCGGAAGTACGCCGTGCCGAGCCGGATGTTGTTCGCGGCATCGAAGAGGTATTCCTTGCTCGGCGCTTCGTCGCGGCCGGTGACGGCGCGATACGCATCGCGCCCGCCGCTGGTCGGCACGAGCTGCATCAGTCCGTAGGCGGGAACATGGCTCACCGCGTACGGATTGAAATTGCTTTCCGCGCGGATCACGGCGTACACCAGGCTCGGGCTCACGTTGTGCTCGCGCGCATAGCGCGTCACCAGCGGACGGTATTTTTCCGCCTGGCGGTTCTCGAAGTTGCTCACCATGGCGATGTTCACGAACGCGGCCTGCTTCGTCTCGCCGTCCGCGTCGATCGTGCGCGTCTGCTTCTTCGCGGCGATGAGATGATCCGCGAACGCCTCGGCAACGGCGGGACTGTCGATCACCTTGCCCTTGTGATCCAGCACGAGGTTGAGAAGATACGGTTCGTTGCGGCTGGAGAGTTCGACGGGCTTGTCGCTGAACAGGTCCACGGCGCGCGGATCGTCGGGCGTGAGCAGCGTGGTGACGATGGCGCTTTTCAGGCTCTCGTCCGTCGCCTTCGCATCGAGCGTCTCGACGGTGACGCGACCGGCGTCGAAATCCACCACCGCGCGGCTCTGGTAGTTCTGCGTGTATTTCACGTACTGCGTGCGCGACGGCACGCGCACCTCGTCGCGGCCCCACTCCTTGCCGACAAGCCCGGAAAGAAACGCCATGAGATCTTCGAGTTCGCGCTTTGCGCGGCGGATGTCCGCGATCGCGGCTTCGGGATTGTCGGCGTAGTAGTCGCCGAGTTCATCGGCCGTCTGCTTCAGCGCGGCCTGCGGATCGTCGCTCTCCACGATCTTCTGCACGCCCTTGATCGTGCCGCTGTTCGCGATGCGGATCGCGGAATCCGCCGTATCCAGCATCTTGTCGAGCGTCTTGCAGCCGCCGAGCGCCACCGCGAGCGCGGCGATCGCCGCGAAGCCGTACCTGTTCATGATTCCCCCACGGAATGCCTGTTTCCCGCGCGGGATTTTGCGGCACGCGGCGGCTTTCCGCCAGATGCCTCTCACGCGATACCTCAGAACAATCGTTCCTCGTAGCGCGTCTCGCCGTTCACCAGCACGGCCTTGATGCCCGCCTTGCCGAAGCGGTCGACGGCAACGCGGATGTCGACGCGGTGATCGGCGGACGGGCGCAGCTCCAGTTCGCGGCCTTCGCCTTCCGGCACGAAATAGTTCTCGATGCCGTAGCGCACGGACAGCTCGCGCGGCTCGCCATCGCCGCTGCCGGCATGCATCGCGTATCGCACCGTTCCCTTCACCGTCACCGTTCCGGCAACCGTATCCGGCGCATCGCGATGCACGGCGACGGGCTTCCAGTAATCGCCATCGGGCGCGAGCGTCACGTGCACCGTATCGTGCCGCTCGAACGCGTCATCGCCATCGAGCGCTGCAAGGTCCAGCGTGTTGATCGCATAGCGCAGTACGACGTAATCGCCGCGGAACAGTGAGCGCGGGTCAAAGGGTTCCGTCTCGAGCAGCACCACCGTGCCCGTTCTGAGCGTGTACTGCTTCATCGCGATCATGCCCGCGAGCAGCAGCGTCTGGACAAGCACGATGACCAGGATCTTCCGCTTCATGACCGTGCCTCCCGGATGCGTTGCGTGAGCGTGCGGCGCTGGCGCTCCAGCAGCCATCCGCCGGCGAGCAGCAGCGCGCCGCCCGCCATGAAGAAGAACGAACGGTTCATCAGCGTCCAGAAGGTGTCGATGTAGCGCGTGAACAGCAGCAGCGCGAAGAACGCGAACGCCGCATTCACGAGGAAGCGATCGCCGCGGCTGGTTCCCGCCCACACGAGCCACGCAAGACCGGCGAAGTAGAGCAGGTTGAAGACAAGCGCGAACGCGCCCCCGTCATCGCCGCGCATGTCAGGGATCAGCGCAAGCGTGGCAAGGATGAAGACCACGCATGCAACGATGAGCCCCTGGCCGAATGCGAGATAACCGGGAAGTGCCGCACCGCGCACGCGTACGCGATGCCAGGCAACGAGCACGGCAAGCACCGCGAGCATGAAGACGACAGGCCAGGCGCCTTCTGTCCGCTGCACGGTGCCGGTGCGCTCGAACGCATCGGCCGCGTAGTCATAAAGATCGGGAAAGCTCAGCGCGTACGCGCACAGCAATACCGCAAGCACGCCGTAGCGCTGCAGCAGTTTCGCGGCGATCGCGATGCGCGGCAGGTTCGCCGCCACGAGACCGAGCTCGAACAGCGAGAGATAGCCGAGAAAGAAAAACTCCACCGCATAAAGCGGCGACCACGCGCTGCGGTACGACCAGCTGTAGCTCCACGCAAACACGCTCCACAGCACGAGCGCGAACACGCAGGCGTGCAGCGCGCTCCGCCAGTTCGCCTGTATTGCGCGCGTTGCGGCAGCGGCGAGAAATGCCAGGAACGGCCAATGGATGTGATCGAAATCGAAACGCTCCATGCCCGTCCACAGGAGTGCGAGCGCGATGGCGAAGACGAGCGCTGCCTGCGCGGGCAGAAGCCACGCCGCCAGCAGCCCGCCGAGCGCCCAGAACATGACGCCGTTCGGGTAATGCGACTCGATGTGATACGTCTGCGCGATGAGCATGATGTTCGCGCCGAACAGCACGACGCCAAGCAGCACGATGGCCTGCCACAGCCATGGATGGCGCTCGCGGTCGATGGCGAATGCGGCAAGTCCGTGGGTCGACCACAGCGCACCGAACAGCACGATGAGGCGCACGCCTTTCGACATGCCTTCCCAGTTCGCCGCGAAGAACGTGATCACGCCCGAACCGAACAGCGCAACGCCGAAGATCGCGAGCGCGCCGGCGAGCAGGTTGCGTTCATCGCCGCGCGCGCTGATGTGCGCGACGATGCTTTCCTCCGCGCCCGGCGCAAGCCAGCCGCGCTCGCGCCACAGCGGCATTTCCCGTTGAAGCTGCCGCAGGAATCTCTCCTTGCCCCACATGATGAATCCTCCCCGAAGATGAACGGATTCTGCCGCGCGGGCCGGCATGCGTCCATGTTTTCGATGGAAAGCCGCGAATCATTAAAATTGGTGCCTCAACGCGAATATCGTTAGACTCGCAGCGTCATATACGATCTGGGAGGATCCTGATGGCTGCGACAATCAAAGAAGTGATGAAGAGTTTCGACCAGGTGCGCAAGGAGTTCGTGCGCGTCACCGCGAAGGAAGCGAAGACCCTGGACCGCGAAACGACGAAGCTGCAGAAAGATGTGAAGCGTCGCCAGAAGCAGATCGGCGCACTGCAGAAGCAGCGCGACCGCGCGAAGAAGCAGTTCGAGAAATCGGGCCGCGCGGCGGACCGCAAGAGTGTCGACAGGATCCGCAAGGACATCGACGCACTGCGCGCGGAACAGAAGGCGGCGCGCAGCCTGCTCGGCACCATGAAGGTTGCGAAGGTCGAGGCGAAATCCGCCGAGAAGCTCGCGGCTGCCATGGACAAGGGCATGCAGCAGGCGGAACGCAAGCACGCGAAGGCGGAAGCGAAGAAGGGACGCAAGAAGAAGACGCGGCGGAAGAAGGCAGCGTCCGCAGCTCCAGGTGCAACGGTGAAGAAGAAGAAACGAAAGGCCGCACCGAAGAAGAGAAAGGCGACTGCAAAACGCGCCTGAACGTGAAGACATGAAACAGGCCGGGCATTGCCCGGCCTTTTTTTTACGGCGTCACCTGCTCCTGCACGAATGCGTCGAAGCGCGCATCCAGCTGCATGAGCGTTGCAACGATCATCTCCACGTTCGCCGCGTAGCGCACCGGATCGATGCGCTCGAACGTGTCCGTCGGCTGGTGATAGTCCGCGTGATCCTCGACGCTGAAGAACAGGAACGGAATGCCCGCGTCGTGGAATGCCGCCTGGTCGGAGAGGTTCACCCAGTTGAGGTTCGCACCCGCGAGCCACAGCGGGCGGTCGCGGCCGAAGAGAATCGCGACCGTGCTTTCCTTCTGCACGTCATCGAGCACGGGACGCAGCCACGGATGCTGCCAGGTGCCGACGGCAACGATCTCGTCGTGATCCGTGCGCGCCACCATGTCAAGATTGAGATTGAAGCCGATCGACGACAGCGGCACCGTCGGCGCGGCGACGAACGCGCGCGAACCGTTCAGTCCCGTCTCCTCGGCGTCGAACGCAATGAACAGCAGCGTGTGGCGCGGCGTGTTTTCCCTGAAGTAGCGCGCCGCTGCGAGCATTGCCGCGGTGCCGGATGCGTTGTCGTCCGCACCGGGATACACAACGCCATCCTTGATGCCTTCGTGATCGTAATGCGCGGTGACGGCAATCATCGGCAGGTCCGGCTCGCTGCCCGCAAGACGGCCGATGACGTTCACGCCCGGCAGCTCGCCGTCGCCTCCCGCATACAGGAACGGCTGCAGGTAGCCTTCGCTGCCGGCGGATTCGAGCCCGATGTCCGCGAACTGCTGTTCAAGCCACGCGCGCGCCGCCGCGCTGCCCGGCGTTCCCGCCGCGCGTCCCTCGCGCGCGGGGTCCGAAAGCCAGCGAAGGTCCGCGAGCACGCGCGCATCGTCAATGCGATCCGCGTGCGCGCTCGCAACTTCCGGCTGCTGTGAGTGAAGCCGGTGCAGCTCGTATTTCCCGAGCGCAACAAATACCGCGATCATCAGCGAGAAGATGATGACGAAGCGAAGCAGGAACCTCGTCAGCTTGCGTGCTGCCGCGCGAAGATTCATTGACCACCCCCTTGTGTTGCCCGGATGCATTATGTCCGAAACAGGAAAACAGGATCGCGTCTCGAACCGTCGCCTGTGCGCGACAGTTGCGGGCGCTCAAAATCAGTCACTTGCACGCACACGCCGAATGTGTCGCCACAGGCCTACGGTTTCGGTGCCGCTTCATCGTCGCGCGCGGGCTTTTGCTGCGTGTCTGCGGCGATCGCATGGATGGCACGCATCTTGCGTCTTCTCTCTCAAGCCCGGCCGCGCTGCCGGAATCACCGAAACCAACGGAGAGAGATCATGAAAAAGCTGATGACCGTGTTGTTCACCGCCGCGCTCGCAAGCGGCGCTGCCATTGCCGCCGAGGAAATCGATTTCCAGACGTATGACGAGAACGGCGACGGCCTGCTGGGCCAGGATGAAGTGGCCGCGTATGCGGAAGTGTCCGCGAACTTCGAAAGCTGGGATGAGAACCGCGACGGTTTCCTCGACGAGACCGAAGTGCAGGCCGGCACCGCAACGAGCAGTGACTCCGGCTACGAGGGCGTTTCCGGCGATGCCGCCAGCGACGCCGAGGTGGGCACGAGCGATTACGATCCGGAGGCCGCACCGGTGTCGGAACCGGTTTCCGATGACGCTGCGAGCGACGCCGCCGCCGAGGAACCGCTCTGGGAAGATCCCGCGGAAGATGCGCAGGATGCAGAGTACGACCCCGCCTCGGATGACCTCATGAGCGAGCCCGTCGACGACACCGTTGAAGAAACGCCGCCGGCCGACACCGGCGTCGACCAGTAAGGAGGAAGCTTCGCCAGCGCACGGTGGTTCCGTTTCCGCTGCCAGCGTCCGGGAACCACCGACAGCCGTCGCCTTTCAAGGCACGCGGCTCCCAGCCCCGCTTCGGCGGGGCTTTTT
>CAZRFE010000096.1:0-7735 GCA_964599565.1 uncultured Gammaproteobacteria bacterium
TCGCCGACGATCACGAGCCGTGCATCGGTCTGCGCGAGCGCTTCGATCAGCACATCAAAACCCTTGTAAGGCACGAGACGTCCTGCAGCGAGGAAGAACGATTCGCCATTGTCGTCCTCCGTGCCCGACGCTGGTCCTTCCAGGCGCCAATCGTCCGGGTTCACGCCAAACGGAATCACCGCGCACTTCTCGCGCACAGGCGCCAGCAGCGGTGAGATGTCGATGTGCGCGGGCGTCGACACGATGATCCGGTCCGCCCTTTCAAGACAGCGGCGCATCAACGGCTGCAGCAGGCGCGCAAACGCGCGCTGGTGAATGATCTCGCTGTGCCAGTGGACGACAAGGCCGGTATCGCGCGGGAAGTGCAATGCCACGGCGAGGTCGACCAGCGGAAACGGATAGTGATAGGCAATCACATCGGCCTTGCGGGCACGACGCCAGAACATGAACGGAAACGACGGCGACAGCGGCATGGACATCAGGTGACCGAACGAGCCGGCCTTGTGCACCGGCACGCCACCGTCGTCCACCACTTCACCGAAACCGCTCCCGGAAATGCAGGCCAGCACGGCCGACTCCACGTCATCCCAGCCGGCGTGCGCCAGCTCGTCGATGGCCGATATGACGCCGCCGCGATGCGGCTTGTAAACCTTGAATGCGTGCAGCACGCGGCTTGCCCCGCGGACCTCGCCCGGATGCCTTTTCATTTCCGCCGTCACTGGTCGATTTGGCTAGACGCGCTCGCCGACCGTGTTCCGGACGCGAGCGAGAAGATGCTGCAGCAAGTGAAGCAGGTTGGCCATGGTCCAGTAAAGCACCATGCCGGCGGGAAAATGATAGAAAACCAGGAAGAAACCGATGTTGACAGCAATGAGGAATGCAAACTGCCCGCGCGATTCATCGCCGGCGCGGTTCACGCCCATCGCGACGAGAGACACGACCGCCATCAGTATCGGCAGCAGGTTGACGGCGCTGCCGAAGTACGGCAACGCGAACGGCAGGAAGAACAGCTGATCGGGACGGGCAAGATCGTCGATCCAGAGAAACGGCGCGCCGCGGAACTCGAGCGCCTGTCCCAGGATGTGGAACAGCGCGATGAACACCGGAATCTGCACGAGCACAACGAGCAGCGACTTCACACCGGCGGCGGGGCTGACGCCGTGGCGGCGATACAGCTCGAAGATGTGCTCAGCCTGCTCCCCGCCCTTGAACTCTTTCTTGATGCGTTCAAGTTCCGGCTTCAGCTCCGCCTGTTTCTCGTTGAAGCGCAACTGCTGCCGCGCCGCTTCGCGACCGAGCGGATACAGCAGCAGCCGAATCGCAACCGCCAGCAGAATGATGGTGACGCCAAGATTACCGATGACGCTGTTGATCGCCGTCATGACCCACAGCAGCGCGAAACACAGCCAGCGCATCCACTCCCACAGCTCCGTGAACATCACGGGACGAAGGTCGAATCCCTCCTCCTGTGAAAGCCGGGAGACGTCCTTGGCACCGGCGTACAGGTCGAGGTTCACGGTACGCGTTTCATTCGCTTCGAGCGTGATCACCGGCAGGTCCAGCGAGAGCACGGAAGCGTGCTGCGGATTCCGCCCCTTCGCTGCCAGTTGCTCGGCGAGCTGCTGCAGCAGATGCAGGCGCACGGAAGCGAACGGCATGTTCGCCGGCGCGTTGATCGCGAGGAGGTGGTAACGGTTGTTGAGTCCCGCCCAGGCAGCCGGGCCGGTTTCAGCCGGGCCTTGCGCTTCTTCGACCTGCAGCGTGCCCGCATCGTCACTGTTCACCGGCAGGTACACGGCATTGAGAAAATCGTACAGCGACGCGGCGACGCCTTCGTATGCGAGTTCCTGCCCACCGAGCCCGGGGCCAAGCTGGATGGCAGGCCCGGCGACAGGGCCGCGAACGGTGACAGGCGCGCCGCTTTCGTTCCGGAACTCAAGACGCATCTGCAGCCGGAATCCTTCGTCGGGGATGCGGATGCGCCGGGTCACGCTCACACCGGTATCGCCAATGGCGGACGTCAGCAGGATTTCGGAAGCGGATCCGTCCGGGGCCGGCACCGCGGCATCAAGTGCGAGAACATCCGGCGTGACGTCGTCCGTTCCGGCAATCACCTGCAGGTGCCGGCTGCCAATGGCATCGCCGAACCCCGAGGTCAGGACGACATCGGTGCCATCCGCGGACGCCTGCCATCGGACGATGGCGCCGTCGGTCGTGTCGATCTGCAACCGATGGGCATCGGTAACGAGGGAAACCGGTTCGGAACCGGACAGGGGTGTCGCGAAGATGAGAACCAGGAGGACGAGCAAACCGCGAAGCGGCCGATACCGGTCTTCCCTGATCTGGAGTTTCAACGCCCTTGTCCCCCGGCGAACGATGCCGGGCAGCGTGCTGCCCGGCGATCTGTTACGGCTGGCTTGATTCGCGAACGTCGTTGCCGCTTTCCGCGGGCTTGCTGATCCGCTTGCGAATGCCGAGCAGCACCAGCAGGCGGTGCCACCACAGCCGCACCGTCAGCACCAGCGCGGCCAGCGCACCAAGGACGCCCTGCACGATGGCACTGCCAGTACCGGGATCGATGTAGGCGTGGGCTTCGGGAATGTAGCCAATGAAAAACAGAACCAGTATGAAAATCAAGGAGTTGAAGCGCATCATGAAAACCTGTGTCCGCTCTCGAAAACGAGGCGCAATCATAGCGTAACTTCTTTGCAACATTCACCCCATCGATCCTCGGTGTTTTTACCGACACACCGCACAAGTAACCCTGCGATGTCCTCCAAGGAGGCGTTCAAACAATATCGTGTTGTTGCGCGCGCAGCATGACGGTCCGTGTGCACAAGCACCAGGCGTTGTCATTTGCGGAAAGCGGGAAGCCGCGCTAATTGCCGATCGAAAGCCCGCGCGCGCGGCATGCGCGATCGAGGATCTCCGCCACCTGTTCGACGGTCGCGGTGCGCAGGTTGTTGTCCGCGCGCCCCGGCGTCAGCATCTGCGGCGCGAGCGACGCCACCGACGCGCGTTCGCCCATGTATTTTTTCAGCCAGCCGGGAACATCCAGTTCCTCCATCAGCCGATGCAACCTTGACTCCAGTGCATCCGCGTCCGTGAAACCAAGATCGCGTGCGATTCGCTGGAAGTGCCCATCGTCGGCGCCGCGATTGAAGGCGAACACTTCCGGCAAGGTGAATCCGCAGGCAAGCCCGTGCGGCAGGTCGAAATGCGCCGTGATCGGATAGGACATGGAATGGCACAACGCCGTGCGCGAGCGACTGATGGCTAGTCCGCCAAGCAGGCTCGCTTCGAGCATGCGCCCGCGCAGCTCGATATCGCCGGGCCGCTCGCGCAAGGCAGGCAGCGCGTCCAGCCCGAGGCGAATGGCGCGGAGCGCAAAGGCGGTCGAAACCGGGTTCGCGCGACGGCTCCACGTGGCCTCGAAAGCCTGGGTGATGGCATCCAGTCCCGTGGATACCGTCACTTCCTCGGGCAGGCTGACCGTCAGCTCGGGATCCAGCAGCGCCACGTCCGGAAACACGATGTCGCCGCTCACGGAATATTTCTTCTTCGCAGCGAGATCCCACACCGTCGCGAACGGTGTCACTTCGCTGCCAGTGCCGGCGGTGGTGGGCACGCAGACCAGGTGTACGGCGCGCGTTGCCGGCAATGGTTCGCCGTCGAGCAGATGTCCGCGCAGGGAAAATCCACCGCCCGCGAGACCGACGGCGATCACCTTCGCCGTGTCCAGCACCGAGCCGCCGCCGATCGCCACGATCCCGCGAATCCCCGCCGCGGCGAACGCCTCGATCTGTTTTTCGAGATCGCGAAGATCGGGATTCGGCGCAACGTCATCCAGCACACGAACGTCGCGCCCGGCAAGCAGCGCTTCCACGCGCGCAAGTCCGCCGCGACGGCGAAAACCTGCGGTCGTGACAATCAGTACCGCGCCTTCGCCGGCGAGCAGTTGCGGCAGGTCGCCGAGGGAGCCGGCGCCGCCGTGAACGCGTACGGGATTGTGAAACGACCATTCCGTCATGACGTACTCCTGCCTATGCATCCGCGTCCGACAGGAACCGCATGAATGCCTGCTTGTTTTCGATGGGCGACGAGGTCGGACGGCCGAGGTCCTTGCGCGCCCCCTTGCGCACGCGGATCTCCAGCATGGCGGGACCATCCGCTGCGCGCAGCGCGCGCACGGCTTCGCCGATCCTTTCCGGTTCGGTCACGAACTCCAGCACCCGGTATCCGCAGGCGCGTGCGACGTCTGCGAGGTTCACACGGAAGCCCACCGTGGGCTGCCCGCCGACAGAGTCATGGCAACCGTTGTTGATGACGACGTGCTTGAAATTCGCACCGGCGACCTGGCCCTGGATTGCGACCGAACCCATGTGCATCAGCATTGCGCCATCGCCATCCAGACAGAACACCTGCCGTTCGGGCCTGGCGTTCGCGACGCCGCAGGCAATGGCAGACGCATGGCCCATGGCACCGACGGTGAGAAAGTCACGGCTCGCTTCGCCGCGGCGCTTGCGGATCTCGAACAGCTCGCGCGAGATCATGCCCGTGGTTGCAACCACTGCATCCTGCGGATCCAGCGCGGCGACGACTTCCTCGATCGCCTGTTCCCGCGGCATGGAAAACGGCGCGGCTTCGTTCTTCTGCAAGGCGTATGACGCGAACGCACCCTTGCGCACGACCAGTGCGACAGGTTCGCTGCCTTCGCGCGCACGCTGCGCAATCCACGCGATGTCTTCGAGCGCCCTCGCGGGATCGTCCGAGAGCACCCGGTACGGCATCTCCATCGCATCCAGTGTCGCCAGCATCACGCGGCCCTGCTTGACGTGCTGCGGCTCATCCTTGACGCCGGGTTCTCCGCGCCAGCCGATCATCACGATCACCGGCAGCGAATACACTTCGCGATCCGCGAGCGACATCAGTGGATTGATCGTGTTGCCGAGACCTGAGTTCTGCAGGTACACGAGCGGCAGTCCGCCGGTTGCAAGATGATGTCCTGCCGCGAGCCCGATGGCGGCGCCTTCGTTCGCCGCGATCACGTGATCGCAGGCGGGCGCGTGATCCGTCACGTACGCGCAGAAATCCTTGAGCAGCGAATCCGGCACGCCGGTGAAGAATCGCACGCCCTCGGCGCGCAACGCGGAAAAGATGTCAGCCGGCTGCAGCATTTATGCAGTCTCCGGAATGAGGTGCAGGATGTCCTTGATCGACAGCAGCTTGCTGTCCGCTTCGCTGGAACGGCCGTGCCGAAGTATCGACTCCGCGGTTTCCATCATCGCGGGATACGCCGCGCGCAACAGGTGGTTCGCGTAGATCACGATGTTCACGCCCTTCTCGCGCAGTTGTTCATCCGTGATGTGGTTATAGCTGGACGGCACGGCGATCAGCGGCACGCGGCGCGGCAGTTTCGCGTACGCATCGCAGAACGCGAAGATTTCCGTTTCTTCCTTGCGCCGGCTGTGAATCATCACGCCGTCCGCACCCGCTTCGATGTAGGCGGCGGCGCGCTCGATCGCGTCGTCCAGGCCCTGGTCGAGAATCAGGCTTTCGATGCGTGCGATGATCATGAAGTCATCCGTCACCTGTGCGCGCTTGCCAACGCGAAGCTTGTGGCAGAACTCATCGATGCTCGCCTGGCTCTGTACGACGTCCGTGCCGAACAGCGAGTTCTTCTTCAGGCCGATCTTGTCTTCGATGATCACGGCCGACACGCCGAAGCGCTCCAGCGTGCGCACGGTGAACGCAAAATGCTCGGGCAGGCCGCCGGTGTCGCCATCGTAGATGATCGGCTTGGTCGTGACCTCGACGATGTCGTTCATGGTCTGCATGCGCGATGTGACGTCAACCGCTTCGATATCGGGCTTGCCCTTCGCCGTCGAGTCGGTGAGGCTGCTCAGCCACATGCCGTCGAACTCGCGCACAAGGCCCGTTTCCTGGATTTTCGCGTTCTCGACAATCAACCCGGTCAGGCCGTTGTGCGCTTCCATGAAACGCAGCACGGGTTTCGCGGCGAGCAGGCGGCGCAGGCGATTGAGACGCATGCCGGGCGTCGTGCCCTGCTGTTTCACCGCAGTGATCAACTGCGTCGATGACACGCCGGCGGTATACGGCACTTCCACCAGCTCACCACCCCACTCCGCCAGCACGTCGATGACGCGCTCGCGCGTCTGGCGTTGCACGCCTTCCTTCCAGTCGTCGCCGTGAACGACATAGTCGGGCTTGTACTTGCGCAGGTTCGGCTCGTAGTCGAGCGTTTCCTGCGGCACGACGCGCTCAACGCCCTTGATCGCCTCGAGCACGAGCTTGCGCTGTTCGAACGTCATGTACGGCAGACGCTTGTAGGTGGCGATCGCCGCGTCGGTCAGAAGGCCGACCGTCACGTTGCCATGCTGGCGCGCCTTTTCCAGGATATTGAGATGTCCGGGATGAAGCAGGTCCGCGCTCATTCCGACGTAAACCGTTTTCTCGCTCATTGAAGTCCCCGTTTCGTTGAATTTTCCATCCACGCCCGCTGAGGGTTCAGCGTGCCGGCAGCGTATTGACGATGTGTTCGGCCGCTACCTTGCCGCTGCGCCCGACGTTGAACACTGTTCGTTCCCTGACGGCGCGGATTCGCGGCGCCCATTCGTCTGTCTCTGCAAGCAGCTCGCGCACGGCACGCGGAACAGCGGCAAGCTGCTCCAGCGTCACGACCCTGCCAAGTTCTTCGCGGATGTCCGCTTCCAGGCACGGCAAGCCGATGCGTTCCCAGTTCGGGTTGTGCACCTTGGGCGGCGTATCGAGAAATATCACCGGCCGCTCGCGCGAGAAGGCGTACTCGAGCGGCGCGCCCGACCATTCGCTGATCATGATGTCGGCGGCCAGCAGGGAATCCGTCGTGTTGATGTGCGGATCGAAACGGAAGCGCCCGCCTGCTGTGTGTTTCGCAAGCAGGCTGTCGGCGAGTGCGGGCTGGTGGCGGCGCGTCATCGGATGCAGGCGCAGCGTGACGTTGAAACCTGCATCCAGCAGTGTTTCGAGCAGCGGTTCCAGGCAGTGCGTGACGATCGAGCATTCGCCCCAGGACGGTGCGACGAGCACGTTCGGCGTTTCGCCGGCATTCGCCTTGCCGCTGCGCGCGTTCATGTCCGCGATCAGCGTATCAAGCCGCCCGTAACCGTGTTCCAGCAGCCGCTTCCGGCCAAGGCCGTAGACGTCCTCGGTCCTGCGGATTTCATCGAAATGATGCGGTCCGACGCACAAGATCGTGTCATAGGCATCGAAGGCATGTTCGCGATAGACGCGCTGCGTGCTCGCGATGGAATGGAACACGTAAAAGTAATGCACAGGATTCACGGAACGCTTCAGGTGAAAGGTTTCGAGATCGGACAGCGTCATGACGAACGTATCGGCATCGATCGTGCGAAACAGCACCGTGCGTGCACCACCGAAGCCGACGAAGAACGCATCCTCGCCTTCCAGGACAGGATCCGCGCGATCCGATGTCACGCAAATCACGCGTTCGCCGCCATCGCGGAGCGCACTGACTATCGGACCAAGGTATGCCCAGTCCGCCGCGGTTTCCGCATAGAACACGCAGCGCTTCGCGGAACGGTCGAGCGCATTGAACGCCCGCAGCCCTGCCCAGGCTTCACGCCCTTCACGCCATTGTTGCAGCAGCTTTCCGAACATCAGTCGTTACCGTCAGTACGCGCTCAATCGCGCGCCGTTATCGTCAGCGAATGCA
>CAZRFE010000097.1:0-7438 GCA_964599565.1 uncultured Gammaproteobacteria bacterium
CCGCGCCGTGAACGCGCGAGTCGTGATCGGCGACGACAAGAAACACCGTGTCGTTCCAGTACCCGGATTGCTTTGCCGCGCGGAAGAATTCGCCGAGCGCGTGGTCGGCGTACTTGATCGCGTTCTCGCGCGTGGCGGCCGGTGCGTTGTATGGCTCGATTGCACCGGGCGGATACTCGAACGGCGTGTGGTTCGAGGATGTGAACACGAGACTGAAGAACGGCACATCGCGCGGCAGGCTTTCGAAGTACGCGTTCGCCTTGCGGAACAGGTCTTCATCCGATGCGCCCCAGGAGCCGACGAACTGCGGATCGTCGTAGTCGGCTTCATCGATGATCGTCCTGAAACCGTTGTTCACGAAGAAGCGCCGCATGTTGTCGAACTGCGCAGAGCCACCGTAGATGAACGATGTGTCATAGCCTTGTCGCCGGAGCAGCTCCGCGATGGTGAAGAATCCCTGTTGCGTGCGGCCGAGCTTCACGACGCTGTCGTCCGTGGTCGGCAGGAAGCCGGTGATCACCGCCTCGATGCCGCGCACGGATCGCGTTCCCGTGGCGTGCATCTGCGTGAACCACAGTCCTTCCTGCGAGAGACGGTCAAGGTTCGGCGTGAGCGGCAGGCCGCCGAGACTGCCGACGTAGCCAGCACCCATGCTTTCTTCCAGGACGATGACGAGATTCCGCGGCTTCCTTGCATCGAAGGTGGAATGCACTTGCCGGTGCAGCGTCGGAATGCCGGCGTCGGGAAACGCATCGTCCGGCAGTGCGAGCATGTTGCGCATGTTCTCGATGACCTTCGCCTCGGCAATGTCGCCGTACTTCACGCCGCCGGTTTCGTTCTGCATCTCGTAGGCGCCGTAGAGCATCGAATAGGTGGAGTTCAGCGGCAGCATGTTTACCAGCGGGTCCACGGTGAATGCGACGTTGCTCGGGTTCGCGGGACGGTGGCCGAGGCTTGAGCGCCAGGTGATCGCGCACACGAGCAGCAGCACCGGCAGCGCGAGCAGGGCGGGAACGAGCCGCACTTCGTCCATTGTCTTGCTTACGGCGCGGAAGACGCGGAACGTCGCCCACAGCAGCGGCGGCAGCACGAGCGCCGCCAGGGCAATGACCGGCCTGTAGCCGGTCCACAGCATCCCGAACACTTCGCGCGGATACTTCAGGTACTCGACAAACAGGATGTTGGGACGCAGGTCGTATTCGGCAATGAACGAGGGCGTGGCGAGCTCCATGAACGCAATCAGCCCGATGCACGCGGCAAGGTATGCAGGAAGCGCGACCTTCCATATTGTGCGCGCCGGTTGCGCGACACAGAGCAGCGGCGTCAGCGTCAGCGGCAGCGCGAGCAGCATGGCCTGCAGCAGGAAATCGAAACGCAGCCCCTGGAGGAAGATGTAGGCGAAATCACCGCCCGTTGCGACAACGCGCTCCGCGTGCCACGTGCTCAACAGCAGCCGCGATGCGAAGGTGATGCCGAGCGCGATGGCGAGATAGATTGCGAACGGCCGCAGGCTGCCCGCCAGCGCCGCCTGCGATCGAAAGATGCGTGTCATGAAGGCCGTCTCCGTGATCGGTCATTCGCGGTTGGACGGCGGCATTCGCGCTTTTCCGTCGGGAAGCCGGTTGAAAATTCCCGCGTGACGCGGAGCATCACGCAGGCGGATAATCGGCGACGGATTTTCAGCGTATTTCCCGTCGAAGGAGACAGGACGGTGGGGCAGGAAGATGCCGCAACGCAGTTGATGGAAGATCGCGCGCTGGTGCGCCGCGTGCTGGCAGGCGACCCGAAGGCTTTCGATGCCTTCTATGAAGGTTACCTGCCGCGGCTTTTCCGGTTCGCCCTGCGCCGCGTGAACGGCAATGAAGCGGATGCCGAAGACGCCGTGCAGCGCTGCTTCATGAAGGCGCTGCGCGGTCTTGCGGGTTACCGCGGCGAGGCGGCGCTGTTCACCTGGCTGTGCACGATCTGCCGCCGGGAGATCCACGATCTCATGCACGAGAAGGGCGTGATGAACGAAACCGTTCCAGTCATCGAGGACGATGCGGAAATCCGCCGCGCGCTGGAGATGCTCAATGGCGCGGCGAGCCTGCCGGAACGGGAAGCGATGGCGGACAATGTCGTGCGGCTGGTGCATGCAACGCTCGATCACCTGCCGCCGCGCCATGGAGACATCCTGGAACGGCGTTACCTGCGCGGCGAAAGCATCAATGACATCGCCGCAAGCATGCATCTCAACCGCGACGCGGCAGACTCGCTGCTTGCGCGCGCGCGTCGCGCGTTCCGCGACGGATTCTCTCGCGTCGCCGCATCGGCGGGCGCTTCGCTTTCCGATCTCGTCGCCGACTGAGGGGGGGACCTGATGAACGAAAGACACAACGGCAGTTCGAACGCATCCGGCCCGGACCCGCTCGCAGGCCTCATCCGCGGTGCAGGCGCCATGCCGCAGCCTTCGGCGGAATTTCGCGAAAGGCTGCGCACGCAGCTTGCCGGGGAATGGCAACGGCAGCTCGATGCGAAACGCCGCCGGCGCCGATGGACAGGTGCGGGCGTGGCGGCGATGTTCGCGCTCGCTGTCGCGGTCACGCAGTTGCTGGATACGAACACCGCGGCCGCAGGATACGTATTGCGCGCAGGCGACGGCCTGCAACTCATGCTTGGTGGCGACACGCAGGCGGTGAACGTCGGGACAACCGTTCCTGCCGGCAGCCGCCTTGCAACCGGTACGGCGCCCGCGGCATTTGAACTCGCCGCGGGCTTCAACGTCCGGCTCGCCGCGAACACGCATCTTGCCGTGCACGGCCCTGCGCATCTTCTCCTTGAAAAAGGCCGCGTGTATGTCGATTCCGGCGATGTTTCCGGCGCACTTGTGCTTGATACGCCGTTCGGAACCGTGCGCGACATCGGCACGCAGTTCGCCGTCTCCGTTCATCCGGAAAGCCTCGCGGTGCAGGTGCGCGACGGCAAGGTGCACGTGCAGCGCGATACATCCGTCGTTGCCGTTGCGCCGGGCGAGCGGCTGCTTGTGAACGATGCGGGCGTGACGACGGAGCGGGTTGCATCGAGCGGCGGCGAGTGGCTGTGGGCGGAATCCGTCGCGCCCGTGCTGGATGTGCAGGGACGCTCGGTGCATGCATTCCTCGAAGCGATACACCGGCAGACGGGACTGGACATCCGCTACGACACACCGCTGATCGCGCGGAAAGCAGCGGATACGATCATCGGCGGACAGCATCCGGACCTGCCGCCGCGCGAACTGCTGGATGTCGTCATTTCCGCGACGGATTTCCGTCACGATGTGACGGACAGCACGATCCTCATCCACGCCGACTGATTTCCTTGTCTTTCCCACACAGCTTCCGTGCGCGAACCGCAACGGCTTGCCGGCGATGACGCATTCGCGAGCAAGACGTGTTGCCTTCGTCATTGCAACCGTCATGGCGGGCATTGCCGTTCCCTTGCCGGTGCGTGCCGCCGCAGGTCCGCTGGACGACATTGCGCTCTCGCGCGCACTTGACCGGCTTTCCGCGCAATCGGGTGTCGCGATCGTCTACAGCACCGACACCGTGCATGCGGGCATGCGCGTGGATGCAGCGGATGCGGACGCGGAGGTCGAGCGCGTGCTGCGCCACTGGCTGCCTCGCTGGAACCTCGGCTTCGAGCGGATTCATGATGTGATCGTGATCCGGCGCGCAACGCGCGATCCTGCGTCCGGCGTGATCGCCGGCCGCGTGCGCAACGTCGCGACTGGCGCGCCATTGCCGGGCATCGCGCTTCGTCTTGCCGGCGAAGACATCACCGCGATATCCCGGCATGACGGCACATTCCTTCTGCAACCTGCCGCGCGCGGCGAACACGAAATCGTGATCGACAGCCGCGGCTGGAAGATCGCACAACCGGCGATGGCTGCGATCGATGCATCGGGAATCGCGTTCGTGGCGGTTGATGTCACCGAGACAAGCTTTGCGCTTGATGCGATCGTCGTGGCGCCGAGCTTCTACGAACTCGATGAAACGGATACCGGCACGCCCGTGCAGCTCGGCAGCCGCGACATCCGCGCGGCACCCAAGCTCGGCGGCGAAGTCCTGCGCTCCGTGGGTTACCTGCCTGGCGTGATGCAGAACGGCCCGTCCGCGCGCGCACACCTGCGCGGCGGCGTTGCGGATGAAACGCTGTATCTCTTCGACGGGATCCGCCTGCACGATCCGTTTCACCTGCGCGATTTTCTCGCACCGTTCAGCTTCCTCGATCCGCAGCGCATCGCGTCCGCCGCCGTGCATGTCGGCTCGTTCCCGGTCGTGTACGGCAATCGGCTGAGCGGTGTCATCGCGTTCGATCCAATCGACGTGCATGGACAGTTCGGCGGGGAAGCGGAGTTCAGCGTGTTCAGCACAAGCGTGCTGCTGTCGGACAGCTTCGGCGATAGCGCAACCGGCTGGATTGCGAGTGCGCGACGCGGACACCTGGATGTGCTCGCCGCGTCGCTGGAGGATGAAGCCGGCAGCCCTTCATACTTCGATGCCTATTTCCGCATCGAGCATGAAACGCAGGGCGGCGTAAGACTGAGCGCGTCGGCGCTCGGCGCGCATGATCGTCTCATCATCAACACGCCGGATCTGTTCCAGGAGACACGTGCGGATTACGACGACCAGTATTACTGGCTGCGTGCGGAATGGTCGCGGGACGATCTTGATGTGACGGCAACATTGTCCGGTACGAAGCTGCATAGCCTGCGCACCGGCCTGGTCGACGACCCGGATGAATTCTCCGGCAACGTCTACGACTGGCGCGACATCGACATCTACAACCTTTCCACCGACATGACCTGGCGCATGACGTCCGCGTTGCGGCTGCGCGCGGGTGCCGGCATCGAACAGCGCACCGGCGGTTTCGATTACCGCGCACAGCGCCGCGTGAATGGCCCGCTCGGCGGATACGGCGGCAACGCCGGTCCCGACCGCGCATTCGAAAGATCCATCACCGGCGATGCGCAGTACGCGTACGCGGAGCTGCGCAGCAAACTTTCCGAGCGCCTGCACATCGACGCCGGCCTTCGCATCGACCGGCAGGGTTACCCGCGGGGCTGGCATACGGATTTCGGGCCGCGCGTCGGCTTGTCGTGGCGGGCGAGCGCGCGCAGCACGCTGCGTTTCTCCGCGGGACGTTACTGGCAGGGAATGGGCGTGGAAGAACTGCAGGTGGAGGATGGCGTCACGGAGTTTCTCGACCCGCAGCGCGCGGACACCATGGTCGCCGGATGGGATGTCGAGCTTGCGCGCGATCTGCTGTTTCGCGCGGAAGCGTTCCTGAAGGAAATCCACGATCCCTGGTCGCGCTTCGAGAATGTTCTCGATGCGCGCAGCCTCGTGCCCGAGCTGGAACCCGACCGTGTGCGCATCGCGCCGCAATCGGCGCGCGTGCGCGGTGTTGAAGCATCTATCGCAAGGGAGCGCGCGGATCGCGACGGCGCGTACTGGGCAACTGTTGCACTGATGCGTGCGACGGATCGCATCGACGGCGAGCGTGTTCCGCGCGGCTGGAATCAGCGATGGCGCATCGAGGCGGGTGCGAGCTGGCTGTGGGCGGGCTGGACGTTCGACACCATCGTGCGTGCGGCCTCGGGATTGCCGTACACACCGCTGACGGTGGCGTCCGATGGCGGCATTTCGCTCGGCGCGCCCGGCAGCGAATCCTTGCAGCCCACGCACGCGCTCGATCTGCGCGCAAGCCGCGAGTGGCAACGCGGCGACGATGTCTATGCGTTCTACGTCGAAGTCATCAACGCCTACACCGGTCCGAACGAATGCTGCGTGGATTACTCGCTGGACGACGATGGCGCGCTTTTGCAGGACACGGAGTCGTGGTACGGCGCGGTGCCGAACATCGGCTTTCGCTGGCGCTTCTGATCAGCGCGCGTTTTTCTCCTGCGTTGCGAGCAGCATTGCACGCATGCGGCGGTTGCGCGCATCGAGCGAGAGGTTGTAGGCGGCGATGAATGCGGGGAAGAGATTCGCGACCGTGCCGACCACATCGTGGATGCCGAACGCGAAGTAGCCGAGCAGCAGGAGATTGCCGCTCATGCTCATGTACCAGAACAGCGGCGGCACGATGGGGCGGCCGGCAACGCGCGAGGCGACGAGCTGTACCAGCCAGCGTCCGCCGAACAGCAGGATGCCGAGATAACCGACCAGCTTCCACGGAGTGATGATGATGTCGCCGATTTGGAAGATCGCGCTGTCCATGGGCACGCTGTCTGCGCCGGAATTCTCCGAGGCCGGTGCCGCTATCTTGAAGACGTTATCCGCGCGATGAAATCCATGTGTCGACCGATGCGGAAGTCGGCGAGCACCGCGTCGCGGACGATGCCGTTCGGGTCAATCAGGTAAGTGGCGCGGCGTACGCCGATGCCGAACGGACCATCGCAGTCGTACAGCCGGATGACGCGCTTGTCTTCATCCGCGAGCAGCGTGAAGGGCAGGGCGTGGTGTTCACGGAAGCGGCGGTGCGACGCGGGCGACTGCGGGCTGATGCCTGCGATCGTCACGCCCGCCGCGCGCACGGCCGGGAAGCGGTCGCGCAGACCGCATGCCTCGCGCGTGCAGCCCGGCGTGAAATCCGCGGGATAGAAATAAAGCAGCACCGCGCCGTGCGCGAGCAGGTCCGCGAGACGCACGTCGTTGCCGTCCTGGTCGGGCAGCGTGAAGGCGGGCGCGGGCGTACCGGGTTTCAGCATGACGGTTTCGTCTCGGCGAGGCTGAAGTCAACTTCGAGCATCTCGTAATGTGCATCCTGCATGCCGAGTGCGCGGTAGACATCCGCCGCATGCCGGTTTTCCCTGTCCACGTAAAGGCGCAGGCCGGCGACCGCTGGCGCATTCCGCGCAAGCGCGTGGACATGGCGGTAGATCTGGCTGAAGACCCCGCGGCCGCGATGCGCCGCGGTGACATACACGCTCTGTATCCACCAGAAATCGCCGTTGCGCCAGTCGGACCATTCGTACGTGATCATCGTCTGCGCGATGACCGCGCCGTCCGATTCGGCGAGGAAATACCGTCCCTTGCCGGCGTCCGCGAGCACCGCGGCAACGCCCGCCGCAAGCACGCCTGGATCCAGCATGCGGCCTTCGCTTTCCTCGGCCATCGCACGGTTGAAACGCACAATGACATCAAGATCGGCGGGCCTGGCATCGCGGATGACGGTCGTCATTTCATGCTCCTTCGCATTGCGGCAGGGTAGCGCGGGACGCCCGGAAATGCTGCCCGAAAATCAAGGCAGGAGATCGAACGGGGCGTGTGGCAGGGTAAAAAGACCGGTGCTACAATGCGCCCCTTTCCGGGGCCGGCCAGGCGCCGGGGAACACGTGGGGCGGTAGCTCAGCTGGGAGAGCGTCGCGTTCGCAATGCGAAGGTCGGGAGTTCGATCCTCCTCCGCTCCACCAAAT
>CAZRFE010000098.1:0-2817 GCA_964599565.1 uncultured Gammaproteobacteria bacterium
CGCGAGCAGCCGGTAAAGCGCGCCGGAATCCAGCATTTCCCAGCCGAGCGCCTCTGCCAGCCGCCGGGCAATCGTGCCCTTGCCGGTACCGCTCGGACCATCGATCGCGATGACAGGTACTTCGTTCATGTTTCCGTTTCCGTGATGTCGAGTCCGGCTCGCTGCATGAGGGCAGCGAAACCGGGAAATGACGTTGCAATGCTTTCAGTATCGAGGATTTCCAGCGGTCCGGCCGCTCGCTGCCCGAGCATCGCGAAGCTCATGGCGATGCGATGATCGCCGTGACTGTTGATCCGCCCGCCCCCCACGTCCCCGCCCGTAACGCGAACGGCGTCCGCCTGGAGCACCGTTTCGACGCCGAGCCGACCCAGCCCTTCCGCCATCGCCGCCAGCCGGTCGCTTTCCTTCACGCGCAGCTCGCCGGCGCCGGTGATCTGCGTTTCGCCCTCCGCGACCGCGGCGAGCGCGAGCAGCAGCGGTATCTCGTCGATCGCGCGTACTACATCGGCGGCGGAAACCGTGATGCCGCGCAAACCGGTTCCTGAAACCGTCACGTCCGCCCGTGGTTCGCCGCATGCTTCACGCCGGTTCGCGATCTCGACATCTGCGCCCATGCGTGTGAGCAGATCGAGAAATCCCGTTCGCGTCGGATTCACGCCAGCATCTTCCACCGTGACCGACGCGCCGGGGGTCATTGCGGCGGCGGCGAGCACGAATGCCGCGGACGACAGATCGCCCGGAACATCGATCCGACCCGGAGAACGCAGGCGTGCGCCCGGCTCCAGCCGAAGCGTACCGGCTGCCGCTGCGACCGGAACGCCGAAGGCGCGCAACATGCGCTCCGTGTGATCACGGCTCACCGCCGGTTCGTGAAGGACAACCGGTTCCTTCGCCGCAAGGCCGGCGATCAGGATCGCGGATTTGACCTGCGCGCTCGCAACCGGCATGGGATAGTCGATCCCGCGCAACACGCGCTTTCCATGCACAACCAGCGGCGCCGTGCCTTCTCGCGTCGTTTCAATACCCGCTCCCATGCGCATGAGCGGCTGGGCGATGCGGCGCATCGGGCGCGAGCGCAGCGATGCATCGCCGGTCAGCGTGGCGGTAATGTCACGTCCCGCGAGCAATCCCGCAAGCAGGCGCATGCCCGTGCCGGAATTGCCAAGGTCCAGCGGTTGCGGCGGCGACACGAAGGTGCCGTCGCCGCGGACACGAACGCACCTGTCCGCCGCTTCGATATCCGCGCCGAGTGCGCGCAAGGCATTCGCCGTCGCGCGGCAATCATCGCCATCCAGGAAATTCTCGATGACTGTCTCGCCACTGGATGCAGCGGAAAGCATCAATGCGCGATGCGAAATCGACTTGTCGCCGGGAACCCGGTGAACTCCGGCGGGAATTCCGCCGGGCTTCGACAACAACCGTTTCGCCATCTCAGCGCGCGAGCACTTTTCGAAGCGCGTCGATCAACCGCAGGTTCTGCTCGGGCGTACCGATCGAAATGCGCAGGTGATTCGGCATGCCGTAATTCGCGACCGGGCGCACGATCACGCCTTCACGCAGCAATGCATCGAACACAGGCTTCGCAGGGCCGCCGACGTCGACCGTGCAGAAATTGCAGACCGAAGGAATGAACGGCAGGCCCATGTCGCCGTACGCATCGCGCATCTGCTGCATGCCGGCGTCATTCATCTCGACGGTCCTGCGAATGTGCTCGCGATCGCCGAGTGCGGCGGCGGCCGCGCTTTGTGCAAGAAGGTTCGGGTTGAATGCGAGCCGCACGCGGTTGAGCAGGTCGGTAATTTCGGGATTCGCGAGCGCGTATCCAACGCGCAGCCCGGCAAGTCCATACGCTTTCGAGAACGTTCGCGTGACAATGAGATTCGGATACCTGTCGAGCAGGCCGCTGCAGTCCGGGTAATCCGGTTCGCTGACGTAATCGACATACGCCTCGTCGACGAGTACGACGACATCGCGCGGCACGGCATCGAGGAAGCGTTCCATCTCCGCCCTGCCAAGCCATGTTCCCGTCGGGTTGTTAGGATTCGCAATGAACACGATGCGCGTCGACGCATCGATCCTTGCGAGCATGTTGTCGAGGTTGTGTCCGTACGGCTGCATTTCGTGGGTCGGCGGATTCGCGTCCGCAATGCGAAGTTCTGCACCTGCCGCCTGCGCGACGATGTTGTAGATCGCGAATGCATACTTTGAAATGACCGCGGCACGACCCGGGCCGAGAAAGACGCGCGCCGCAAGTTCAAGGATGTGATCCGAGCCCGAACCCAGCGTGATCCGGTTCATCGCGATGCCGTGGTAGTCCGCGAGCGCGCGCTTGAGCTCGAAACCGTTGCCGTCGGGATACAGCGCAAGTTCGTCGAACTCCCGGCGGATGACTTCAAGTGCGCTCGGGCTCGGGCCAATCGGGTTTTCGTTCGACGCGAGCTTGATGATGCCGGTGATGCCGAGCTCGCGCTCAAGCTCCGCAATGGGCTTGCCCGCCTGGTATGGCGCGAGATCCTTGACGCCGTCAACGGCGAGATCGATGAAACGGATTTCCTTCACGATAATCTCCTAGAAGGTGCGCACGTTCAGCACGCCCTGGATGGAACGTATCCGGTCGATGGTCGCCACAGGAACCGGCGATGCCACATCGACCATGGTGTAGGCGACGTCGCCGCGCGACTGGTTGATCATGTCGAGAATGTTGAGGTCCGCTGCGGCAAGTGCGGTCGTCACCTGTCCGAGCATGTTCGGCACATTGGCGTTCGCAACCGCGACGCGATAGGCATTCTCCGCGCGCGGCAGTTTCACGTTCGGAAA
>CAZRFE010000098.1:2917-7283 GCA_964599565.1 uncultured Gammaproteobacteria bacterium
CGCGCGGGCATGAGCCGAAGGCGTGCGGCATTCACGATACCGCGCGTTGCATCGGACAGCGGCACGTGAACGCTCACGAAATCGGATCTTGAAAACAGCTCATCGAGCGAGAGCGCCTGCTGCACGTCCGAAGACAATTGCCAGGCACGCTCCACGGTCAGCTGCGGATCGAAACCCGTTACCTGCATGCCGAGATCGCGCGCCGCGTTCGCGACCTGCACGCCGATGGCGCCAAGACCGATGACGCCGAGCGTCCTGCCCGGCAGCTCGAATCCCGTGAACTGCTTCTTGCACTTCTCGACCGCGAGATGAACGTCTTCATCGCTTCCGGACAGGCTGCGCGCGTATTGCCATGCCGCGGGAATGTTCCGTGCAGCAAGCAGCATGCCGGCGACGACGAGTTCCTTGACGGCGTTCGCGTTGGCACCCGGTGCGTTGAATACGGGAATGCCGCGCCCGGTGAGCGCGCCGACCGGAATGTTGTTCACGCCCGCGCCCGCGCGCGCCACGGCCTTGACCGACGCGGGAACGTCCATCGCGTGCATGTCCGCAGAGCGCAGGATGATGGCATCGGGATCCGCGATCGCCGATGCGATCTCGTATTGCGCACGCGGCAGGCGTTCAAGCCCTGCAGCGGCGATATTGTTCAGCGTGAGAATCCGGAAACTAGCCATGGCGGCGCTCGAATTCGCGCATGAACGCGATCAGCGCATCCACGCCTGCTTCCGGCATGGCGTTGTAGATCGATGCGCGCATGCCGCCGACAGCGCGATGCCCTGCCAGGTTCCTGAGTCCCGCGGCGTCCGCTTCGGCGAGAAATTTCACGTCAAGTGCCGCGTCGGCAAGCGTGAACGGAACATTCATGCGCGAGCGGTCCTTCACCGCGACGGGATTCGCGTAGAAATCCGACGCATCGATGAAGTCATACAGCTTCGCGGCCTTGCGGATATTCACCTGTTCCATCGCAGCAACACCGCCCTGCTTCTTCAGCCAGTCGAACACCAATCCCGCGAGATACCACGCATACGTCGGCGGCGTGTTGTACATCGAGTCAGCCTTCGCGTGTGCGGCGTAATCCAGCATCGACGGAAAATCCGTGGACAGCCCGCCGAGAAGATCGTCGCGGATGATCACGACGGCAAGTCCCGCCGGACCGATGTTCTTCTGCGCACCGGCGTAGATCACGCCGAACTGCGACACATCGATCGTGCGCGAGAGGATGTTCGATGACATGTCCGCGACCAGCGGCACCGTGCCCGTCTCCGGAACATCGTGGAATTCCACGCCATGAATGGTTTCGTTCGGTGTGTAATGCACGTACGCCGCATCCGCGTCCAGCTGCCATGACGATGCATCGGGAATCGACGTGAAGTTTTCCGCCTGCGTATCGACGACAAGATTCACGGTGCAGAAGCGTCGCGCTTCCTCGACCGCCTTGGCGGACCAGTGTCCGGTCCGAAAGTAGTCCGCGCGTTCTCTTCCGTGCAGCAGGTTCAGCGGGATCATCGCGAACTGCAGCGTGGCGCCGCCCTGCAGGAAGAGGACCTTGTAGTTCGAAGGTATGGAAAGGAGTTGGCGCAGGTCGGCTTCCGCCTGTGCCGCGATCGCGATGAAGTCACGCGAACGGTGCGACATTTCCATCGCGGACAGGCCGCTGGCGTTGACATCGAGAAACTCATCGCGCGCCCGGTGCATCACGGCTTCGGGCAGCGCGGCGGGACCTGCGCTGAAGTTGTAGACGCGGCTCATGGACGCTCCTGGACGGGAATGACGGGGAACCAGTGAATCACACGCGATTCAAGCAGAATCCGCCGCGGGCGTGTCAGCGGCCCGCATCAATTTCCCCCATTGATGCAGCCTATTCTTCCTCGCCTTCATCCACCGGTTCGATACGCTCGACGCCGGAGAGCCGCTCGCCGTCGGAGAGACGGATCAGCCGCACGCCCTGCGTGTTGCGACCGTAGACGGAGATGTCCGCAACGGCCGTGCGCACCAGCGTGCCGGCGTCGGAAATCAGCATGATCTCGTCGTCATCGCTCACCAGCTTCGCGCCAACGACGCGGCCGTTGCGCTCGTTCGCCTGGATGGAAATCACGCCCTGGCCGCCGCGGCCCTGCAGCGGATATTCGCTTGCAACCGTCCGCTTGCCGTAACCGTGTTCCGTCGCCGTCAGGATGAAGCCTTCGCCGACGATGATGAGATCCGTGACGACTTCACCCTTTGCAAGACGAATGCCGCGCACGCCCGCCGCCGTGCGACCCATCGCGCGTACGTCTTCCTCGTTGAAGCGGATTCCCTTGCCGTTCGATGCCTGCAGGAACACGTCCTGCCTGCCATCGGTCAGTGCCACGCCGACAAGATGATCGTCGTCGCGCAGATCGATCGCGATGATTCCCGACGTGCGCGGTCGCGAGAACTGCTCCAGCGGCGTCTTCTTGACCGTGCCGGACGCGGTCGCGAAGAAGACATTGTGTTCCTCGTCGTACTCGCGCACGGGAAGGATGGCGTTGATGCGTTCATCCTGTTCCAGCGGCAACAGGTTCACGAGCGGACGGCCACGCGCGCCGCGTCCTGCCATCGGCAGCTGGTAGACCTTGAGCCAGTAGCACTTGCCGCGGTTCGAGAAACACAGAATCGTGTCGTGCGTGTTCGCGATGAACAGCTTGTCGACGAAATCCTCTTCCTTCATCGCGGTCGCCGACTTGCCGCGCCCGCCGCGCTTCTGCGCGCGATAGGTGTCGAGCGGCTGCGCCTTCGCATAACCCTGGTGCGACAGCGTCACGACGACGTCTTCTTCCGAGATCAGGTCTTCAAGCGTGAGATCGCTCTGGTCCGCGATGATCTCGGTGCGGCGGTCATCGCCGTACTGCTCGCGGATTTCCGAAAGCTCGTCGCGGATGACCTGCATGAGGCGGTTTTCATCGGCGAGGATCTCGCGCAGGTCCGCGATCTTCTCCAGCAGTTCCTTGTACTCGTTGACGATCTTGTCCTGCTCGAGACCGGTCAGGCGATGCAGCCTGAGTTCAAGAATCGCCTGCGCCTGTTCCTCGGACAGCCGGTACTTGCCGTCGATCAGTCCGAATTCCTTGCCGAGACCGTCGGGACGCGACGCTTCCGCACCCGCGCGCGACAGCATGTCGCTGACAACACCCGCATCCCATGCGCGCGCCACGAGTCCCGCCTTGGCTTCGGCGGGACTCGGACTCTTTTTAATGAGTTCGATGACAGGATCGATGTTCGCGAGCGCGACCGCGAGACCTTCCAGTACATGGGCGCGTTCGCGCGCCTTGCGCAGATCGAAGATCGTCCTGCGCGTGACGACTTCGCGCCGGTGGCGAATGAAGGCTTCGAGCAGCTGCTTGAGATTCAGAAGCTTCGGCTGGCCGTCGACCAGCGCGACGGTGTTGATGCCGAACACGCTCTGCATCGCCGTCTGCTGGTAGAGATTGTTCAGCAGGACATCGGAATTCTCGCCGCGCTTGAGCTCGATGACGATGCGCATGCCGTCCTTGTCGGACTCGTCGCGCAGCCCGGAGATGCCTTCGAGCTTCTTGTCCTTCACGAGTTCCGCGATGCGCTCGATGAGCCGCGCCTTGTTCACCTGGTACGGCAGCTCGGTGACGATGATCGTCTCGCGCCCGTTCTTCTCGTCGGTTTCGATCTCGGTGCGTGCGCGCATGTAGATGCGGCCGCGACCCGTGGCGTACGCCTCCTGGATGCCGCGTGCGCCATTGATGATGCCGGCGGTCGGGAAATCGGGGCCGGGGATGTACTGCATCAGGTCGGCGATCGACAGGTTCGCATCGTCGATCAGCGCGATGCAGCCGTTGACGACTTCGCGCAGGTTGTGCGGCGGGATGTTCGTCGCCATGCCGACGGCGATGCCGGACGAACCGTTCACCAGAAGGTTCGGCAGCTTCGTCGGCAGGACAGCCGGTTCCCATTCGGATTCGTCGTAGTTCGGGACGAAGTCGACCGTTTCCTTGTCGAGATCGGCAAGCAGTTCGTGCGCGATCTTCGCCATGCGCACTTCGGTGTAACGCATCGCCGCTGCGGAGTCACCGTCGATGGAGCCGAAGTTGCCCTGCCCGTCGATCAGCATGTAGCGCATCGAGAACGGCTGCGCGAGGCGCACCATCGTGTCGTATACCGCGGAGTCGCCGTGCGGATGGTATTTACCGATCACGTCACCGACGATGCGCGCGGACTTCTTGTACGGCTTGTTGTAGTCGTTGCCGAGTTCCTTCATCGCGAACAGCACGCGGCGATGAACGGGCTTGAGGCCGTCGCGGACGTCGGGAAGTGCCCGTCCCACGATCACGCTCATGGCGTAATCGAGGTAGGACTGCTTCATTTCGTCTTCGAG
>CAZRFE010000099.1:0-7041 GCA_964599565.1 uncultured Gammaproteobacteria bacterium
GGCAGCAACGGCCATTGCAGGGAAAGCTTGTCGGTCATGGGTGACTCCTTGTTCTAGTTTTGAATCCTTCGAAACACAGCCCCGCGAAAATATACAAGCTATACTTGCACAAAGCAGTGCTTGCTCACAATACAAGTATCACGTGCATAGCATGGGACGGACTCCAATGCAGGGATCCGCTCATGGGAAATATAAAGAAGAGTTTTGGGGAGCATCTTCAGAAGGTGCGCAAAGACAAGGGTCTTACACAGCAAGCTTTAGCCGAGTTGTTGAATACGACGATTCAGACAATTAGCAACCTCGAGCGTGGCCAGCATTGGCCAAGCCACGAGACCGTCGAAGACTTGTTGGATGCGCTTAAGGTTCAACCAAACGAACTATTTGGGTTTGCGTGGCCCCAAAGGAAACGAAAGTAGAGAACGCTACAACTCATAGATATCAGAATGCGCAAATATTTTTGACATTGCGCTCCACTTGCAACGAAAAAGATAGCCGTGATCTCTAACTTTTCCTCCTCCCTTGTCACTCAAAGTTAGATCCAACGAAATTACGTCATCCTTTAGCCATTCCGAAAACTGGCTCACCGGAGGCGCAATAGTAAACTCCGCCCGAAAGTAGCGAAATTCTTCATCTGTTCCCTTTCCGCGCGATTCGGCACTTACCCAAACAGTGGAGCCGTGCTTATTCCTCATAGCTTCGCGCAGTATATCAATCTCCCAAGCTAGCAAGCATTCATCGACATTGTTCTCTTGCCGTCTACGGCACCAAACCATTCCCTTCGCATCGTTAATATCAAGATAGTAACCAAGGCCATTAGCCGTACCACTCGCATTAACGGTGCAATAAATTTGCTTTCTGCCGTCACACAGATATCCGTGCCGTGCCAACAACAAACTCGCCGTTCCAATATCGCTTGCTTTCCAGTCGGGAGTCTTAGAAAACAGCGTTTGCAGTTTGCCCGTGGGTTTCATCTTCCGACGCGCAGATTTAATTTCGATGCCTTTGTAGTCCGGATCCTTCGAACTATTAGCCGAGATACCCAGAAGATCTTCCAGCGTTGCTCCGACTCCAGTAGGACCTGCTCTAACGGTTCGATGCCAACCGCCTGACGCAACCGACCTCAGCATCTGCAAAAGCTCTTGCTCTACAGTTTCAAATCGAGATATCGATGATCTGATAGTCCGACCGGCAAACGACGACGGATCGCCCGCCTTATCCCAAAGCGATGGATCGCTCGTGTTCAATACGAACAAGCGATCTCCCGCCTGGAAGCACGCAAGTAGGTTTCCGGCCTTTGCGTAATCTGAAAGTGAGTAAAACCAGATCCGAGGGTCGCCGTTCTTAGTCTTAGGGCGATAGAGGCTTGCAGTTGTCGGAGAGAGACCAGCTACTCCAACAAAACTGGCTTCAACTAGCCGCTTGTGATCCGGACCCTGACCTTGCGTCGAGTAGTCGTGAAACTTTTGAAACTTAAGGAATGCGCGGAACTGGTCAGTAGCATCGAGGATGGACTTCCTCAATCCCGTTTCTGTCGGGACGAGGAAACCAACTTCGATACCAAGTTTTGAAAAGAAATCACGAACCGGCGCTACCGGCCGATCTGACAGCGCAAGCATCAATCCCCCGCATAGCAAATCTCAGGCTATGCGAAGGAGTTTATAAGGGATTTCCCTATTGTGTCAGCATTTCTCGGAAGTGGCGCCCTATTTCCCGTGCCAGCTTGACGGGCACGGCGTTGCCGATCTGCGTGTACTTTGGAACTTCCCGCTCGTGTATGCCTTCCTGCGGATTCCCGGCACGGCGTATGCCGCCGGTAGTTCGCTTCCCCGCAAACTGGTACCAGTCCGGGAACATCTGCAGCCGAGCCCACTCACGTACGGTCAAGCTTCTCGGCTGAGAGAAATGAACGTAATCATCGGGAAGTGATGTTGCAGTAATATTTGGTCCGCCCGGGGGCCACTTAGTACCCAATACCCGTTGTGCGAATTTCTTCGTCTGCATACTCGGCGGAATTCTTCCATCATGAGTAAGCATGTACTGAAACTTCCTCACTATCCGCGGACCGTGATTGCTGTACTCATGCTCTGTTAATGGATCACCCTTTTTAAATATGCGCATACCATCTTTCGATGTTCGAAAGTATCTCTGTACTTCAGAATGGATCGAGTGTGGATAGCGCTTCGTATCGCCGCCGTTGATATATGCGGGATCGACAATGTCACCGAGCAGTTGAATAGGCGAAGGATAGTCACGGGTCGGATCTGGTAAGAACCCGTCAGCAGGACGATCTTTATCGAAGAACTTAGATACATCAATATCGTCGCGTATACCAACAATTAGCACTCGTGGACGATTCTGCGGAACTCCGTAATCTTTTGCGTACACTAATTGAGGATGAATGTGATATCCAGGAATCGATGTGAATTTTTCTTTCACGTCATTCCATATCTCACCCTTCGAACCAGTTTTAGTCCATCGTGCAGATAGAAGTCCTTTTACATTCTCAAATAAGAAAATCTTTGGCCGTATCTGTGCGATGAGGAAAGCCATGTCTTCGTACAGATGATTCGATGGCAATTGCTTTCGATCAACTGAATACGATCTACGGTGTCCGATTCCCGAATACCCCTGACATGGTGGTCCACCGACAAGAAGATCAACGCCAAGCCCTTCGTGCTTTTTTGGCTTCAGCTTATAGTCTCGCTTCATGCCAGCGAATAGGTCGTTTCGCAGCGCGTCATCCAATACAAGTTGTTTGACGTCATTCACCTTGTACTTATCAAGGAGCGGATTCTCTAGTCTGCGGTTCTCGAGATAGGTCTCTAGCGCATCAGGATTCAGCTCGTTTACGAATAGCGGTTCAAAACCGGCTTGCTCTAGGCCAAGAGATAGACCACCACAGCCAGCAAACAGATCGATCATGGTGAGTCGGCGAGACAACGTGGACTCCTTTTTTAAGCCAGCTTGAAAACCGCGCGAATGATAACCTGATTCTCCAGAAGACTCCAGGTGGCAGCCGCGGCTTTTCTTTGTATTTAAAAACAGCACCTTAGAATCATGCCGATAGCATTCTCATATATCGCTGTCCGAAACCGTCTACTAGCGTGGTACGCGCATAGCGGAAGGAAGTTCGCGTGGCGGTCGGGCAACGAGAGCGAGTTTTCAATCGTAATTACCGAATCGTTACTACAACAAACTCGCGCGGAAACCGTGGCCGCAAGGCGCGATGAATTTTTCGCTACCTTTCCAGACTGGGCATCAATTCGACAGGCTCGCTTGGAAGACGTCGAGCGAGCGTTACGTCCGTTTGGACTTTGGAAACGCCGCGCACACTCCTTTAAGAAGCTAGCGCAAGCTATGGATAACTACTGCGACTGCTTGCCGAAGAATCGCATAAAGATTGAGTCATTACCAGGTGTGGGGCAGTACATAGCTAACGCGATTGAGCTGATGATATTTCACCGTCCAAAGCCGCTTTTGGACGTCAATATGGCGCGCCTACTTTTCCGTTTAATGGAGGCCAAGAGTAAGGTGGACATTCGCTATGACCCCGTCCTTCAAAAAGAAGCTCGAAACCTAGTCGGTAAAAAATATGCGCGGGATATAAATTTTGCGTGCCTCGACCTCGCTGCGCTCGTCTGTATCGCCAGAACCCCTAAATGCGACCATTGCCCCTTGACTAAATACTGCTTGTACTTTCAGAAGACGCATTAACAATGGAATCAAGCATTTCGAGCACGAGCTTTCCGTCTTTATAGTATTCGTAAATCGAATTAAAAGAAGTTACTGGGCTCCCGCCATGAGCGAATTCGTTACGAAGGGTAACTAACGATTGCATTGACGATCTAATCCTTTCACGGTCTGGATGCGAATTGATTTTCTCTCTCAAGGCATTCTTCCATCCTTCATCAAAACTCTTCAACGTGTTCAAAATATTGTCGATCGACGGATTAGAAGAACTTTCTCGCACCTTTGACTGCAGGAAGTTTCTGATCTGTTCATTGTGAGTATGCTGGTCAAAATCGGCGATGATCGTTTTGTAAGAAAATTCTATTGCCCCGCAGGATCTAATCAACGCGTACTTGGTCAAATATTTGACGAGGGTACCCGTCGATCCAACAACCTCTTCGATTAGCATTTCTATTTGGCGCAACTCGCTATCGCATAATTCGAGCTGACTACCAGCATTCTCATTATTCACAGATCCGCCCCATAGAGATATTTTCCGGCACGGTTTATACGCTCATCTATCCGAAGCCCGCGCATGGTTTCCGCGCGAATTGCATACTTGTAAGTATCATCTTTAAGAAGCTCTATTTTTCTCTTCTCCAGCCCTTCATCAGGCGCCACGTTACTCACCTGAGCGGACAAGAATAAATGGGTTGCGACAGAGATCGAATCAAAAATAGTAGGATGGAATTTTTCTACATACCCTCCTCTGTCAGATGCATTATGAAATGCATTACTACCTAAAGATCTATCAAGATACTCGAGCATGTTAGTAAACGACGACCGGAATTCATCGATGGCGACGTCTGTATTGTTGGTTTTATCCTTCATGAAGTCATTCAAACATTTTTTTAATGAGTACCGCTTTTCATGATTCCTCATGTCATTTTTTTTAAGCAACAGAAACCGCAAGATGAATTCCATATCGCGCATTCTGGAATCCGGCTCTTTCGAACCAAAAAGCTTGCGCCATACATGGTTTTGATTGATCTCTATCAAGAACGAATTTAGGGCGCCCTGATAAACGCAATTTCTAATCTCTTGAGGAGTAAGGCCTCTGCCGCTCGTGTTAATACGCTCGAATACTTGATAAAGACTCGTATCATCGTTCTCGGGGTGACGCTGCTCGAATATAATTGCGTGGATAGTTGTTGATTTTATTTTTCGCTGGAGCTCGTCGGGTAGTTCCGAGAACGTTTTGCTCCTCCAACGCTCATTGATTTGTTCGGAATTTACAAGCTTAAAACTAGAATTGTCTTTCGCGAATACTCCTCTCATGAAATCGTGAACGGTCATGATTCGCTGATAACCATCAACGATAAGTTTTTTCTCATTGCTAGACCTCGCAAGAAAGATGCTTGGCACTGGCAATCCCATCAGAAGAGAATCGATGAACCTACTAGCCTCTTTTTTATCCCACACATAGTTTCGTTGGATCTCTGGTTTAATAAGCTCCCCTTCTCGATACATTGTTACCAACTCGCGAAACGAAAGATCGGCGCCCCACGATGTAATATTGAACAAATCGTCGTTCGTATAGTTATCTTCGACCTCGGATGGAATGCTCTCTATGGAGACGTTTTCATCTATCATTTTTTCACCTGCTATATTCTTCAACTTCAAACGAGTGTGCCGTTCTGGCTCATAAGTCTTCTGCAACGGAACTTAGGTCTTTGCTTCGCGCCCATCGATTCATGATTCCTATGCACTGCGCATCAGATCGCAGATGTGCAATATGGAAGGGGCGTTGCGCGATCAGCTAGTAATCGTCCTTGAGACCCGGCACGTTGGCAGAAACATGACACGTTCTGGCGACCACTCCGGCCACTTGCTTTCGATCGCATTGATGATTGCTTGCTTGTCCTTGAACTGGCTGAGGTCGCCGATATCGCCCCAGCCTATGGCGACCACACCCTTCTCATGGCAGACGTCCGCGAGACGTCCGCCGGATGCGGAACGCACCATCCACATGTTGGCCATTTACCCCCCCCGGGAAGACGGCTGAAACGGTCGAGCGCTGACGCTCCCGAAGGATTATTGGTTACTGGTCCCGTGAAGTCCAATTCCCACAGCCGATGCGCCGGCCATGACATTCATCCACACCTTATTAATAGTGTTGTTGCTCGCTGCATGTGGCCGCGAGAAATCCTGATTCCGCATGAGCGGGTGCGAAGCCCAGCGGGCAGGACTGCCTCGCGACTGTCATGCCTTGCACGACGCGCGAAAGCGTGGGTCCCGGACAATGCGCCGCTAAGCATGTTCGTCTTTACGTGCGTCGTGACGGCGCATTTCCGGGATGACTACGTTTAAGTGATTGCGACGTGTCGGTTCTCGAAGCCGGAAACGGTTTGGGCCTGCCGAAACCAGGTGCTGGGGATTAGCGACGGGAAGGACGGTTTGATTGAGGAAATGAATGCAGTCCGCCGGATGTTTCGTTCAATGTGACGTCGAGGATGCGTGCATGAATTCCTGCAGCGTGCCTATACTCGCCGCCTTTCAAGGATTGACGAGCCAAGGGAAAGGCAATGGCGCTGACGATTCATCCAGGGATTGGGCAGATGTTGATGTGCGATTTCTCAACGGGATTCCGGACGCCGGAAATGGTGAAGGTTCGGCCGGTGATTGTGCTTTCCACTCGCCGCGGTGGTCTTGTCACGGTGGTGGCTTTGAGTACGGCAGCTCCTGATCCCGTTGAACGCTGCCACATCCGCTTGCCGAAAGCATGCATGCCGCAGCTGCGGCACTTCCAGGAAAGGGATTCCTGGGTCAAGGGCGACATGATTTATACCGTTGGCCATCACCGCCTCAACCTGATCCGTCTCGGCAAGCGGGACCCAGATACGGGCAAGCGGATTTACTTCACGCAAAAACTTGGCAGCGAACGAATGAAGGAGGTGTATGGATGCATTCTCCATGGCTTGAACATCGGCCACGTTGCACGCCACCTTTGACGCATGCAGAAATGACAAGGCCCCCGAAGGGGCCTTAAACACGATTCAGCCTGGTTTGTCATCACCGCTGGCTGAACCGGCTGCGCTGGGCGGGCCTTTGCGCAGTCTTGAATGCCCGGTGCCGAAGCAGAGCGGGAACGATGCAATTCTGGGCTGCGGCGAAGAAAAGTTCAACCGCACATACTCTTCGTACCGTTCCCTTCAGCATCGTCCGCGTTCGAGTCGGTGGTGCAATGGAACGACGGGGAAGGACGGTTTGATCAAGGAACGAGCATGGTTAGCCCGCAACACGCAACAGTAGCGAACGAAATCATTAAGGAATTGAACCTATTACGCCGACAAGGCTGGTTGGACATGGTGT
>CAZRFE010000100.1:0-7040 GCA_964599565.1 uncultured Gammaproteobacteria bacterium
AAACCGGCCGCAACGCATCGAAACCCGCTATCGCACGCGGCTCAGCGCGAACACGCTCCCCACCGCGAACAGCGCTGTCGGCAGCCACGCGGAGATGAAGGGATTGAGGCCGAAGACAAGTCCGCTCTGTGCGAGCGTGAGATTGAACACGTAGAAGCCGACGCCGATCAGCACGCCGAAGATGACGCGCTGTCCCTGCCCTACGCTGCGCATCGGGCCGAAGACGAACGGCACGGCAAGCAACACCATCACGAGCACGCTCACGGGCGCGACGACCTTGATCCAGAACGTCTGCTCGTAGCGGCGTGTTTCAAGTCCGTTGTGTTCGAGGTAGTCGATGTAGCGCGAAAGGCCCTGCATCGACAGTGTGTCGGGCTCGATCACGAACAGACGGAGCAATGACGGGTTCAGCAGCGTCTCCCATGGCGCGCTGCGGACACGATGCGTCTTGATGCCTTCGCTCGTGAATTCCGTCACGTCGATGCGTGAAAGATTCCAGCCGTCGCTGTCCGCGTGCGCGGCGCGCGCAACGGAAACCTGGCGCAGTTCGCCGTCGGCATCGAACTCGAAGATCGACACGCCGCGCAGCTCGTCCTCGCGCAGCATCTGCCGCACGTTCACGTAGCGATCGCCATCGCGCGCCCACACGCCGCTCGCACCGAGCCAGCTCACGCGCTGCGTGCGCGCCATGTTCTTCATCGAGCGTGCGTATTGTTCGGCCGGCGGCGCGACGAACTCGCCGAGGAGAAACGTGGCAACAGCAAGGATCAGGCCGCCGAGCAGTGCGCCGCGTCCCAGGCGCAGAACGGAAACGCCTGCCGCGCGCATCACCATGAGTTCGTTCGCGGAGGCGAGTTGCCCAAGACCGATCAGTGCGCCGAGCAGCACCGCCATCGGCAGCAGTTCGTACAGCTGTTGTGGTGCGCTCAACGCAACGAACTGGAACGCTTCAAGCAGCCGGTAGTCGCCACCGAGATTGTCGAGCTGGCCGAGAAGAAGAAGAAACGCACTCAATGCCACGAGCAGCAGTGCGACCAGCAGCGTTGCGCCGATCACCTGCCGCGCGAGGTAACGATCGAGTATGCCGATCATGCTGCCGCCTCCCGCGCACCGCCGAAGGCGTAACGCCAGCCGACGGAATGCGCAAGCAGCAGGATGCCCGCGCACACGAACACGAGATGCACGACCCACAGGCCAAGCCACGGCGGCAGTTCGCCGCGCTCGATGCCAAGGCGCGCAAGACCGAGCACGTTCGAGTACACGACATAGAGCAGCACGCCGACGACGATGCGTCCGTAGCGGCCTTCGCGCGGCCGCGTGCGCGACAGCGGCACGGCGATGAACGCGAACACCAGCAGCATGAGCGGACCGGAGATGCGCCACTGCAGTTCTGCAACATCGCGCGGATCGCCCGATGCGAGCAGCGCGCTTGTCGCAATGCCATCGCGCTTGCTGGTTGCAAGGTCCGGCGCGGATGGCGCGATCTCCACGCCATGCTCCGCGAAACGCAGCACGCGATAGTCGGCGGAACCGGGCACGCCGTCATAACGGATGCCGTCATGCAGGATGAGCAGGCGGCGGCCGGTGTCGGGATCGTGACGCTGTTCGCCCGACGCCGCGCTCACCACGGCCTGCTCGCCGTCGGACTGCACCTGGCTGAGAAACAGATCGCCCAGCACGCCGCTTGCAGCGTCCGCGGATCCTGCATAGAAAACCGCGTTCCCACCCTGCGCGCTCTTGAAACGGCCCGACTCGAACACGCCGAGCTCCGCTTCCTTCTCCGCCGCGCGGCGCGCTTCGAGCGCCTGCTGCGCAGCCCACGGCGCGCCGTACAGCGTGAGCGCGGACAACAGCAGCGCCGCCGCGACGCCGAGCGCGAATACCGGCCGGTACAGCTGCGCGGGACCGACACCGCAGGCGATGAGCGCGGTCATCTCGCTGTCACGGTAGAGCCTGCCAAACGCCATCAGCAGGCCGAGGAAGAAACCGACGGGAACGAGCACGGTGAGAAAACCGATGCTGCCGTAGCCAAGCAGTTCGAACACCGCACGGCCCGGCAGCTTGCCGGCGGCGGCCTCGCCGAGAAAGCGCGCGAAACGGTGGCTGCTGATGATCGCAAGCAGCACGCCGGTGACCGCAAGCCACGCCGCGAGGGCTTCGCGCATCACGTAGCGGTTAACAATAAACATCAGCGTGCGCTTTCAATGCGCGTGAACCGGCCGCGGGATGCTTCTGGCTGCACGTTTTCATCGCGATTTTCAGGGTTTTCTTGCGCACTTTTTTCACGTAAGCCCGTTCATTAGGTAGAATTGGCCGCCAAAATCTCGTCCCTGCCCCGGATTTCGATACCAGTCCGGCAGCGCGCTCATGATAACGGAGCCGCGCGCGGGTTTGTGATCCCGTCACCCGCAGCCACATCGGCCGCGCAAGACGACATATTCAACAGGAGTTCCAAGGCATGCAATTTTCCATCAAGTCCGGTGAGCTTGCCGGCGTGCAGTCCGACTGTGCGATCCTCGGCGTCTTCCAGGAACGGGAACTGACGCCTTCCGGCACCACTCTGGACAAGGCCGCGGGCGGCGCAATCCAAAGCGCGATGCAGGACGGCGGCTTCAAGGGCCGGCGCGGCGAATCGCAGCTCGTGCTGCGCGTGCCGGGCATCAAGGCGAAGCGCGTGCTGCTCGCAGGACTCGGCAAGCGCGAGGAGTTCCGCCCGCACCAGCTCGAAACCATCCTGCGTGCCGCGGCCGCAAGACTGCGCAGCATCGAGGCCGCGAGCGTCACGCTCGCGCTGCATGAAGCGTTTGCGGACCCCGTCCGCGGTGCGCGCGACAGTGTCTCCGCGCTGAGCGCGGCGATGTACCGCTTCGATGCCTGCAAGAGCAAGGACAAGGAAAACGGCAAGCCGAAGCTCGCGCGCGTCATGCTCGTCGCCGGCAATGGAGACGCCGCCACGCTGCGCAAGGCGGTGCGCGAAGGCGAGGCGCTCGCCGCGGGTGTCGCGCTCGCGCGCGATCTCGGCAACCTGCCCGGCAACATCTGCACGCCGACGTATCTCGCCGATGAAGCGAAGAAGATGGCGCGCGCCTACGAGCAGCTGAAGGTCACCGTGCTCGACGAGAAGAAGATGACCGAGCTCGGCATGGGCGCGCTGCTGTCCGTGTCGAAAGGCAGCCGCGAGCCCGCGAAGCTGATCATCTTCGAGTACAAGGGCGGCAACGCGAAGCAGAAGCCGCACGCCATCGTCGGCAAGGGACTCACCTTCGACGCCGGCGGCATCTCCATCAAGCCCGCCGCGCAGATGGATGAAATGAAGTTCGACATGTGCGGCGGCGCGAGCGTGTTCGGCACCATCAAGGCGCTGTGCGAACTGGGTGCAAAGATCAATGTCATCGGCGTCGTGCCGTCGTCGGAAAACCTGCCGGACGGCGCTGCCAACAAGCCGGGCGACATCGTCACCTCCATGTCCGGCCAGACCATCGAGATTCTCAACACCGACGCCGAGGGCCGCCTGATCCTCTGCGATGCGCTCACCTACACGGAGCGCTACAAGCCGGAATCCGTCATCGACATCGCAACGCTCACCGGCGCGTGCGTGATCGCGCTCGGCTCGCATGCAACCGGCCTGCTCGGCAACGACGAAGGCGTGATCGCTGACCTGCGCAACGCCGCGGATGCATCCGGCGATCGCGTCTGGGAACTGCCGCTGTGGGACGACTACCAGGACCAGCTCAAGTCGCCGTTCGCGGACATGGCAAATGTCGGCGGGCGCGAAGCCGGCACCATCACCGCAGCGTGCTTCCTTGCGCGCTACACGAAGAAATTCCGCTGGGCGCATCTCGACGTCGCCGGCACGGCCTGGAACAGCAGCAACCCCAAAGGTTCGACTGGCCGCCCCGTGCCACTGCTGTTCCGCTACCTGCTCGACAAGGCGTGATCCGCAACATGCAGCAAGCAGCTTCAGTCGTGAACCATCGCGGCTGAAGCCGCTCCTGCAGCCGTTATCTTCACATGACCGAAATCGACTTCTACGTCCTCGCCGATTCCGCCGCCGGCAAGCGCGAACAGCTCGCCTGCCGCATCGTGGAGAAGGCATTCGGGCTCGGGCATCGCGTGTTCATTCACGCCGCCGACGCCGAACAGGCGCGACGGCTCGACGATCTCCTTTGGACCTTCAGCGATGGTGCGTTCGTGCCGCATGCAAGGGCCGGCGGCGATCCCGACGCACCTGTCATCATCGGCGCGGGCGAGGAGCCCGCCGCGCCCGCCTACCTGCTCATGAACCTCGCCGATGCGGTGCCCGCGTTCTTCAGCCGCTTCGATCGCGTCGCCGAGGTCGTGAACGAGGAGCCGGCGGTGCGCGACGCCGGCCGCGAACGGTTCCGTTTCTACCGCGACCGCGGTTACTCTCTCAGGACACACAAGCTCTGAGCGACACATGATGCGCACGCCCGACGCGCCGGATGAAAACGCGATCCCCGAACTCGACGAGATCGTCGCCGTTCCCGCCGCCACGCCGCCGCCGAACCTCGACCTGTTCGCGGACAGCGGTCTTGATCTCGATGCCCTGCGCGATGCGCTCGCCGACCGTCTTGCCGACGAGATCGACGCCGCGCTGAACGAACTGCGCGCGGAATTCGAGGAAGCGCTGCGTCATCGCGTCGAAGCGCGCCTGCGCGACCGGCTGCCGGAAATTCTCGACGGCGTGCTGCGCGGGCCGGATCACGAGACGCCGGAACGCTGAAGCGCTCGTTTATAATCCCCGCACATTCTTGACTCCCGGCCGCAGGCCGCGACCGACATCAGCAGGCTTTCATGGACAAGACCTACGAACCGCAGGCGATCGAGCAGCGCTGGTACGACTCCTGGGAACGCAACGGCTTCTTCAAGCCGTCCGGCGACGGCGACGACAGCTACTGCATCCTCATTCCGCCGCCGAACGTCACCGGCACGCTGCACATGGGCCACGCCTTCCAGCACACGCTGCAGGACGCGCTCATCCGCTATCACCGCATGCGCGGCGACAACACGCTGTGGCAGCCCGGCACCGATCACGCCGGCATCGCCACGCAGATGGTCGTCGAGCGGCAGCTGAACGCGGAAGGAAAGACGCGCCACGATCTTGGCCGCGAAGCGTTCGTGAACAAGGTGTGGGAGTGGAAGGAATACTCCGGCGGCACCATCACGCGGCAGATGCGCCGGCTCGGCGATTCCACCGACTGGTCGCGCGAAGCGTTCACGATGGATCCCGGTCTCACGCAGGCGGTGATGGAAGTCTTCGAGCGTCTTTACGATGAAGGCCTCATCTACCGCGGCAAGCGACTCGTGAACTGGGACCCGGTGCTGCTCACCGCCCTTTCCGATCTCGAAGTGATTTCGGAGGAAGAGAACGGCAAGCTGTGGCACCTGCGCTACCCGCTCACCGACGGCAGCGGTTACGTCACCGTCGCGACCACGCGGCCGGAAACCATGCTCGGCGACACCGCCGTTGCCGTGCATCCGGAAGACGAACGCTACGCGACGCTCATCGGCAGGACACTCACGCTGCCGCTCACCGGGCGCGAGATTCCGATCATCGCGGATGACTATGTCGATCCGGAATTCGGTTCCGGCTGCGTGAAGATCACGCCCGCGCATGATTTCAACGATTACGCGATCGGCCAGCGTCATGCGCTTGCGCTGATCAACATCTTCACGCCGGACGCGAAGGTGAATGAAAACGCGCCGGAAAAATACCGCGGCATGGATCGCTTCGAGGCGCGCAAGGTTATCGTCGCGGATCTCGAGCACGAAGGCGCGCTCGTGAAGATCGACGAACATAAATTGATGGTTCCGCGCGGCGACCGTTCCAACGCCGTCGTCGAGCCCTACCTCACCGACCAGTGGTACATGAAGATGCGCCATGAAGATCCCGCGAAGGATCTCGGCGGCGCGGCGATCAAGGCAGTCGAATCCGGCGAAATCCGTTTCGTGCCGGAGAACTGGTCGAAGACCTATTTCCAGTGGATGAACAACCTGCAGGACTGGTGCATCTCGCGCCAGCTGTGGTGGGGACACCGCATCCCGGCGTGGTACGACAACGACGGCAACGTGTACGTCGGCCAGGACGAGGATCACGTGCGTTCCAAGTACCGTCTCGGCGGCATCGAACTTCGCCAGGATGACGACGTGCTCGACACCTGGTTCTCCTCCGCGCTGTGGCCGTTCGCGACACTCGGCTGGCCGGAAGACACGAAGGATCTCGAAACCTTCCTGCCGACCAACGTGCTGATCACCGGCTTCGACATCATCTTCTTCTGGGTCGCGCGCATGATCATGATGACCCTGAAATTCAAGGACATCGTGCCGTTCCGCGAGATCTACATCACCGGGCTCATCCGCGACGAGCACGGGCAGAAGATGTCGAAGTCCAAGGGCAATGTCATCGACCCGATCGATCTCATCGACGGCATCGCGCTCGAAGACCTTGTGCAGAAGCGCACCGCGGGCATGATGCAGCCGCAGCTTGCCGAGAAGATCGCGAAGAATACGCGCAGGAGTTTCCCCGACGGCATCAAGCCGCACGGCACCGACGCGCTGCGCTTCACGCTCGCCGCGCTCGCCTCGCCGAGCCGCGACATCAACTTCGATCTCGGCAGGCTCGAAGGCTACCGGAACTTCTGCAACAAGATCTGGAATGCCGCACGCTACGTGCTCATGAACACGGAAGGCCAGGACTGCGGAACAAGCGGCGGCGAGATGACGATGTCCGCGGCGGATCGCTGGATACGTTCCCGCCTCGGCACGACCATCGCGGAAATCGAGAAACAACTCGCGACCTACCGCTTCGACCTTGTCGCGAACGCAATCCACGATTTCACGTGGGGCGATTTCTGCGACTGGTACCTCGAACTCTCGAAGCCCGTGCTGCAGTCGGAAGATTCAACCGACGCGCAGAAGCGCGGCACGCGTCACACGCTCGTCACCACGCTCGAAGCACTGCTGCGCGTGATGCATCCGTACATGCCGTTTCTCACCGAGGAAATCTGGCAGCGCGTCGC
>CAZRFE010000101.1:0-7003 GCA_964599565.1 uncultured Gammaproteobacteria bacterium
TACGGCTACGGCGGCTTCATCAATCTCGAACACCAGCCGACGGGCTGTGCGCGCATGATGAAGGACGGCCATTTCTTCCGCGAGATCGAGGCGAACTGCTGGGACCCGGGCGTTCGCCTGCATGAATGCGACGCAACCGGCGTGGACGTGCAGGTGCTCTCCACGGTGCCCGTGATGTTCAGCTACTGGGCGAAGCCAGAGCACGGACTTGATCTTGCGAAGTTCCTGAACGATCACATTGCCGAAACCGCGGCAACGAATCCGAAACGCCTTGTCGCGCTCGGCACGCTGCCGCTGCAGGATACGGACCTCGCGGTGCGCGAGCTCGAGCGCTGCGTGCATGAACTCGGCATGCCCGGCGTGCAGATCGGCTCGCACGTGAACGGCGACAACCTCGATTCGCCGCGGCTGTTTCCCGTCTTCGAGGCGGCCGCGGATCTCGGCGCCGCGATCTTCGTGCATCCCTGGGACATGCTCGCGAAGGAACGCATGCCGAAGTACTGGCTGCCGTGGCTGGTCGGCATGCCCGCCGAGACCTGCCTTGCCATCACCTCGATGATCTTCGGCGGCGTGTTCCAGCGCCTGCCGGCGTTGCGCGTCGCGTTTGCGCACGGCGGCGGTTCGTTTCCGTTCTCCATGGGCCGCATCCAGCACGGCTACGACGTGCGGCCGGACCTGTGCGCCGCGGATTACGACTGCAGCCCGCGCGAGTGTCTCGGGAAGTTCTGGCTGGATTCGCTCGTGCATGACGCCGCCGCACTGCGCTACCTGATCGAACTGATCGGCGCCGAGCGCATCGCGCTTGGCAGCGATTATCCGTTCCCGCTCGGCGAGCATCATCCTGGCAAGCTGATCGAATCGCTCGATCTCGATGTGAAGGCGCGCGATCTCCTGCTGCACGGCGCGGCACTCGAGTGGCTCGGCCTCGACCGGAACCGTTTTGCATGAGCCGCCTGCAGCTTGAAATGGACAAGCGAACGCTGATCGTGGATTCCGACGCCGCGATCGACATTTCCGTTCCGCTGGTGTTCGACGGCGAGCAGCCGAACTGCTTCGGCGCGCCGCGCGCGTCGAGAGAATCCCTGCAGGTCGGCGAGTGGACGGGCGACACGCGCCGCGGCGGCAGCTGCAATGTCGATGTCTACCATCTCACACCGCACTGCAACGGCACGCACACCGAATGCATCGGCCACATCGTGCACAACGATGTATTCGCGCCGGAGACATTGCGCGGCGGGCTGCTGCCCGCAACGCTCATCAGCGTCGAGCCGATGACGCACGCAAGAACGCGCGAGACGTCGCTGCCGAACCCGGAACCTTCCGACCGCATGATCACCGCGTATGCCATCCGGCACGCGCTGGAACAATGGCAGGCAGCGGAGCTGCGCCGCGCGCTCGTCATCCGCACGCTGCCGAATCCCGAGAAGAAGGCGACACACGAATACCATGCCGAAACGCCGCCGCCATTTCTTTCCATGGAAGCGGCGAGCCTGCTCGTGGAAATGAATGTCGAGCACGTGCTTGTCGACGTGCCGAGCCTTGATCGCATGGCGGACGGCGGCCGTCTTTCCGCGCACCACATCTTCTTCGGCCTGCCGCCCGGTGAACGCGACGCCGCCGCCGCGGATCGCGCGCACTGCACGGTCACCGAGCTGATCTACGTTCCCGATGTTGTTCCCGACGGCTATTACCTGCTCGATCTGCAGATGCCGCCTTTCATGACCGATGCGGCGCCGAGCCGCCCGCTGCTCTACCAGGTACTGAATCCATGACCCATCGCACGGACCTCAATTACGCGGCCGAACAGGACCGCGCCGACGAACTGTCATCCTTCCGCGAGCGCTTCCACATACCGAGGCGCGAGAATCTCGACGAGGAAATCTATCTGTGCGGCAACTCGCTCGGCCTGCAGCCGAAGTCAACGCGCACGTTCGTCGAACAGGAGCTGGAAGAATGGGAACTGCTCGGCGTGCGCGGGCACTTCGACGCGCGCCGCCCGTGGATGCCGTACCACGAATTCCTGACGGAAAGGACGGCGGAACTCGTCGGCGCGAAACCCTCCGAAGTCGTGAACATGAATTCGCTCACCGCGAACCTGCATTTCATGATGGTGAGTTTCTACCGCCCGAGCGCGGCGCGTTTCCGGATACTGATCGAGAAGCCCGCGTTTCCTTCCGACCGTTACGCCGTCGAATCGCAGATCCGCTTTCATGGCTTCGACCCCGCCGAGGCGCTGATCGAGATCGGCCCGCGCGACGGCGAGGCCGTGATCCGCGATGAAGACCTGTACGCGCTCATCGAGAAGGAAGGCGAATCGATCGCGCTCATTCTTCTGCCGGGCGTGCAGTATTACAGCGGCCAGGTGTTCGACATGGCGGAAGTGACGCGCCTCGGGCAGCGCAAGGGCTGTATCGTCGGTTTCGATCTCGCGCATGCCGCCGGCAACCTGGTGATGAACCTGCACGCATGGAACGTGGATTTCGCGGCATGGTGCAACTACAAGTACATGAACGCCGGTCCCGGCGCCGTTGCCGGCTGCTTCGTGCACGAGCGTCATCACGCCGACGCGCTGCCGCGCTTCGCCGGCTGGTGGGGACACGACAAGTCCACGCGCTTTCGCATGGGTCCCGAGTTTCATCCGATTCAAAGTGCGGAAGGCTGGCAGCTTTCCAATCCGCCGATCCTCGCGCTCGCACCGATTCTCGCGTCGCTCGAAATCTTCCATGAAGCAGGCATCGGGCGGCTGCGCGCGAAATCGGAAAGGCTGACGAGCTACCTTGAATTCCTGCTCCTCGAACGCCTGCCCGATGCGATCGAGATCATCACGCCCGCCGAACCCATGCGCCGCGGCTGCCAGCTTTCCCTGCGCGTCACCGCGGCTGCCGGGACGCAGGGGCGTGCGGTGTTCGATGCGCTGGAAAGCAACGGCGTCACCTGCGACTGGCGCGAACCCGACGTCATTCGCGTAGCGCCCGTGCCGCTGTACAACTCGTACATGGACGCATACCGGTTCGTGGATGTGCTGAAGGAAACGCTGGAATAGCGACAGGTTTTCGATCTTTCGAGAAATCCGAAATGAATATCACCGACAACAACCGTCTCATCATCTCCGGCGCCGGCCTCGCCGGTTCGCTGCTCGCCGTCATGTTCGCCCGCCGCGGCTTCGAGGTCGTGATCTACGAGAAGCGCGGCGACATGCGCGAGATGGCGATGAGCGCGGGCCGCTCCATCAATCTTGCGCTTGCGGCACGCGGCATCCGCGCGCTGGAACGCGCAAACGTGATGGACCGCGTACGTCCGCTGATGATCCCGATGCCGGGACGCATGCTGCATTCCGTTGCAGGCGAACTCAAGTACCAGGCCTACGGCAGCCACGCGCACGAGGTGAACTACTCCGTCTCCCGCGCCGAACTCAACAAGGCGCTGATGAACGCCGCGGAAGCCACGGGCAAGGTGCGCATCCTGTTCAACCACGAGGTGCAGGACATCGATTTCGCGCGCAACGCGCTGATCGTGAAGAACGTGAACACGGGTGACGTGTTCGAGGATCACGGCCTGCCGGTCTTCGCGGCGGATGGCGCGGGCTCGCCGGTGCGCCATGCGATGGCGACGCGCCTTGGCATCCAGCACAGCGAGGACATCCTCGATCATGCGTACAAGGAACTCGTCATTCCGCCGGATGCCGATGGCGGCTGGCGCATCGAGAAGGAAGCGCTGCACATCTGGCCGCGCGGCGGCTACATGGTCATCGCACTGCCGAACCTCGACGGCAGTTTCACCTGCACGCTGTTTCTCGCCCGCGAGGGCGAACCGTCGTTTGCATCGCTCGATGACCCGAGTGCGCTGCGTGCATTCTTTGCCGAACGTTTCCCGGACACGCTCGCGCTCATCCCGGACCTCGAGAAGGATTTCTTCGGCAACCCGACCGGCATGCTCGGCACGGTGCGCTGCAATCCCTGGCACCACGAGGGCAAGGCCGTGCTCGTCGGCGATGCAGCACACGCCATCGTGCCTTTCCACGGCCAGGGCATGAACGCCGCGTTCGAGGATTGCGTGGCGCTGGACGATCTCATCGCGCGCCACGGCAACGACTGGCCTGCGGTGTTCGATGCATACAGTGCAGCGCGCAAGCAGAACGGCGATGCGATCGCGACGATGGCGCTCGAGAACTACACGGAAATGCGCGACGCGGTGCGTGACCCCGCGTTTCATCTCAGGAAGGAAGTCGAGTTCGCGCTGGAAGGCAAGTTCCCGGGGCGCTTCATCCCGCGTTACTCGATGGTGATGTTCCATCCCGAGATCAGCTACGCGGATGCGCTCGAACGCGGCCGGCGCCAGCAGGAAATCCTTGCGCTGCTGACGCGCGAGCGGGATGCCTTCAGGGATGTCAGGCTGGACGATGCGGAAAGACTGCTTGCCGAAGCCGGGCTGTAGGCCGCGCTACTCGCCCTTCTCGAGCACGACGAAATCGTAGGCGACGGGATTCTTCTCGTCGGCGTCGTGCCGCTCGCGCGACACCTCTTCCCAGCCGAAACCGATGGAGGGGAAGTAGGTATCCGCGTCGAAGCGTGCATGCAGTTCGGTGATGTACAGCCGGTTCGCGTGATTCATCAGCGCCTCGTAGAGACTCGCGCCACCGATCACCATGATCTCGTCCACGCCGCGCGCGCGCGCGGCCGCTGCCGCCTGCTGCGCACCGCTCTTGATGTCGTGCGCAACGGTCACGCCTTCCGCCTGCCAGTCCGCATCACGCGTCACCACGACGCTGTCGCGTCCCGGCAGCGCGCGGCCGATGGACTCGAACGTGCGGCGGCCCATCAGCATCGGCTTGCCCATGGTCACGCGCTTGAAATGCGCGAGATCCGCCGGCATGTGCCAGGGCATGCCGCCGTCCTTGCCGATCGCGCGGTTGTCGCCCATGGCAACGACGAAAGAGAGTTTCATGTGCATCCCCCGGAATCTTTCCTCGAAGTATAGCGTCCGCGGCGAGCGGTCTCAGCCGAGCTTGCTGCCGTTCGCGACCGGCTTGTCGGGCACGCACAGGACGACGGAGCCGTCTTCACGGTAGAAGCCCGTGACCAGGCATTCCGAGCGCATGGGCCCGATCTGCTTGACGGGAAAATTCACCACGCCGACGACCTGGCGGCCGACGAGTTCATCCGCGGTGTAGTGCACGGTGATCTGCGCGGACGACTTGCGCACGCCGATGTCCGCGCCGAAATCGACTTCCAGCCGGTACGCGGGCTTGCGCGCTTCCGGGAATGCCTCGGCCTTGATGACCGTGCCGACGCGCAACTCGACCTGCTCGAACTCCTGCCAGGAAATTTCCTTCACGCTTCTCGCTCCACGGGCGGCCAATGTCCGCTGACCGGCGTCCAGTTGCGCCGCCGGCGCTGCGTGCGCTCGTCTTCGCTTTCCGACAGCGCCTCGATGAAGGCTTCCGGCAGTACATCATCCCGCCCGAGCGCGAGATTGAGATTCGTCACCGCGTAGTGCGCGTCATCGACCTCTGTGACGGCGAACGCGAACACGCCGCAGTTGCGGCAGATGACGAAATCCGCCGTACCGTGCCCGAAGCGATAGCGCTGCACGTTCGCGGCATCCGCAATCGACACCTCGAGCGACCCCTGGGGATCGGACCAGTAGCGCGGGCGGTGACGCAGGCAGAAATCGCAGCGGCAGATGCGCAGCGTCACACCGTCACGCGGTGCATCGGTATGCAAGGTGTAGCGGATGTTGCCGCAGTGGCATTGTCCGTCGATGTGATGCTTTCTTTCCGTCATCGCCAGGTTCCTCATCAAGCGTCAAAGCGTTTCCTGGCGAGCGCCCTTTCCGGCGCCGGACAGGGACGCCGCCTCAGACGGCGACAGGCGCCTTGATATGCGGATGCGACGTGTAACCGAGGATTTCAAAATCATCGAACGTGTAATCGAACAGCGTCGGCGGCTTGCGGCGAATGCCGAGCACCGGCAGCGGCAGCGGTGTGCGCGACAGCTGTTCGTCCGCCTGCTCGAGATGATTCACGTAGAGATGGCAGTCGCCGCCCGTCCACACGAAATCGCCGGCTTCAAGATTGCACTGCTGCGCGACCATGTGCGTGAGCAGCGCGTACGATGCAATGTTGAACGGCACGCCGAGGAAGATGTCCGCGCTGCGCTGGTAAAGCTGCAGCGAAAGTTTCCCGTCCGCGACATAGAACTGGAAGAAGGCATGGCACGGCGCGAGCGCCATGCGGTCGATGTCAGCGACATTCCACGCGGAAACGATGAGGCGCCGCGAGTCGGGATTCGTGCGTATCTGCTCCAGCACCTTCGTGATCTGGTCGATGTGCCGGCCATCCGGTGCGGGCCATGAGCGCCACTGGTAGCCATAGACCGGACCAAGATCGCCGTCTGCATCCGCCCATTCGTCCCAGATGCTGACGCCGTTGTCCTTGAGGTACTGCACGTTGGTGTCGCCCTTCAGGAACCACAGCAGCTCGTGGATGATCGAGCGCAGGTGCAGCTTCTTCGTCGTGACCATCGGAAAGCCTTCCGAGAGGTCGAAGCGCATCTGGTGACCGAACACGCTCAGCGTGCCGGTGCCGGTGCGGTCGTCCTTGCGCACGCCTTCGCTGCGCACGCGGCGCATCAGTTCAAGGTATTGCTTCACGCGAGTTTCCCCGGCCGGCGCCGCGCCCAGGCGACGAGCGCGATGCCGATGATGATCAGCGGCAGCGACAGCACCTGCCCCATCGTCAGCCAGCCCCATGCGAGATAGCCGATGTGCGCATCCGGCAGGCGCACGAACTCGATCGCGAACCGGAACACGCCATAGAGAATCGCGAACAGCCCGGAAACTTCGCGCAGTGGCCGCGGCTTGCGCGAATACCAGAACAGCACCGCGAACATCACCACGCCTTCGAGAAGGAATTCATAAAGCTGCGAAGGATGCCGCGGCACGCCGCGGTACACGATCGCCCAGGGCACGTCGGTGACCTTGCCCCACAGCTCGGCGTTGATGA